>NZ_DATDGQ010000299.1:0-6917 GCF_036522015.1 Binatus sp. (SeqCode)
CGTACTTTTCCAGCTCGGGCTTGTCGTTCACCCACGATACGATCAGAAGACGGATCGGTCCGCCGACTCCCGCCTGGATTGCCTCGAGCTTCTTATTCGCCTCGTCGTGCTCGCGCTTAATCGCCTCGCGCAGAGCCGGATCCTTCATCTTCGCGATCTTTTCTTCGTTGCTGCCAGTCGTGACGGTGCGCCACGCGGGACTCGCATCGTAAAGATTCCAATGCTCGAGCGTGAACGCGAAGCCAGTGCGGAGCGTAGCGGTCTGACCGAAGATCGGGAGACCTTTCTCGCGGCATCGCTTGAGCCACGCGAGGCTGCGCTGATGAACTTTGGGATCGCGGCGCGCGGGCGCGATAGCGTTGTGCAGAATCGGACGATTCGCCTCGGCCGCAAGCCTTTCGAGGAATGCGAGATCATCCTTGATATGTCCGGTCGCCTGTGTGATCTGGATGAAGCCTTCGTCGCGCTCGCGCAGCACGCGTGCGAGGTTCAGGATGTCCTCATCGCACATCGTGTCGGTAACCATCGGCGAGCCGTCGAAGTCGGCTTGGGTGGAATCGGGACCAAGCCGCTGCACCGAGAAGCCTCCGAGGCCGGCGTCCATTCCTTCCGCGAGCAGCGCGCGCATCTCGGCGCGTTCTTCGTCCGTGGCGGCGCGGGTCTTGGCAGCCTCGAGGCCCATCACGTACGTCAACAGCGACGAGGTCGGCAGATACTGGATCACGTTGACGCCCTTCGCGGTGCGATCGAGCGAGTCGAGATACTGCGGAATCGTTTCCCAATCCCACTTCATCCCGACCTTCATCGATTCATACGGAATCGCCTCGGTGCGCGTCATCGTGAGCATCGAGCGCTCGCGAAAATCCGGCTTGACCGGCACGAAGCCAAAGCCGCAATTGCCGAGCACCACCGACGTGACGCCGTGCCATCCCGAAATGGTGCAGTAGGGGTCCCATCGAATCTGCGCGTCATAGTGGGTATGCAAGTCGACGAAGCCGGGGGCGACGATCATGCCACCGGCGTCAATAGTCTTCTTCGCGAAGCCGGGAGCACGCCCGCCGACCTGCGCTATTTTGCCGTCCTTGATCCAGACGTCCGCGCGGTAACGGGGGACGCGGGTTCCGTCAACTACGGTTCCACCTTTGATGTGAAGATCGAAATCGGCCATCGAAAGATCCCTCCTTCGAAGACAAGGTCGGTGAGTATGGCTCGCTACTGTTTTCGTCTTACAGCATCGCAGATCGGTTTGGCAAACGAGATTGAACGATCGGTAAGGGAGGGCCCCTCAATGTGATGAATGCCGGCAACCTAACCCCTAACCTCTTCCCATGTGGGAAGGGGGACCGGTCGGGGGAGGCGAGACTGAACGCTTAGAAGTTGCGGCGATAGGTTACGTAGTTCGCGCAAACTTTGGCGCCGAGTTTTTCTGCGGTGCGGCGCGACGGCCAGTTGTCGTCGAGGACCAGCGTGTAGCTCAGATACTTCGAGCCGCTTCGGATCAGATTCAGGTACGAATGCGCGGCCATCGCGAGGTTGACGCCGCGGCCTCGCGCTTGTTCGAGTACGCCGATGCCGAGAAAGTTTAGTCTCTCGTTGTTGGCGATCTTGCGGCCGGGCTTTAGAATTGCGCCATCAGAATTCGGCGGAGTCACCATCAGGGCGCCGACTGGCTGGCCGTCGCGATACGCAAGCAGCGAAGTATCCAGCGCGCCGGACATCGCGAAGAAATCGAACAGGAATGTGAGCTCGTCGGTGGTGAACGGTGTCGCGCCCCAATGATGCGCGAATGCGCTGTTCCAGGTGTGTTCAAAATCGCGGATGCGGCGCGCGGCGGGCAGGTCCTTGAGCGTGACGATTTGAAAACCCGCGCGGCGGCTCGCTTCCAGTGCGCTTTCGTAGCGCGCGACAAGTTCCGGCGTTACCTCAATCTTGTAGTCAACCCATCCGCGCTCCGTTTCGAAGCCCGCGTCCTTGAGCAGCGCGTGGTAGTACGCGGGATTCTGGCGCGAGATATCCGGTGGCAGGGTTTCGTAGTCATCGATCACGAACGGAAACTCGAGCAGGCCGTAGCCGGCGCGCGCCGCCGTCGCGCCATTGGCCTTCATCCATTCCGACGCCGCGTCCATCATCAGGTTGACGGCGTCGCGCGTATTGGGCATCGCCTCGAACATCACGATATGCCCGAGCGGTTCGTTCCAATGACGCTGATAATGGCCATCGATGATCGCAACAGCGCGTGCGACGAGGTTGCCGTCAGCGCGCGCGGTGAACGGCCGAATCCTGCGCCCGACGGCGAACGGCCCTTCCCCCATCAGGATAGGCAACTGCACCGCGACCATCGCGGCCCATCGCGCGCTGCGGTATTCGTAAACCCGATGCTGAAAAAGTACGAACTCGGTTAGCGCTTCTTCGCCGGAAGGCGACTCGATTTTGACTGACAACTACAGACTCTCCAGCCGGAGCTGACCAATCGCGCGCCTCGATTCAGCGAGTCGCAGAGCACGTCCGCGCGATGTCACCTTGTTTCAGATCTCGCCGTGCGCTAACCACTGTGCAGGGTCGAGCGTAGCGCCGCGCGAGTGTAAGCGTCAAACAATCGCGCGGAAATGAATCCCAGCAGGAGCGGTTGAGCGTCATGGTTGAAAAAACGATCGACCTCACGGGCATCTCGGCCAATTCGGTGGAAGACGCCGTGCAATTAGCAATCTCGCGGGCCGGCGTCACGATCAAAGGCATCCACACCGCTCACGTCACGAATATCGACGCGATGGTCGAAGCCAACAAAGTGGTGCGATGGAAGGTGCGACTAAAAGTGACCTTCCAGGTGAAAGACGAGCTGCACGAGTGATCGGTCCACGAAGCAAGCGGCGGAGCGCAAGGACTTCCGAGTCATGCGAAACCAGCCACTGAGAGTAATCGATGGCGAAAATAGTTGAGGTTCATCCCGGTATCTACGAGATCTTCCTGCCGCTGCCGATGCGGCCAACCATCATCAATGTCTATCTGATCGACTGTCACGGCGCGTGGACGCTGGTCGACACGGGGATGAACTCGCCCGAGAGCATCGCCGCGCTCGAAGCAGCGCTGGCGGAACTCGACATCAAGATCGAGGACCTCGATGCGATCGTCGCGACCCATCATCATATCGATCACTTCGGTGCGTCAGGCGAGATTCGGCGGCGCAGTCATGCGACGACGCATATTCATCGCCTGGAAGCCGAGCGCGCGGGCCGGATGATCGAGTTCGGTAAAATGTCGCCACACGATCGCCCTGAGTCGCGCGCATTTTTCGCCAAGCACGGATTTCCGATCGAACAATTCTCGCCGACCGGGATGCGCCCGGCGTGGATGGGCACTTCGATGTACGGGCCGGTCACGCAGCCCGACAAATACATCGATGATCACGACGTGATCAAAATCGGCGATCGCGAGCTGGAAGTGATCTGGACGCCGGGCCATTCGCCGGGTCACAACGTGATTTATCTGCGCAAAGAAAAGGTGATGATCGTCGGCGATCACCTGCTGCCCAAGATTACGCCACACGTGGGAATCTATCCTGACGCTGTGGGGAGCAACCCGCTCGGCGACTTTATCGCGTCGCAAATGAAAGTGCAGAAATTCGACGTCGAGCTGGTATTGCCGGCGCACGGCGGCGTCTACCACGACCATCGTCATCGCGCGAATCAGTTGATAGAGCATCATCGGTATCGAGAGGCCGAGATGCTCGATTTGACGCGCAAAGCGCCGCAGACCGCGTTCGAAATTGCGCAGCAAGTATTTGGCGGCGAAGAAAGACCGATATTCCACGTGATGGCGGCGACTTTCGAAACCCTCGCGCATCTGGAACTTGCCTGTTTTGAGGGCCGCGCGCGACGCTCAGAGCGGGGTGAACAAACTGTGTTTCAGGCGTTATGAGCGAATTACGGGGGGTTTGCTAATTTTTTCAGACGGTGTATTTTGGCCCTGCTTAAACGAACGGCGGATAGGCATGTTAGCTCGGTAGTTGGGAGGGGTTCCTAGATTGAAGGAGGATGCCATGAAACGGAAGATCGGATTGGCGCTGGCAACAGGGCTGGCATTGTTGATCGCCGGTTGCTCGAGTCAAGGTACCAGCGGCGGTAGCACCGGAGCCAGCAGCACCGCAGGCGGCAGTACCGCGGGCGCACCGCCTGTCACAGGCGCGGCGGCGACGACCGCAAGAAATTTCAACCTGGCGGTCAAGTGTCCGGGCGTGCACTGGGAGAAGACGCACGGTTGGTCCAACTCGCAGATTATGCAGCAGGAGTCGCTCGAAGAAGACGACATTCCGGCTTGCGAGCAATGGGTGCAGGCGCAGCCCAAGGGCTACGTGCCGCCTCCGCCCGGAGGAGCAGTGGCAGCTAAAGCTCCGGTGCCCGGCGCGCCCCCGGCGCCTACACCGCAGTGAAACGCTTGAGAGCGTAGGCTAGGAGTGGCGCAAGTGCCGACGGGCTGTATCAGCTCGCGGGCACGGTAAAAAGATCGAAGGCGGCGCAGCATCTCGTGAGAGATGTTGCGCCGCCTTTTTATTCGGCAGGAATTTGGGCCGGCTCGATTCGTGCCGGCCAATGACTAACGAGCTTGCGCCGACGCCGCGCGCTTCGCATCGCGACGCGCTGGAGCACTGATTCGGCCGCTCCGGACCACCGGCGAGCGCCTTGCCAAGCGCCGCGTGGACACGCCCGCGAGTTGCTGAGTACGCCAATCGCGCAGGCCTCTGCGCAGAAATTGGGGCTCGATTCCGAGCGTTTCGCACACTGTTTCGAAGGAGAACGGTCCCTCTCCGCCTTCACCGATCAGCCACTGCTCAGCCTCGCTGAACAGGCGCTTGCGCGGGCCGCCCTTGGCGTCCGAGTTATTCTGGAAGCATCGAAGGGCGTCCTCCAGAATTGCCATCATCAGTTTCTTGACAGGGCGGATGTTGCTGTCGTCACGCCGGCTGTCGTAAAACTGCTCAGGCGTTAGAACGTCCGGCACGAAGAGATTCCCTAGAGCGCTATTTTCCCATTCCATCGTACTTTGTCCTCACCCGACCGTTGCCTGCGCCCGCCCTCAGCGGTTCGTGGCGATCGATGCTGGGATTCCGACTGTTGTTCGTTCGACTAGAAGGGGAAGCAACGATCATGCCGAATTTATCGGCAACTGCCCTAATACAAATAAGACAGCATGTTAAGCCATCATGAACTCCAACTCGGCTCGCCTTCCATTGGGGAATTCACGAGATTGGCTAACTTTTCGCAAATCATTCCGCATTTTGCGAAAAGCCGTAGCGTTTGTGCGCATGCTGACTCATTTGCGACACGCGTTACGATTCGGCCACAAACCGCCCGCAATGTGTCGCGCCGGTGCCATAGGATGGCTGCGAGCCATGCCGCACTTTTAAGGTATCGCTACTGGACGGTATCGGGGCCGCCACTGGTACCGGCAGGCCCGTGCTTGCGCTCTTCAAGCTTGAAGGTCAGCACATCGAGCAGGCAATCGACCCGGTCTGCCAGCGCCTCGAGCAGCGTCTGCTTTTCGAGCGGCGTGATGTCGAGATGAAAGCACAGGAAATTGATCAGTTCGGCGCCGCGCAAGCCGCGCTGCTCGACGATTGTGCGCCAGGCTTCGTGCGCGGCATCGCCCAGGTAACTGAACAGCATCTCGCGCAATGCGTCCATCGTTTCGGCGTCGCAATCGAGCGCGTCGGGCCGCACCGGGCACCAGTTCACCTCCGCCTGTCGATACGATCGATCGCGAATCTCGCGCACCACCCGAAACTCGCCGATGCCCTCGAGCACCAGGTTGTAGCGCCCGTCGGCCAGCTTGAGGAGACCACCGACTTTGCCCGCGCATCCTATTTCGAAAATATCGGGGAACGGATAGTCGGTATCCGCGTCCCCCTTAAGCAGCGCCATCCCAATCACGCCGTGCGCATTGGCGACGTGGGCTATCATTTCGCGATACCGCGGCTCGAAAATGTGCAGGGGCACGTTCAACCCCGGAAACAACACGAGGTTGGGCAACGGAAAGATCGGAATGATAGTGGGTAATGCAGCCACGATAACAGTCGGCGCCTGTGGGGTCAGGTTAGGGCCGTTACGATCACGCGTCAAGGAACAGCGCCGCGAAGATCCCACCGGCCCGCGGTTTTGCTATGTTTCAGCGAATCCGCGAGACTTTATTCAAGAGCGAAGTGGAAACCAGATTGTTCATCGCCGGACGCTACGTCGATGCGGCCGGGGGCGCCCGGTTCCCCGACGTCGAGCCGGCCACCGAGCGCGAACTGGCACAGGTCGCGAGCGCGAGCACCGACGATGTGAATCGTGCAGTCGATGCGGCGCGGGAAGCCGCAGATCGCGGGCCATGGCCGCGAATGAGTGCCGACGCGCGCGCAAGCATCCTGAACAAGCTGGCCGACGGGATCGAAAAACGCGCGCGCGATCTCGGGATGCTCGAAGCGCGCGATGTCGGCAAACCGGTGTCGGAGTGCGTCAATCACGACGTCGCGCGGGCCGCGCGCAACATCCGATTTTTTGCTTCCGTCGCACAAACCTGGACCCACGAGGCCGCCGATAGCGACGCAAAATTTCTCGGCCGCGATCTGAAACTGATGAGCGTCACGCAGCGGCCGCCGGTCGGCGTCGGCGCGATTATCATTCCGTGGAATTCTCCCCTGATGCTCGCGACGTGGAACCTCGGCCCGTGCCTCGCCGCGGGTAACACCTGCGTGCTCAAGCCGTCGGAACTCGCGCCGCTGACGTCGATTGCGCTCGGCGAGATCGCAAACGAGGCTGGCCTGCCCCCCGGTGTGCTGAATATTGTGCCGGGACTCGGCGATGCGGGCGCGGCACTGGTCGCGCATCCGGATGTGGACGCAGTCGCCTTTACCGGCGGGGTCGCGACCGGACGGCGCGTGA
>NZ_DATDGQ010000300.1:0-12158 GCF_036522015.1 Binatus sp. (SeqCode)
GTCTCGTCGGCGAACACCTGGATGTTTTTGCCCGCGTCGCGCGCCGCGCGAACCACGCCGAGCGCCGTGCCGTATCCCGCCGTCGCCAGCGCGCCCGCATTGCAATGCGTCAACACTGTTGCGGGGTCTCCGATGAGTTCGGCGCCGAATTTTCCCATCGCGCGATTTGCCGCCACGTCTTCGGTGTAGATCGCGATCGCCTCCGCGCGCATGCGACTAAACAACTCGGCAGCGTCGAGGGAGATGCTCTCGTCGAGCACGCGTCCCATCCGATCCACTGCCCACGCGAGGTTTACCGCAGTGGGCCGGGTCGACTTGAGTGCTTTGGCGACGACCGCGAAGCGTTTTTTCGCCTTTGTGCCCGCGGTGCCTCTGATTCCGAGCGCGACGCCCATCGCTGCCGCAACTCCAATCGCCGGTGCGCCGCGAATCACCATCGTGCGGATAGCCTCCGCGACGCCGCGGTAGTCGCGGTAGGTTCGAATCACCTCCCGCACTGGAAGCAGGCGCTGATCGATCATGCGAACGGTATCCGCGCGCCATTCTATCGTCATTACAGCCATGTAGTCCGACTCTTTCGCACGCGAGTGAGGTTTCGAAGTCCGCATTGTGCCGAGCAATAGAAAACGGCGCTGCTGATCGTTCGCGGCGCCGCTCAACTGGCTTCGAATGCACGATACCGCATTTGCGGCCGGTACGCGCGAATCTTCAGTTATACTTTTTCGTACACTCCGCGCGTTTTTCGTTTTGCAGCGCCGGCATCGATCCATCGCGTGATTGCCGCAAAAATCTCCGACGGCCGCTTCCCTTTGAGTCCCCGCACATTGCGCACGTCAGCCGCCTTGAACTGCCTGGGGAGTGCGGAAAGCACTGCGCGCCAGTTGACGCGGCCGGTGGGTCCGCTACTAACCGACTTTGCCGAACCGCCACTTAGACCGATCAACGAGCCGAGTCTCGCTTCTTCAGATTTCAGTTTAGTCAGAACCGACTCTTTCAGGCGGATATCCTTGCGTAGATTGAGTAGCAAAGTGCGCGCTTGCCGCTGTACTTGCTGGAATGCCGATGCGGCTCCGGCCGCAGTCTTCTTACGAGGCATGTAGCTATCTCCTCAGGGAATTGATCAGTACCAAATCGAATTTGAACATACACAATCAATCAAATATCTACAAGTATCAAAGTCATTTTGTCCACTATCAACATCGTAACAACTGGATATAGCTGATCGATGTTTTGAAATCATGCTTGACCTACGTAGCTGGATAGTCACACACTCGGAAGTTTTCTCAGTCGGCGAAGCCCTGTTGCTAAGGAAATCGGGTTGCCAAATGGAGAGATCTCGATCCCGCAAGTCTCCGGCAACCGTCCTTGACGCTTATCGGTGGCCGCATCCATCTTTCGTCGGCTATCTTCGCACGAATCTCGTCGTCGCGGATGCGAACTCTTTACGACGAGAAGCACTTCGACCTCTCATCGGCACTGTTGAAATCGTGGCGACTGACCCAGTGCGATATAACGATTTTAGAAACGAACAGCAGTCACAATGCTCACGATACCGCGCATAGACATTCGTGATTCCATTCACCGCTGACTAATGTTTTGTCGCTCATTTCCCTAACAACTGACAACCAAGCACCAGCGAAACTTGGCGAAACAGCAGGGTACAGGACCAAAAGGAGCACTATGTTTGAGATTGGCGCGATGCTATAAGCATTTCGGAATTTTCACTAGATGCGCGCTGTTGGTACTGCTACAACGCTGGACGCCGCGAGGCACTCGGGGTGCGCGCAAGGAGAGGGGTAATGGGCCGCAGACTGTATGTTGGGAATCTGGCTTGGACTGTGACCGACCAGGATCTGCTCGACGTATTTTCAGAAGCAGGAAAGGTGGACAGCGCGCAAGTCATCATTGACCGCGCCACCAACCGCTCGCGGGGATTCGGTTTCGTTGAGATGGGGACCGATGAGGCGGCCGAAGGCGCAATCAAGAAATTGAACGGCCGCGACATCAAAGGCCGTCCGATTCGCGTCAACGAAGCACAGGCGCGCAGCGGCGGCGCCGGCGGGGGCGGAGGCGGTGGCGGCGAACGCCGTGGCGGACGCGACCATTAGTCAGTTCCGCAGCTCTACATAGTGCGCGACTGTAGTTCTCGCCTCGGCGCGCAGCAAAATATACTTGACCCACTTGCGGGGACACCCCGATTTTCGGGCCAAACCCTCGCGTTTCGTACGCTCCTCGCGCTAAACCATAACCGTGGAACTCATCATGCTCGAAGCGCAGAGCGAGCGCGCCGTGATTGTGCCTGCAGCCGGATGCCAATGTCTCAGCTACCGTGCCGGCACGCTCGATGTCATCGCGGGACCAGCAAACCCCGACGCATGGCGCGATCATCCGCATCGCGGCGGCGTTCCGATTCTCTTTCCGTGGCCGAGCCGCATCGCCCGCGCACGCTTCACATTCAAGGGCCGCGAATACCGGCTGCCGGTGAACGAGCCTGCATACGGCAACGCGATTCACGGCTTCGCGTGCGAGCGGGCCTTTCGGGTGACGCGTCGCGGACCGTATTTCGTCACGGCGATTCTCGATTCATCTGACTATTCGGATCTCAATTCGTTCTGGCCGTGGCCGTTCGTGCTCGAAATAGACTACCAAGTAGGTAATGGACTGAGATTCAATGCCCGCATCACCAACACCGGCGACTCCGTCATGCCGTTTGGATTAGGCGCGCATCCGTACTTTCACGCGCCGCTCAATCCGCAAGGCATGCGTGACGCGATGATGATTCAACTCGACGCCAACGCTCGATGGGCGCTGGACACCAACTTCATACCTACAGGCGATACCGAGCAGCTGTCGGGCAAGTACGATCTTCGCGCGCCGCGCACTATACGTAGTGATACTTACGACGACGCATTTCACATGGCGCCAATCGCGAAGGGCGATGCGCCGTCATCGCGCGCGCGGCTCATCGATCCGTCTTTGAAGCTCGCGGTCGAAGTCCGTACCGACGCCGCGTTCGGCGACTTCGTCGTGTTTGCTCCGCCGAACAATCCGGTGGTCGCGCTCGAGCCGTACACTTGCGCGCCCGACGCCTTCAACCTCGCGGAACGCGGCGTCGCGGCCGGGATGCGTGAGCTCGCGCCCGGCGAGATCTTCGAGGCGGGTTTCGAGATTCGTCTCAACGTCCCTTGAACTTCGGCTCACGCCGCTGCGCCAGGGCGGACGCGCCTTCGCGAAAATCTTCGGTGAGCAGCAACGAGCTCTGAGCGAGCACTTCGAGCTCCTGGAACGTCATCTTGTCGAGGCCGTGGCCCTTGTCGATGATCCGCTTCGCGAGTCCAACTGCGAGCGGTGCGTTGCGCGCCATCTCGCGCGCAAGCTCTTCGGCCGCGGCGAGATGCGTCCCTTCGGCGACCACGCGATTCACCAACCCGATCTTCTCAGCATCCATTGCCTCGATCATGCGAGCAGTCATGATCAGTTCCTTCGAGCGCGCATAGCCGACCGTCCGCGTGAGCCGCGTCGTGCCGCCCACGTCGGGCACCAGGCCGATACGCACTTCCGGCATCCCGAGTCGCGCGCCGACCGACGCGATTCGCGCATCGCAGGCGAGCGCCAGCTCGAGTCCGAGTCCGCCGACGAAGCCGTGCAGCGCGCCGATAACCGGCTTCTCGAGACTCTCGATCCGGTTCAGCGACGCTTGCGACTCCGCCACGAAGCGCCGAAAGCGTTGCATGTCGGGCCCACCGCCCTGGCCGCTATTCGCGCCGCTGTCGTTGCTGAGCGAAGTGAAATCGATACCCGCCGAGAACGCCTGCCCTTCGCCATAGATGATGATCGCGCGAACGTCGTTGCGATCGACCTCGTCGATCGCCTCGGGCAGCGCGCGGAGCATCGCCTGGTTAATCGCATTGCGCTTTTCCGGGCGGTTGAGCGCGATATACGCGATCTCACCTTCGACTCGGACTTTGATTCCACTATCCGCCATGAGTGATACCTCGATTGCTATTGAACTGATGCTACCGCGCCACAGAAGCGAAACTATCTCGTCCCGCCGCTGCTGGAAAGCCCACGGACAAAATCGCCCGGGAACCGTTGCCACGGGTGAACCATCGGTCTATAGCGGAGTTGGACTCAGCGGGGAGGGGAAATTTATGCACAGGCGAATCCTTCAGATGAGCGCGGCGGTAGCCGTGGTTGCGCTCGGTATCACAGTTGGAACGGTGGCGTTCGCGGCCTCGGACCACGAGTCATGCTCGACGACGAGCTCGGACGTCACGTCTTCGAACATGGACGGTACGCAGGCTAATTGCGATGCGGCGATCGGCCCGCCCAACAGCGCGAAGGCCAAGGCGTCGAAGGTTGGCGAAGCGCAATCAATCGGGGAAGACGGCGGCAAGGCCGACAGCTCGGCGTCCGGTGGCAAGGCGTTTGCCCAGGGCGAGAATGCGGGCAGCGCGACCGCGGAGCAGTCAGGCACAGGGATGGCGCAAGCGACTGCAAATGGCGGGAAGGCTACCGCAAAAGCGATGGGCGGCGCGAGTTCCGCGGACGCGAGCGCCACCGCTGGCGGCAAGGGCACTGCGACCTCGATGAATGGCGGTGGCTCCACCGCGGAAGGCGATAGCGGAGGCAAGGCGACCTCGACTTCATCGGGAGTTGGAAGCAACGCCAGCTCTTTGGCCGAGAACTCAGGCAACGCGAAAGCGAAAGCGACCGGCGCTGCCCTGGCCACCGCCTCAGCCACGGCGTCCTGCAAAGCCAACGCGACGGCCGACGCCGATGGCAGCAAGGCGGGTGCCATATGCTCGCAACAAGGGTCGTCGGTAAGCGCGGACGCAACCAAAGGATCCAAAGCGATCGGCAGCGACACGTCGACGCCGACGTGCACGCCAATGAACGGCGGCATAGCGAAGGTCAAAAGCCCGATGGGCAACTGCGGCTGAGCGCCGCGCACGGGCAACTCTGAGTCAGCAAATAGAGCTGAAGAGCGCCCAAGGGACTTATAGGGAGAGGGGAAGAGACAGCGGGCCGGGTTCTGCAAAGCTCTCGTAGCAGGGTGAGGGGAAGAAGCGTCAGGGCTTTAGTAGGACCTTCATTGCGTTGTCTTTTCTTGCGTTGAAGATTTCGTAGGCTTTCGCGGCGTCGGCTAGCGGCATGACGTGGCTGATCAGGGGGCGCGGATCCAATGTGCCGTGTTCTATCAGGCGGGCTAGTTGTGGGATGTGAGCGTTGATGTTGGCGAGGCCTACCTTGAACGTCAGGTCGCGGGCGAAGGCGTAGCCGATTGGAAAATTGAAGGACGGGGCGCCGAAGGCGCCGATTACTGAGACTGTGCCGCCGCCGCGCGCGGCCATTATTGCGGCTGTCAAAGCATTCTCGTTGCCTACTGCTTCGATCGTTACGTCGGCGCCGCGGCCTTCGGTGCGATCGAGGATTGTTTGATTTGCTTTTTCGGTATCCACAGCAAAGGCGCCTAGCTTGCGAGCGAGTTCCAGGCGGTACGGGATGCTGTCAACGGCGATCACATCAGCGGGGCCGAATAGTTTTGCGCTCATCACGGCGCATAGACCTACCGGGCCGCATCCGAAGATTGCGACTGTGTCGCCCGGGCGGATGTTGCCGTTGATCGCGCCGAAGTAAGCGGTCGGCAGGATGTCGGCGAGAAAGACTGCGGCGTCGTCGTCGATCGCGTCGGGCAGCGGGTAGCAGGTGTAGTCGGCCATCGGGACGCGCACCGCTTCGGATTGCTCGCCGCCCAGCCATCCGAGCTTGCCGGCGGAACTCGAGCCGTAGCCGAAAACCGCGGAGCCGCTTTCGGAGCATTGCGAGGGCTGGCCGCGGCGGCAGAAGAAGCATCGCCCGCATGCGACCAGGCCCGACACGACGACGCGCTGTCCTTTCTTGAGGCGGTCGACGCCCGCGCCGACTTCCTCGATCACACCGACGCCCTCATGACCCAGCACGAAGCCGGGTTCGATGGGAAAGGCGCCGTGATAGAAGTGCAGGTCGGAGCCGCAGATGCCGGCGCGGGTGATCCGTACGAGGGCGTCGGTGGGAGTCTGGAGGGCGGGGTCATCGACGCGCTCGACGCGCACGTCGTGGGGTCCGTGGAAGACAGTTCCTCTCATTTTTTCACCGTCCAGGCGGGTTCAGAGAATAGGCAGAATCCTGAATCGCGCGCAAAAAGTGCGCGCTGGATAAGGACCCTCACCTTCATCCTCTCCCTTACAGGGAGAGGAGACAGAAAACCCGGCACGCGATAATTGCATAGACCGGGGCGGGTTTGCAGAGGCGGCGAAGCGCGTGGTAATTCCAAGGGCTGATACTCGGAGGCTCTATGATTCAGAACGTGAAGAAAATTCTCGCGCCGATCGATTTTTCAGAACACTCGATGGACGCGATGCGGAACGCGATGGAAATGGCGAAGGACGTCGGCGCCGAAGTTCACCTGATGCACGTCATAGCGCCGCATCACCATTTTATCCCACTGCCTTTGGCGACCAATCTCGAACAGAGCCGCGAGCTGGCGCGCGAAGCCGCGATGATCGAGCAGGCGGAAGAAGAACTCGCACGCATCAAGAAGGACGACTTCGGCGATTCGAAGAAGGTCGTCACGTTCGCGGTGGTGGGGCATCCCGTGCAGAAACTCGCCGATTACGCCAAAGAGCAGGCCATCGACCTGATCGTGATGTCGACGCACGGGCGCAGCAGCGCTGAGCATATGATGCTTGGCGGGACGACCGAAAAACTGGTGCGCAACGCGCCGTGCTCGGTCCTCGTCATGCGTCCGCGCAAGCAGTAATCGACCAGCAACGGCATTCCCGGCGACCGCGAACGCATGACGCGCGGCCGCCGGCTTTCATTCAGGAGATCCAGTATGAACCTCGAACAGCAGAAGGAACGCGCGCTCACATTTCTAAGAGGCCTTGAAAAGCCGGACGCGAGTACCTACCAGGATTTGCTTGCGGACGATTTCGAATTCGAGATGATGGGGCGGCTGCCAGGAGTCGCGCCGATACGGGGCAAAGATGCGTTTCTAAAATCGACGCCGCCGATGCTCAAGGCGATGTTTCCCAACGGCCTTAACATCAAGCTTATTTCGGTAATCGCCGAGGGGCCGCACGTCGCAGTGCAGGCCGAATCAGACACGACGGCCGGCAACGGGAAGAAATATGCGAACCGCTATCACTTCTACGTTCTGTTCAAGGGCGACAAAATCGCACAGGTTCGCGAGTACAACGACACCAACCACGTGCGCGAAGTCTTCATGAGCTGAGCAGTTCTCAACCGACGAAATGACCAGCATGCACTATGCGGTCAGAGATCTAGCGTCATGGCACGATGCGGTCAGCGAGTTGCAGAAACGAAGAACTAGCGCTGATGATCTCGGGGAGCCGTCGTGAATAAAAGATTAGGGCCAGGCAGATTGCTCCACCCGGCCCGTTAGCCAACCGGGAAAAGGGGGGCAAACCCCGGCCAGCACCCGTATTCTATACAAGTGCGCGCACGTTGCAATAACAATCAGGATGGCTGGATTTCAAGTTATCCACCGCTTTTTGCATCGCTCAGACCAGGCCGCCGCCGAGCGCCGGGATGAAATGCACTTCGCTATCTTCGTTAACCGGGTCGAGAACGCCGCCGGTGGCAATCTCGCCGTCGATCGACACCGCGATCGACGGGCGGATGTCTCCGTGTACTAACAACTGCTGGTCGATTCCTGGAAACTGCTGGCCAAGATGCAGGACCAGCTCGCGGATTGATTTTCCGGGGACGCTGACGCGCTCGATGCCACCAGTAAATTTGCGTAGGAGTGCTGGGATTACAACTGTTGGCATTGCAAATGAAGAAGGGCGAGCGATTTCCGCCCGCCCTTCTTGATCGCTCCTGATCAATCCGCCGCGGCGGAATGTTTTGTTGAGTCGCGATGCTTGAGCATTGCCTTAAGCAGCTTCGGCGGCGACATCGGCGTCTCGAGCATTCTAACGCCGACGGCGCGATAAATCGCGTTGGCGACAGCTGCGACTGGCGGCACGATCGACACTTCGCCGACGCCGCGCACGCCCAGCGGATGGCCGGGGTTTGCTTCCTCGATGACGACGGTTTCGATCATCGGCAAGTCGAGGCAGGTCGGCATGCGGTAGTCGAGGAATCCGGAGTTACGCAGCGTGCCCTTGTCGTCGTAAAAATATTCTTCGTTCAGCGCCCATCCGAGACCCTGCGCTGTCCCGCCCTGCATTTGCCCTTCGACGTAGCTCGGATGAATCGCCTTGCCCGCATCCTGCGCGACGGTGCATCGCAGGATTTGCACCTTGCCGGTGTCGGGATCGACTTCGACGTCGACGAGCGTGGTCGCGAATCCCGGTCCTACCCCGCGCGCATTCACGCTCGCGCGACCGGTGATCGGTCCTCCGGTGCGTGGGAAGCGGGGCGCGAGCTGCTTGATCGACATCGGCGGCACGCCGTTGCCTTTCGCGTGGAGCTTGCCGTCGCGGAATTCGACTTCGTCGGGCTTCTTCTCCCAGACCTTGGCGGCGCGCTCGATCAATTGACGCTCGGCGTCTTTGGCGGCTTCATACACCGCCATCCCGGTTGCGAAAGTGACGCGGCTGCCGCCGGTCACGTCGGTATGACCGATCGAATCGGTGTCGGCGGTGATTGGCCGCACGTCGGTCACTGGCAGACCGAGAACTTCGGCGGTGATCATCGCCATCGAGGCGCGCGATCCGCCGATATCCGGCGAGCCGGTCACGACGCTAGCGGTTCCGTCGGCGTGGATATTCACCGTCGCCGAGGACTGCATTCCGGCGTTGAACCAGAATCCAGACGCGACGCCGCGTCCACGGAATTTGCCGGTCAGCTTCGATTTGTAGTGCGGGCTGTTCTTGATGCCTTCGAGGGTCTGGATCAACCCGATGCGCTTGAATGGAGGGCCGACGACCTGCGCGTCGCCTTCCTTGACCGCGTTCTTCAGACGGAAATCGATCGGATCGATTCCGCATTTCTCGGCGAGCTCGTCGATGATCGTCTCCGATGCGAACGCGGCATTGGTTGCGCCAGGCGCGCGATAGGCCGCGGTTTTGGGACGATTGACGACGACGTCGTACGCGTCGATCAAGAAATTCTCGACCGTATATGGCGCAATGATGCACATCGCGCCCGCGCCGACCGGTGAGCCGGGGAACGCGCCCGCCTCGTACGCCATCCAGATTTCGGCGGCGACGAGTTTGCCGTCCTTGGTCGCGCCCATCTTCACTTTGATCTTCGAGCCCGAGGTCGGGCCGCTCGCGCGCAGCACTTCCGACCGCGACATGACGAGCTTCACCGGCGCGCCGGTCTTCTTCGACAGCAGGACAGAGAGCGGCTCGAGGTAGATGGTGGTCTTGCCGCCGAAGCCGCCGCCGATTTCTGCCGGCACGACCTTGATGTGGCCGACCGGCATCCCGAGCACCTGCGCGCTCAGCGAGCGGACGTCGAAGGCGCCCTGCGTCGAGCAGTAAATCGTCGCCTGTCCGTCGGAATTGTAGATACCGACGGCGTTGTGCGGCTCGATGTATCCCTGGTGCACCATCGCGGTGTTGAATTCGCGCTCGATGACGTAGTCGGCCGCCTTGAAGCCCGCCTCGACGTCGCCGCGCTTGAACTGGTAGTGCTGCGCGACGTTGGTCTGCTTGTCGCCTTCCTCCTTGTTGCGGAGGTCCTTCAGCAAAATCGGCGCGCCCGGCTTGGTGGCCACATCGACGGTCATCACGGGCGGCAGCACTTCGTATTCGACTTCGATGAGGCGCAGAGCTTCTTCGGCGATATGCGGGCTGGTCGCGGCGACGGCGGCGATCGCGTGGCCGTCGTACAGGACCTTGTCGTGCGCGAGGATGTTCATCGACAGGTACATCGGGTTGATGACCATCTCGCCCGACTGCTCGAGCTTGTTCTCGGCCTGCGGGAGATCCTTCGACGTAACGATCGCTTTGACGCCGGGGAGCTTGAGCGCCTTGTCGATTTTGATCGATTTGATATTCGCGTGAGCGTGCGGGCTGCGCAGCACCTTGCCGTGCAGCATGCCGGGGAACGCGTAGTCGGCGCCGTACTTGGCGCGGCCGGTCACCTTGTCAACGCCGTCGTGCCGAATCGGACGCGTTCCGATAACTTTGAAATTGTCAGTCGTAGTTGATGCCGCCATGGGCTTTTTTTAACCTCTCGAATCCAACGTCGTTGCTGTGCTCTATCGCGCGGCCGCTTTGCCTTCGCCCTGCGAGCGAATGTCGGCAGCAGCATCGAGCACTGCTTTCACAATCTTGTCGTAACCCGTGCATCGGCAGAGATTGCCGGCCAGCGCGTAGCGAACTTCGGGCTCGGTCGGTTTCGGATTTCGATCGAGCAGCGATTTCGCCGAAATCAGAAATCCGGGCGTGCAGATGCCGCACTGCAAGCTCGCGTGCTCGAGAAACTTGTTCTGCAAAACGCTAAGCACGCCCTGCGTGGCGAGTCCCTCGACTGTATCGATTTTCTTGCCCTGCGCTTCGACGCCGAGCACCAGGCACGAGCATACTGCGTGGCCGTCGAGCAGCACGGTGCATGCGCCGCAATCGCCGGTCAGGCATCCTTCCTTGGAGCCGGTGAGTTCCAGCACGTCGCGCAGAGTTTCGAGCAGGCTCTGGCGTGGCTCGCACAGGAACTCGACGGTTTCTCCGTTGATGGTCGCTTCTACCAGGGTCTTTTTCATAACTCTATGCCGTGTGTTTTTTCGTGGTGATGGCTGTGGTTCAGTTTTTCTTCGCGCGTTCGGCGGCGATTGTGAGCGCGCGGCGCGTGAGTACGCCGGTGACGTGGACCCGAAAATCGATCGTCCCGCGCATGTCGTCGATCGGCTTGCAGATTGCGCTCGCCGCATGGCCGGCGGCTTCGAGCGCCGCATCGTCGAGTTTCTTGCCGACGAGTGCTTCGGCGGCTTTGCCTGCGAGCAGCGGAGTCGCGGCGACTGCACCAAGAGCGATGCGCGCCGCTTTCACCTTGTCGCCGTCGAGGGTGACCGACGCTCCGACGCCGACGACTGCGATATCCATCTCGTTGCGCGGGATGAATCGAAGATAAGCGTCGCTCGAATGCGGCGCGGGCGCGGGAATCAGCAATTCGACGAGCAACTCGCCGGGCTTCAACACGGTGCGTCCCGGCGACACGACGAAATCTTCGACCGGAACTTCGCGCTCGCCAGCAGGGCCGACGATTCGAGCGCGCGCGCCGAGCGCGATCAGCGCGGGGGTAGTATCGGCGGCCGGCGATCCATTGCATAAATTGCCGCCGACTGACGCGCGGTTCTGAATCTGCAACGAGCCGATCAGATGAGCCGCCTCTCTGAGGCCGGGGTAATGCTTGCGCATCACATCGCTATCGCTGATCTCGATACACGGAACCGCCGCGCCAAGGCGCAATCCTTTTTTGGCATCGAAGGAGAGAGTCTGCAGCTCCTTGATTTTTTTGACGTCAACCAGATGCTCGGTACGGCGGACTCCAGCGCGGAGCTGGATGAGGATATCAGTACCGCCGCAGAACGGACGCGCGTTCTCGCCGTGGGTTTTGAGGATGCTGACGGCCTGATCGAGCGAGCTTGGGGCTTCGTAATTAATGGCGTGCAAAGGTGAGAAACCTCCAGATCGGGTTAAGATTATACCCGCCTTTATTCCTTGGATAGCCTACTTGCCGCCCGCTGAAAAGAGAACGCGACCGACCCACCGCTCTCCGCTTGAGTGAACCCGAGAGAAGAAGGCTGAAAGGCGAATATTACGAAGGTCAGATTGTGACCGAAGAAATTTTCAGGCAGTCGCGCTCCTGCCCCGCCGATCTTACTCCCAATTGTAACGCTCTGCCGCATGCCGCATTCGGCGGCTCGCATTACAGTCTCGATGAGACGGGCGTTATGAACGGCGTGTTCAAAGCCGGGTGTGCTGTAGGTGCCCGCACGCATATCACGGACAAGATGAGAGTAAACCTCTCCAACGTTAATCGCAGCACCGATGAGGCCACCGGAGACCGCGGGCGCCTCGGGCGCTGGGAATGCCATGTTTGACAGTCAGCTTCAGATCGCCAGCCTGGAAGCCGTAGGGGTGATCGCTGGTCAAGCTGAGCCAGCCCGCCGATCCCCTGATCTCGAAGCTGAAGCGAGC
>NZ_DATDGQ010000301.1:0-1559 GCF_036522015.1 Binatus sp. (SeqCode)
TCATCAGCGCGGCCGTCGGCAACGCCCGTCGCGCGCACCATCGCGAGCCAGTAGTTAGCCTGGTGCCCGGTGACCGCTTCGGGCGGTGGCGACGCCTTCATGTTGAGCATCGCGCCGCGTGCATCGGCGACGAACCCAGCGCGGCGCCGTACTCCAGCCATCGTGAGCCACAACGCCGACTCGAAACTGTTCGGGAACAATACTCCCAGGTCGAATCGCCGCGAGCGGATCTCGCCGACAATTCTGCGTCGATCGAAAAATCCCGAGAGGCCGCGCCCAACCGAGTACGGAATCACCTCGTCGATCCATCGAGCGCCGTCAAAGAAGCTCGCGAGTTCCTTCTTTATGAGCACCGCAAGGTGCGCGTTGGGCCACACGCGCCGAATCGCCCGCAGCGCGGGCAGACTCATCACGACGTCGCCGAGCCAATTGAGTTCCTTGACCAGGATGCGCTCTGGCGGAGGATCGAGCGTGACGGCGTGCGCCGGCGACGCCGGCTTCCGCGATTCAAACGCCCCCTGATGTCGAATTGTTCCCGATTCCAAGATCAAGATTCCCGCCAATGCCTTCGATCCGTCGAAAGATTTCATCACGCAAGCGCGGTCAAATAAACCCGCCCCTGGGTAGTGTCTCAGTTTGAAACTGAAACACTACCCAAGGGTAGTTTCGTTCCGTCAAAAATAGTTGCGGCCGGCAGCCGGCCTCGCCCGAGTTGGGGCGAGCCGGGTGAGCATGGGGCGTTCTGACTGTAGTCCATACCGCATGATTAGCACCCAAATCCGCCGGGAGGCAGGTTGAATAGTTCAATCCGCAACCCAACCAGTGCCGGCCGCCTGTATTGCTCTGATCTTAATTCGCTAAGGCTACGACGAGGCAGAGCAACGCCAGGAGTAGCGCAACCGGCCCGTTTTGAAACCGTTCCGAACTGCTCGACGAGGCGAAGTTAGCTAGAGCACTCAGCGCCATCACACCGACGATCGTCCATGTCCCCCAACGCAAGATGCCGAACCGGTCGGTTGACGACCAACAGCGCGCGCGGCCCAGGACGATGACAGCGCCAGCGACCAGTAGGACGGCCGCGAACGCGCTCGCGACTCTGAGCCCCACGGGCAGACGGTCGTGACCGCCACCCCAAGCGCCGGAAACCCCCCAAGAGCCGCCAAGCGCCCAGAAAATTTCGAAGGACGCGACTACGATGAAAGCGGTTGCGACCACCATCGCAGCGAAGCGAGCCGCTCGCGTAGCGATCACACCGCGGCGGAGTCCCATGCTCGCGTTTGTAACGCACGACCCCGTAAATCAGCAACACACTTTCAGAGCACCACCCAGAAGCTCGAGAAATCAAACTGAGACACTACCCGCCCCTGGACTCCGCCTTGCGATTGGGAACATCGATCCTGATGTGTTACCATGTCACACATGAAAGGAAACACAATCACAGTCCGGATCGACGACGAGTTGGCGCCAATCCTGGATGAAGTGTGCAAACGTTCGGGCCGCACCCGAAGCGAAATCATCCGCTCGGCGTTGAAGCGGCATCTTGCGCTGCTCGAGTTCCA
>NZ_DATDGQ010000302.1:0-13049 GCF_036522015.1 Binatus sp. (SeqCode)
GCGCGAACGCCATCCTGAAAACTGGATCTCTAAACCGCGCTGACAGCCCGTGCGCAAGCGGCCACGCCGGCGTCGCGGACTCCCACGTGCACCACGCCAGCGCGGCTGGTTCGCGAATCGATGCGTCGGGATCATTTAGCAATCGGCAGTATGCGTCGATGATATTGCCATCGCGCAGCGCGGGCGGGATGGCATCATGCAGGAGCGTCCACTGCTCAGGGAACAGGTCGGCCAACCCGCCGCGGAACGACCAATCGAACTCTTTGTGGCGTCCGGTCGTGACGCCAAACAAAATTATTTCAGTGACGCGATTCGGGTAACGTTCCGCATAGGCGAGCGCGAGCGTGCTGCCCCACGATCCGCCGAGCACCAGCCATCGCTCGACGCCCAGGTGCTCGCGGATTCGCTCGATATCCGCGATGAGGTTCTGAGTGTTGTTGCTCACCAGACCCTTGTCGAACGCGCTCGCATGCGGCGTGCTGCGTCCGCAATTGCGCTGATCGAACAGCACGACGCGATAGGCGGACGAATCGAACAGCCTGCGATGCCACTCCGTGCATCCCGATCCGGGACCACCATGCAGGACGACGGCAGCCTTGCCACGCGGATTGCCGCACGTCTCCCAGTAAACGCGATTGCTGTCGCCAACCTCGAGCATGCCATGCGCGTAAGGTTCGATCGCTGGATACAGCTGGGTCATGCGGAATTCTCTGCCGCCCCCAATGTTGCCTCAATCATGCTTTATGTGAAATGCGAGGTTCGTCCCCTCTTGACACAATCGCGGCATGATGAGCATCTACTCACTGAGTAGATACTCAGCGAAATAGAGTGACCGATGCAGGCAGTAACTCGACAGGAACAGAAAGTGGTGACGCGCGACCGGTTGGTCAACGCGGCCATGGCGCTGTTCGCGCGCAAGGGCATCATGAATACGACCACCGCCGACGTCGCCAAGTCGGTTCGCATGTCGCACGGCGTCGTGTTCCTGCATTTTCCGACGCGTGACGATCTTGTAGTTGCGGTGATCGACGAGTTCGGGCGCCGCCTGTCTGCCGAGTTCCGCCAGGCCTTCGAGCGCGACCTTGGACTTCGCGCCGTGCTGCACGCTCATCTTCGAGTGCTCGCCGAACTGGAACCGTTTTACGCGCGGCTGGTGACCGAGGCGCCGATGTTGCCGCCGAAAGTGCGCAGTACCCTGATGCTGCTGCATGCCGCCGTGTCTTATGAACTGTTCGTGGCGCTGGAGCGCGAACGCAAAGCGGGCCGCGCGCGCAAGATCGAGCGGCCGCTGCTGTTCAACACCTGGATCGGGCTGGTCCATCACTATCTCGTCAATCGCGACCTGTTCGCCACCGGGAACTCCGTGATCGCTGAGCAAGGAGACGCCCTGGTGAATCATTTTATGACGCTCGTGAAACCGTAAAAGGAGAAAGTACGATGGCCGAAAAATGTCCCGCTTGTGGTTCGTGCGGAATGCCGATGGAGAAGCCCGAAGACTACGCGCTCGGCGACGTGACGCGTCCGTACTGCCGCTATTGCACCGACGCGCGCGGTG
This sequence comes from Binatus sp. (SeqCode), assembly GCF_036522015.1. Classification (GTDB taxonomy): domain Bacteria; phylum Desulfobacterota; class Binatia; order Binatales; family Binataceae; genus Binatus. The sequence continues at coordinate 1,556 of NZ_DATDGQ010000302.1, forward strand.
AGTTGCTGCCCTTCGAGCAGGTGCTCGAGACCAACGTCGGCTTCTACGTCGAGTCCCAGGGTGTCACCCGCGCCGCGGCGATTTCAATGGCGCGCGCGATGCTCGCAGACATGCCCGCGTGGCGCGGTCGGCACTAAGACTAAGATTTTTGGAATTCGAAGAACGAAAAATTGCGAGAAAGGAGAAGAGTTATGTTTGATCACGTCATGCTAAAGGTGAAGGACCTCAACTCGAGCAAGCGCTTCTACACCGCCGCGCTGGCCCCCCTTGGTTTCAGCGTGCAGTACGAAGCCGACGGAGTGTTAGGTTTCGGCCCCAAGGACGCGCCGGCGTTGTGGTTGGGTAAGGGCGAGCCCAACGGACCCGTGCATATCGCATTCGCGGCCAAGGACCGCGCTGCAGTCCAGGCATTCTACGCCGCTGCTCTGCCGGCAGGAGGCAAGGACAATGGCAAGCCAGGCCTCCGGCCCGAGTATCATGCGAACTACTACGGCGGGTTCGTGAAGGATCCCGACGGCAACAACATCGAGGCCGTCTGTCACCAGGAAGAGTAGCCAAGTCTCGGGACTGCCTTGATAGGTCTCCAACCAAATCAAGGCAGTCCCACAATTGAGTTGTAGGAGAGTTCTATGAGTCTCGAAGGTGGATGTTCGTGCGGCGCTATCCGCTACAAGCTGACCAATAGCCCGCTAATAGTTCATGCCTGCCACTGCCGCGATTGCCAACGCGTTACCGGCAGCGGCTTTGTGATCAATATCTGGATCGAGAGGCGATTCGTCGAGCGAACCGGCGCGATGCCAAAGTCCGTCGTACTCAAGGGGGGCACTGGCAAGGATCACGAGGCGTTCTTCTGCAACAACTGCGGCACCTACGTCTGGAGCCGCTACCTAGTTGCGCCCGGAGGCGAGGCCCTGTTCGTTCGCGCCGGAACTCTGGACACTCCCGACGCGGTCACGCCCGACGTGCACATCTTCACCAGGAGCAAGCTGCCGTGGGTGAGACTCCCCGAAGGTGCGGTCGCGTTCGAAACGGCCTACCAGATAGACGACGTCTGGCCGGCCGAAAAGAAGGAACGCTTGCGCCGCAATATCGACGCGCAGAGTTAGCCGATCGGCGGCGTCAGTAGTTGCTAATCGCGTTGCAGTTGGTGTCGAGGCCACTTTTGTTGTCGTCGAACGAGCTGGCCGGAAAGCGGTCGGACGAAGCCGACAGGTCGGTACCTCCCGCGAACCGATCTTGATCCTGAAACCGGCTGGATGAATCGCCGAATCTGCCCGATCCATCGCCGCCTTCAAGACGCGACGTTGTCGGCCAGCGCGAGTCCGACCCCGAACCGCCCGTCGATCCAGCGCGCGAATCGAAGTCCGCGCCAGCGCCTGAGGCCGATGCGGCCCCGGCCCTTTGATCAAAACTGGCGCCCAATGAACTGGCTCCCCAGGTCCTCGAACCACCGCCGAGATCGTTACCTGTTCCCATCGAGCTGTCCCCCGATCCGACTGACGCTGTCGTGGTGGCGTACTCGCCCATCGTCTGCGCATTGGCGTGCGGCGCCAATAACACGAGCGTCGCAATCAGCGTGGCTGGTGCAATCAGTTTGACGAGTCTCATGGCGTTCGACCTCCCTTGAGCCTACAACCAGTAACGTTCGATACTCTAATAGTAGAGTCAAGTACGAGGCAATAACCCCCCAAGCGGCGCGGCCGATGCTTGTTACCCCGTAATCCGCGCGGTTAGTCTGGAATACTTGAATAGTCAGGAATGGATACTGAAAAAGACGAAATCGAAATAGCTCCACTGGCCGGCCCGCTCGACGCCCGCGTGGTGCTGCCCGGCTCCAAGAGCATCACGAATCGCGCGATGGTGCTGGCGGCGCTGGCGCAGGGGCGTTCGGTCCTCGACTCGGTTCTGCTGAGCGACGACACGCGCTACATGAGCGACGCGTTGAGGGTGATGGGGTTCACCGTCGAGATCGACGAGCCGGCGCGCAGGATCACGGTCAGCGGGCGTGGCGGCACGATTCCGGCGCATGGCGGCGAGATTTTCGTCGGCGGAGCCGGCACCGTGATGCGATTCATCGTTGCGATGCTCACGCTCGGCGAAGGACGTTTTCGCGTCGATGGGAATCAGCGGATGCGCCAGCGTCCGATCGGGCCACAGCTCGACGCGATGCAGCGCCTGGGCGCGAGCGTGTACAGCGAGCGCGACAACAACTGCCCACCGGTGATGGTTGACGCGTCGCGGGCGCGGTTCGAAGGCGGCGAAACTTCGGTCGATGCGCGCGCGTCGTCGCAGTTCGTCTCGGCGATGCTGATGCCGGCGCCGATTTGGAAGGCCGGCCTCAAGCTCCGCGTAATCGGCGATACCGCGCGGCCGTTCATCGATATGACGCTGAGGCTGATGGAGGTGTGGGGAGCCCACAGCACGGCCGAAGGCGAGATGATCGCGGTGCCGGGCGGCCAATGGTACCGCGCGCAGCGTTTCGTCGTCGAGCCGGACGCGTCGAGCGCTAGCTACTTCGCGGCGGCCGCGGCTCTGGTCGGCGGCACGGTGCGAATCGAGGGCCTGACCTCGAGCTCGGTGCAGGGCGACCTCGGCTTTCTTGGCGTGCTGCAGCAGATGGGCGCGCGCGTCGTGTGGCATCCCGACCACGTCGAGGTCGCGGGAACGGGACAGCTCACCGGCGTCGATGTCGCGATGAACTCGATGCCGGACATGGTCGCGACGCTCGCGGCGATTGCTCCGTTCGCATCGTCGCCGACGATAATCCGCAACGTCGCTTTCATCCGGCATCACGAAAGCGACAGAATCCGCGCGCTAGCGACCGAACTCCGACGGCTGGGCGTGACAGTCGTCGAGAACGATGACGGACTCGAGATTGCACCGTCCGCAATGCATCCGGCGGCGGTCGAGACATACGACGATCACCGAATCGCGATGAGTTTCGCGGTGACGGGCCTGAAACTCGGCGGCGTCAAGATCAAGCAGCCGGGATGCGTCGCGAAGACCTTCCCGGATTTTTTCGATCGTCTCGCCGCACTGGGCACCTGACCGCCATAGCTCCAAAGTGAAAACGAATCCCGAGCGGTTCGTCCTGGGCTTCATCAAGTTTTTCGGCACGCCATTGTGCATCGCCGCATTTCTCGCCGCGATGGTCGCTGTTACGCGGGCGCGCGAAGGGAATTGGGAAAGAGCGGCGCTGGCCGGATCCATTGCGCTCGCGTGCGGAGGTGCGGGCTTCGGCGCGATATGGTGGGTTCGCTTCTACGCGCGGGCGGTGGACCCTTCGGAGCGATTGCGCACGGCGAATCCGGACGCGCCGTGGATGTGGCGCGAGGACTGGGCGGCGGGCGAGGTCCGCACTTCCGCGCGGCGCGACGCGAATCGCCTGACGGTCATCGCGATCGCTTGGTGCGTCGCGACGTTTCCGATCTTATTCATCGCACCCCATCGCGCGCTCCGAGGCGCCGACTACTTTGGGCTACCATCTTTGATATTCCCGCTGATCGGCATCGTCATGTTGCTGTGGGCGATGCGAATGCGGCGGCGACTCGGCGAGTACGGCGAGTCGCGTTTCGCGATGGCGTCGGTGCCGGGGCAAATCGGCGGCGCGCTTACCGGCTCGATTCACGTCGACAAGCCGTTGGCGGCTGGGCAACAGGTTGCGCTCGAACTCGAATGCATCAACCGCACGACGCGCGGACACTGGCACAATCTTACGGTCTGGGATCGGACCTTGTGGGGCAGTGAGCAAACATCGATGAGCGACTCGGCAGGATCGATTCCGGTCGCGTTCATGATTGCGCCCGACTGCCGTCCGACTGATGATTCGAATCCAGAAAGCCGCATCGTGTGGCGATTGAGTGCGAGAGCGAATGAGTATCGCGCAGAATTCGAAGTCCCAGTGTTCAAAGTCGGCGGCTAAAGCAGCGCTCCTTTCGCGAACTCGCATATATTCATACCGATGACCTCTCGGACACGACTCGGCGGGCTATACGGAGTGCTTGTCATGACGGTCACAATGCTGACCGCAGCAGGCCTGTCGAAAGTGACGCTGTCCCCACCGCATGGATGGCACCTTCCGAGCCGTGGTGAGACTGCGCAGTCCTGGCGAGCGAATAGTCCGTCACGATACCTTTCCGTGAACGGCGATTTTACCGGCGACGGAAATATCGATACCGCGATGATACTGGTCCGAAGCGACGGGTCGGGACTCGCGCCGTTTGTTGCGCTCGCCGCGTCGGGCCACGAGCGTCGATTCTTGCAAGCAGAAGAGACCAATCCCATATCCTATCTACCCGACGAGGGTATGAAACTCCTTGGGCCCGGCAAGTATCTAACCACCTGCGGAAAAGGGTACGGCTGCGATGAAAATGAAAAGGAGTCGGTGACCATAACGACCGACGCTGTCGAGTTTTTCAAATATGAGGGGCCCGCGCGAATGATCTATTGGGATAAGAGTAAGGGGGCGTTGTCGGAAGCGTGGCTCAGCGACTGATGCCCGGGCGGGAGGCTTTTTCGCGAGCCACGACTCCCTAGGTATTCTCGATGAGGTCACTACTTCCGAAGCTCGCATTTGCACTTGAAGGTGATTTCGTGGATGTCGTCTTGAGCGACGATCGCCCAAGAGGGATCCTTTATTTCGCCGCTCTTCTCCAGCAATTCTTGCATAAGCGGTTTGTTGCCGGCGACATCGTAGGTTTCCAGCTGGCTCATTGCCACGAATACTAACAATATGTCCCGGATCGTGAAGTCGTCATCCGCGGCTTCCAGTTTCGCTTGCAAGGGTTGAACGATCTTCCCTCCCTGCTTAGCGAGCACCCAAGCTAAGCCCATGACTGGCGGCTCTATTTCCTGGCTTCCATAGATGTAGATCTTGTATTGGGTATCAAAATCTTGCTTCAGGAATTCGGCGTCTCGTTGGTCCTCCGGCATCCAGAAGAATTCGTTAGAGAATCCTTCTGGGAGTCGTGGGTGATTAAATGTGCAGGCGGATATGAGCAGCATACAAATCAGGCCGACTGAAGTTTTGGCGGTGCTCACGCTTCGCCGATCGCTTCGCGGATTGAGCGGTGGAAATGTTCCAGCGCGTTTTCGTAGCGGCCGTAGATTACTTTTCTCTGCGCGCCGGATTCGAAGTTGTGCTGGATGCCCTCGCCCAGAGTGAAGTCCTGGTCAACGACACCGAGCAGGAGGTCCATTGTGTGCGACCATTTTGGCGACGGCTCGGGCGCGAGGATGCTGATGGTGGCGACGCTCTCGCCGACGTGCGTGCCGGCGGGAAAGATGCGGTAGATCTCCGCGTGATCGGATTGCATCACGAGGATCGTGTTGGGGAACAGGTTCATCAGGATGGTGGTGTGCGGAACCAGGTCCCACTTTTCCTGCGGCAAATCGCGCAGCTTCTCGATTGATTTGCGCACGCCGATGTAGCGGGTGTTGCGGCCGAACGCGTCGAACATCGCGAGGTTCTTAACGAACAGCGGGGCGACATTTTGCGCGTGCAGCACCTTGATGTGGTAGGCCTCCCAGAACGTGTCGCTCATCAGCTTCCAGTTCATCCGGCGGCGGACCACCCGCGTCTCCTGATGCGCCATCGAGGCGATGCCGTAAGAGTCGATGTCTTCGCCGAGCCCGGCGAGCATCGCGTCGATGTCGATCGTTTCGTTGTCGCCCGGCGTCGGCGTCACGAAGATGAGGCCATACTTCTCGGCGACCGGGAGCGCGACGAGGCCGCTGGCGGCGCGATCGAGGCCTTCGAATCCGTAGTCGTCAGGAATCGCGACGAGGCGTCCGTCGGTGTCGTAGCTCCACGCATGATAGGGGCATGAAAACAGTTTCGCGGTATGGCCGCATCCGTCGACCAGCTTGGCGCCGCGATGGCGGCAGATATTCACGAAGGCGCGCAACTCGCCGGCGGTGTTGCGTGCGACGAGGATCGGCACCGGCGCGAGATCTTCGGTCAGGTAGTCGCCGGGGTTGGGAATCTGCGAGCTGAAGCCGGCGACGATCGGATGCTTCCGAAACAGTACTTCGCGTTCGCGCGCGGCGCGCTGTGGAGAGGTGTACGCGGAGGTGTCGTTGCGGGTGAATCGCTCGGCCATCGGGGGCGTGCCGCGATCGATAGCGTCGAAGATCTGGTGGATGAGATTGACTTGGGTTGCGTGCTTCATTGGCAATTCATACCACTGCTAGTGGTTCGGTCTAATGCGTACCACCAAGGGTAGCATCGTTCCGTCAAATTTTGTCTTCGTCGAGATTTTGGGATGAGCGATTGAAGCCGGCAGAGTGAGAGCGTCGTGGGTGTTGGCCATGCTCTTATAGTTAGCAGGTTGGACGCGTTTTGATCAGGCTGAAAAGTTCATCTCGTTAGTAGGGAGCGCTGCGCGATTTCAGAAACCGGCACCGGCTTCGCGTATGCGAAGCTGTCCGGGTGCCAGAAGCCATTTCCTCCCCTCGCGTTGCTCAGGTCGTCAGGATGACACAAAAAAATGACGCGGCGGACATCGAGAACAATTGCTAGCAACCTAACCCCTAACCCCTTCCCGAGCGGGAAGGGGAACCAGAATAGAAGGCGAGCGGTGCGGCGCGCGGAGCTGTTTGATCAAGTTGATTCGGCATTGTCAAAATGAGCGCTGATCATGAAACGGGAACGAAATTCTGTCATCGATGCGCTGCTGAAGAGCGATGAGCCTTCGGTTCGGTGGAAGGTGATGACTCGCGTCGTGGGGGAAGATCCTGAGTCGCGGAAAATCAGAAACCTGCGGGAAGAGATCAGGACGTCGCCGCGCACGAGGGCGTTGATCGGGGGCAGAGATAAGCGGTTCGTGCGCGAGGCGTATATTTATGCGAATTGGCGCGGGGCGCATTGGACGCTCGCGATGCTCGCGGAGATTGGCTATCCGGCTGGCGACGAGTCGCTGCTCCCAATGCGCGAGCAGGTGCTCGACTATTGGTTGAACAGCTCCTTCTACATGGAGTTCGAATCCAAGAGCGCCGTGCCGAAACATCGAAGCAGTGAAGGGGTTCCGATAATCCAGGGACGGTACCGGCGGTGCGCGTCGCAGCAGGGCAATGCGCTGTACTCGATCACGCGGCTGGGGCTGGCGGACAAGCAGAGCGACGGACTTGCCGAGCGCTTGATGCATTGGCAATGGCCGGACGGCGGATGGAATTGCGATCGCAGGCCGTCCGCCCATGTTTCATCGTTCAACGAATCTTTGCTGCCGATGTTGGGGCTCGCGGCACATGCGGAGCGTGCAAAAGACGATGCGGCGCGCGCGGCGGCGTTGAAGGCGTCGGAAGTTTTTCTGTGCCGACGGCTGTTCAAGAGCCGGACGGACGGGAAGGTGATTTCGCCGCATTGGGTTCGGCCGAAGTATCCGCGCTATTGGCATTACGACATGCTCGGCGGGCTGGTGGCGATGGCGGAGATGGGGCTGATTAAGGATCCGCGATGCGCCGACGCGCTCGATCTGTTGGAACGAAGAGAGCTACCGAAAGGCGGTTGGGCCGCGCTCGGGCGATTCTACAAAGTGGCGGCGAGCATGGATATGAGCACGCGGTTTGGATCGATTTCGCAGGTGGACTGGGGCGGCGCAGGAAAAGCTCGCATGAATGAGTGGGTGAGCGCGGATGCGCTGTATGTGTTGCGCGCGGCGGGGAGGGTGTGAGGGTGGGGCCTGCGCTGCGAGGTCAACTATTCATGGCATTTTTGCCAGAATGATATCTCGTAGCCGATTAGATCTTCCGGATCGTCGGCGACGAAGAATTTTACGGTACAAGGCTTGTCAGGAAACTGCCATTGAAGCTTGGCTTCGTAGATTCCTTGAGCACATTGCCGAGCACTAGGAGTTTGTCTTTCGACGCGTCCTCGCAGTTGTAGTGTTGGATGTCGGCGATATGGAGATGGTTCATAGTCGCTTCAACGGCCAAGCGATTCCCGTTTTGTTGTTGCTCGAATCCTCTGAGTGACTTCTCCGAGAATCCTTCGCGGAGGATGTATCCGTCGAACTCGACGAATTGTGGCCAAAATATCGACGCATAACCAATAGCCATCGAAAAACTTCCCTTATTAGCGATCCAGTCTCGAGATCTATTCCAGCGCCGTCATTCCACGCCAAGAGTTCGGCCTTCATGCTTTCGGGAACTTTCATTGTTCACAGGTTGTGGGTCGTGAATAGCGTAACAGAATCTTGAATCGCGCGCGAAAAAATCGCGCGCTGTATAAGGACCCTCACCTTCGATCCTCTCCCTTTCTGGGAGAGGGGAAGAAAGGAATCGCCCGCGGATTGCGAACGATGCGAGGAACCTAACCCCTAACCCCTTCCCGAGCGGGAAGGGGAACCTGATCTAGATTTTTTGGCGCGCAGTGGATTTAGCGCGCTGAGGATTTCAGGGCGGTGGCTTCTACTCGGGCTTCTGCGAGATTCAGGGCATCGCGGGTGGCGGGGTAGTTCGGATCGTAGAAGCTCATCGTTGAAAATTTTTCGTCGGCCTCTTTCACCTCGGTTTTTGCGGCGCTGGCGTCGATCGTCTCCGGGGATTCGGCGCTGCTTGCGAGTACTGTCAGCACGCTGTCTTTCACTTCGGCCAGGCCGCCGGAGACTACCCAGTGCATCTTTGAGCCGTCGGGCAGTTGTGCTTCGAGGACGCCGGGGACCAGTGACGTTATGAAATTTATGTGCTCGGGCAGGACGCCGAATTCGCCGAGCGGGCCTACCGCGGAGACCTCCGCGGCGTCGCCTTCGAAGACGATGCCGGTGGGGGTTACCAGTCTGAATGGGAAGGTCGAAGCCATAGGTCCTGCAATCAGTGCGATTCGGCGGCGAGGCGTTCGGCTTTTTCGCGCGCGTCTTCGATAGTGCCGACGAGGTAGAACGCCTGCTCGGGCAGGTCGTCGCATTTGCCGTCGAGGATTTCGGCGAAGCCGCGCACGGTGTCCTTGCGCGTGACGTACTTGCCGGGCTGATTGGTGAACGGCTCCGCGACGAACATCGCCTGCGACAGGAAGCGCTCGACGCGACGCGCGCGCGAGACGACTATTTTGTCATCGGCGGACAGTTCTTCCATCCCGAGGATTGCGATGATGTCCTGCAAGTCCTTGTAGCGCTGCAGGATACCTTGCACGCGGCGCGCGACGCTGTAGTGCTCTTCGCCGACGACTTGCGGATCGAGAATTCGCGAATTCGAGCCGAGCGGATCGACGGCGGGGAAAATCGCCTTCTCGAAGACTTTGCGATCCAGCGTGCAGATGGCGTCCAGATGGCTGAAAGTGGTCGCGGGCGCAGGATCGGTGAGATCGTCGGCGGGGACGTAGATGGCCTGCACCGACGTGATCGCGCCTTTCTTGGTGGTGGTGATGCGCTCCTCGAGCTCGCCCATGTCGGTGCCGAGAGTTGGCTGATAGCCGACGGCGCTGGGCATGCGGCCGAGCAGCGCGGAGACTTCGGAGTTGGCCTGTACGAAACGGAAAATATTGTCGATGAAGAAGATGACGTCCTTGCCTTCTTCGTCGCGAAAATATTCGGCGACCGTGACTCCGGTCAGCGCGACGCGGGCGCGCGCGCCAGGGGTCTCGTTCATCTGGCCGTACACCAGCGCGGTCTTCGAGATGACGCCTGATTCGGTCAGCTCGCGATAGAGGTCGTTGCCCTCGCGCGAGCGCTCGCCGACGCCGGCGAACACCGACACGCCGCCGTGCTGCTTGGCGACGTTGTTGATCAGTTCAAGAATGGTGATGGTCTTGCCAACGCCGGCGCCACCGAACAAGCCGATTTTCCCGCCGCGAGCGAACGGGCAGATCAGATCGAGAACCTTGATGCCGGTCTCGAGGATTTCCGCCTCGGGAGCCTGGTCGGCGAACGGCGGCGCCTCGCGATGGATCGGCATCAGGGAAGTGCCCGTGATTGGGCCGCGCTCATCGATCTCTTTACCGGTGACATTCATGATGCGGCCGAGCGTGCCGGGACCGACCGGGACCGAGATTGGCGCGCCGGTGTTCGCGGCTTCCATCCCGCGCACGAGGCCGTCGGTCGAGTCCATCGCGATGCATCGCACGGTGTTCTCACCGAGATGCGCCTGCACTTCGAGCACGAGATTGCCGGCCTCGTCGCTGATGGAGGGATTGCTGACGCGGAGCGCGGAGAAGATTGGCGGGAGGGTGCCGGCGCCGAACTCGACGTCAACGACGTTGCCGAGGACCTGGTTGATTTTTCCTGGAGCGGTTTGAGTACTCATAAGTGGTGATTACCTATTCGTCTTTTAATCCGGTTCCCCTTCCCGCTCGGGAAGGGGTTAGGGGTTAGGTCGCTGCGCATCAATCACAGCTCCGAGAAGAAAGAGAATCAGAATCTTGAATCGCGCGCAAAAGACTGCGCGCTGAATTCGGACCCTCACCTTCGATCTTCTCCCTTACAGGGAGAAGGGAAGAACGGAGGGAAGGGGGATTCAAAAGAAGATTCATCAGCGCAGCGCCTCGGCGCCGCCTACTATGTCCATTAGCTCGCGGGTGATTTGGGCCTGGCGGGCGCGGTTCATCGCAAGCGTTAGCGACGAGATCATGTCGTCGGCATTGTTGGTCGCCGCGTCCATCGCGGTCATGCGCGCGCCCTGCTCGCTGGCCTCGGATTCGAGCAACGCGTGATAGACGCTCGCTTCGAGATATCCGCGCAGCACGACCGGCACGAGTTCTTCGCGCGACGGCTCGACCAGGTAATCGATTTTGGGTTTGTCGGATGCCGATACCGCGGCCTCGACCTCGGCGCCGGGCTTGATGCCCGCGTCGCCCGGCGGCTTGATCGGCAACAGGCGCTCGTAAACCGGCTTCTGCACGATGGCGGACTGGAAATGCGTGTAAACGATGCCGGCTTCGTCGATAGCGCCGGAGGAGTAGTCGGCGAGCATCTTGGCCGCGATGTCGCGCGCGAGCGCGATCGTAGCGAGGCGCGGAAAGTTGTCGATTCGTGACAGCGCTACCGGGACGTTCGTGCGACGGAATTGATCGACGGCCTTCTTGCCGACTGCGAACAGTTCGATTTCGAGTCCACGGCCGCGAATTTCGCGCCGCGTTTCTTCGGCCGCGCGGAACAGGAACGAATTGTAGCCGCCTGCCAGGCCGCGATCCGACGCCACCACCACCAGCAGCGATTTCTTTTGCGCGCCTTCGACCGGGCCGACCGAGATTCCTTCCGACGTGAGCAGCGAGTCGGCGACCCGCGCGAGCGCTTCGCTGTATGGCAGTGAGTTGACGAGCGCTTCCTGCGCGCGTCGTAACCGCGCGGCCGAAACCAGCTTCAGCGCGCGCGTGATCTGCTGCGTAGATTTGGCCGTCGTGATCCGGCGCCGGATTGCCTTAAGTGATGCCATCGGGGAGCGCTAATCCGGCTACGCTGTAGTCGCCGACGCTGGCGCGGCCGATTTGTTCTCGGCCAGGAACGATTGCTCGTAGGTGTCTATTGCGGCCTTGAGGTTTTTCGTCAGATCGTCGGAAATATCT
>NZ_DATDGQ010000303.1:0-8967 GCF_036522015.1 Binatus sp. (SeqCode)
GCGACTGCAACAACGACCGCGACTCCGACGGCTACCGCAACTGCGACCGCGACCAAAACCGCGACCGCATCGGCGACGCCAACTGCGACTTCGACTGCAACCGCAACGGCCACGAGCACAGTGACTGCAACGCCGACGGCCACGACTACTGCGACCGCAACTAAAACCGCAACGGCAACCTCGACAGCGACCGCGACCGCCACGCTAACGGCAACGCCAACCGCGACTGCAACAACGACCGCGACTCCGACGGCTACCGCAAGCGCGACCGCGACCAAAACCGCGACCGCATCGGCGACGCCAACCGCCACTTCGACTGCAACCGCAACGGCCACTTCAACCGCGACCTCAACGGCCACTGCTACTGCCACGTTGACGGCGACACCAACAGCTACTACGACAACAACGGCGACTCCGACGGCTACCGCAACTGCGACCGCGACCGCATCGGCGACGCCAACCGCCACTTCGACTGCAACTGCAACTCCGAGCGCGACGGCAACTGCCACGGCAACTAAGACTGCAACTCCGACATCGTCTGCCACAGTTACTGGCACGGTGACCGCGACCCCAACGGCCACGGCCTCCGTGACTGCAACGCCGACTGCAACTGCGACTGCGACCAAAACCGCAACCGCGACAGCAACCGCCACTTCGAGCGTGACCTCAACCGCCACGGCGACGGCAACGAACAGCGCAACAACGACCGCTACTCCAACCGCGACTTCGACGGTGACGGCAACCCCAACGGCCACGAGCACAGTCACTGCAACGCCGACCGCAACTGCGACTTCCACGAAAACCGCCACAGCGACCGCAACAGCGACCGTTACTTCGACCGCTACCGGCACTTCGACCGTAACGGCGACGCCGACCGCGACTGCGTCTCAGACCGCTACCGCAACCTCGACGCGAACAGCGACGGCGACGCCAACAGCCACCGCGACCGCCACGGCAACTCCGACAACCACTGCGACGGCGACCCCCACTCAGACGGCGACGGCAACTGCGACGCCGACCGCAACCTCGACGTAAACTGCGACCGCCACCGCGACTTCGACGGCGACCTCAACTGAGACCGCCACTGCAACGGCGACAGCAACTGGCACTGCGTCTCCAACCGTCACCGCGACCTCGACTCAGACAGCGACGGCAACTCCGACCAGCACCGTGACGGCTAGTTCCACTCAGACTGCGACTTCAACCTCGACGCCGACCGCAACCGCGACGCGAACTGCGACTTCAACCGAGACTGCCACTCCGACTGCTACGGCGACTCGGACTGCGACTTCGTCCGCAACGCCAACCGTTACCGCCACCGCCACCACGACTCGAACCGCCACCCAGACCGCCACTGCGACCGCGACGCGAACGGCAACTCCAACGGCGACATCGACTCCGCCTGCCAAGATAGGGGTGACGCCGCGTACCTTGCACCTCCAGGCGGCTCCGAATTCGACCGCAAGCGCGAGCTTCACGATCCGCGATGATGGTTCCGGCGATTTGCACGTCAACGTCGGCGCGCCGAAACACAATCCGCCATTCTCGATCTTCAGCAATGGTGGCGCCCATACGATCTCGTCTCACTCGAGCTTGAGCGTGGTCATTCAGTACGCTCCGGCCGCAAAAGGCTCGACCAACGATCAGATCTCGATCACCAGCGACGATCCAAAGCACAAGAAGGAAACGGTGAAGCTCGAGGGCAAATCGAAAGCGCCCAAGCATTGAGTCGCGCCGTTTTCTTTTCCTGCAGCACTGGCGACCTCTTTGACATCGGGTGCAGGGGACACTCCTGCCGCTTGTAAGGAACCCAATTGCTGGTAGTAAGATGCGGACATTGGAGTAATCGAAATGACAAAACTACACGGAACTTCACGATCGCGCAGCGCACGCTCCTTGTGGGCTCTCGAAGAACTCGGCGTCAGCTACGAGCATCTTCCGATGCCGACGACCGAAGCCAAGTCGCCTGCGCATCTTAAACTCAATCCCAATGGCCACGTGCCGGTCCTCGAAGATGACGGCGTCGTGGTCTGGGAATCGATGGCGATCAATCTCTACCTGGCCGACAAGTACGGCAAGAATTCGCTGTGGCCATCGGACGCCGCGGGGCGTGCGGGAGCCTACAAATGGAGCTTCTGGGCGATGACCGAAGTCGAGCCGCAGCTCCTCACGATCTTGCGCAACCGCGTAATGAATCCGCCCGATCAGCGCGACGAGAAGGCCGCGCAGGCCGCGGTCGAAGCGTTGAAAGCGCCGATGAACGCGCTCGAGGAGTCGCTCAAAGGCAAGGAATACCTGCTCGGCAAAAATTTTACGATTGCGGATCTCAATGTGGCCGCCGTCATGAGCTGGATTCCGATGATGAAGCTCGATCTGTCATCGACGCCGAGTGTAGCGGCGTGGCTGCAGAAGTGTCTCGGGCGCGATGCGAACAAAAAAGTTCGCGGGCTGAAGTAATCGGCGACCGACTGAAGTGAGGTAGGAATCATGGGAGTGTTGTCAGGTTATCGCGTCATCGAACTGGCCGGGATCGGCCCCGGACCAATGTGTGCGATGCTGCTGTCGGACATGGGCGCCGACGTGTTGCGAATCGACCGTATGGCCGATGCTGGTTTGGGCATTGCGATGGATCAGAAATACAGTCTGCTCAATCGCGGCCGCCGTTCGGTTGCGTTTGATCTCAAGAAGCCTGAAGCGATCGAAGCCGTCATGAAGCTGGTCGAGAAAGCCGACGCGTTGATCGAAGGCTTCCGTCCCGGCGTAACTGAGCGGCTCGGCCTCGGCCCTGACCACTGTCTCAAGCGCAACCCGCGGCTCATCTACGGACGCATGACGGGATGGGGTCAGGAAGGTCCGCTCGCGCATGCGGCCGGCCACGACATCAACTACATCGCGCTATCCGGCGCGCTGCACAGTTTCGGCCGCAAAGGCGACGCGCCCGTTCCACCCTTGAATCTCGTCGGTGATTTCGGCGGCGGCGCGCTCTACCTGGCGCTGGGGGTGGTCGCAGGCCTGCTCGAGGCACAGAAGTCAAGTAAGGGGCAGGTGGTCGACGCGGCGATGGTCGATGGGGCCGCGTCGTTGATGACCGCGATTTATGGGATGCACGGTTCCGGATTTTGGAACAACGAGCGCGGCGACAACATCCTCGACACGGGCGCGCACTACTACGAAGTTTACGAAACGAAAGACAACAAGTACGTCGCGATCGGATCGATCGAAGCGAAGTTCTACGCCGAGTTGCTCGAGAAATCAGGGCTAAAGGGCGAGAAGTTGCCGCATCAGCAGGATCGCTCGCAATGGCCCGCGATGAAGGAGCGGCTGAAGACGCTGTTCCGCAGCAAGACTCGCGACGAGTGGTGCAAGATCATGGAGGGCAGCGATATTTGCTTCGCGCCAGTGCTCAACATGGATGAAGCGCCGAAACATCCGCACAATAAGCATCGCGGAACTTTCATCGAGCAGGGCGGCGTGACACAGCCGGGGCCGGCGCCGAGATTCTCGCGTACGCCGAGTAAGATTCAGCGCCCGCCGGCCAAGCCAGGCGAGCATACGGAAGAAGCGCTGCGCGACTGGGGCTTTGCCAACCCGGATTTGGAGATGCTGCGCAAATGCGGCGCGATCGCGAAGTCAGTGTGACACCTGGGCAGTCCGCCTGATCTTCTCCTACTTGGCGTCGCTGCCGTTCGATCCGCGCTGCGGGACGATTCCCTGCTGCAGGCGCTCCTGCAGATTCTGCGGGCGCGGAATGCCGATCGCTGAGTCGCCCTCGAGCTTGTCGAGCATCTCTTTGCCGCCGAATTGCTCGATGAGCTGCTTCGGGAGCGCCTCGATCAGGTAGTCAGCCGGCATCTTCGGAGCGTCGTCGCGCTTGCGCTTCATCACCATCTCGATGATCGGCTCGAGCTCCTTCATCTTTTTGGCGCGAATACCAACGTCGCGCTCCGCGAACTCGGGCAACACTTCTCTGCCGAACAGCTCGATCGATTCCATAATGTGTTCGTGGCGGTTCTTCCCAGCCTGCATCACGAAGATCATCTGATCGACGCCGGCGTTCTCAAAGCGTCGGAAGTACTCGCGCAACTGATCCGGCGTGCCGACCGCGCCGCGCAAGCCCTGCTGATCGCCCTGATCGTTGTCGAGCCGCGCGCTCAGCCGGCGCTGGCGCATCGCGATTGCAACGTCCGGCGAGTAGCCGCGCTCGGCGCGCTTCTGCGTGAACTCCTCCGACACATTCGACACTCCCGGCTTGTGATCGCCGAAGACGTAGTAGTGGCCGAGCGAGTAGCCAAAGAAGTTGCCGCCCTCAAGCCCGCGCAGGACGGCCTCGCGTTCGTCGCGGTGGCACATCATCGGGGTAACGCACGAAATCTCGGGATTGACGGCGCTGCCAATCGGAACGCACTTCTCCGCGAGCGTCCTGCGGTAGTCGCCGACCCAATGCACCGCTTCTTCCGGATCGATGAATGAGAACGTCAGTGCGCCGATGCCGCATTCCGCGGCGAGCAGGATCGTCTCACGGCGGGAGCATGCGACCCATACCGGTGGATGCGGTTTCTGCACCGGCTTCGGCACCACGTTGCGCGGTGGCATCTTGACGAACTTGCCATCAACGCCGCCGAACGGAACCTCGGTCATGCAGCGGAGCGCGGTCTCGAGTCCCTCGCGCCACATCTCGCGTTTCAATGCGGGCGCGAGATTGAAGCCGCCGAGCTCCGCGAGCGACCCTGACTCGCCCGAGCCGAACTCGACGCGGCCCTTCGAGACCAGGTCGAGCATCGCGATTCGTTCGGCGACGCGCGCGGGATGGTTGTAGCCGGGCGCGGTCAGCACGATTCCGTGGCCGAGCCGCATATTGGTCGTGCGCTGACTCGCCGCCGCGAGAAAAACCTCGGGCGCGCTCGAGTGCGAGTATTCTTCCAGAAAGTGATGCTCCACTTCCCACACATTGGTGAAGCCGAGCTTGTCCGCCAGCTCGATCTGATCGAGCGCGTCCTGGATCAGTTGCAGCTCGCTCTTTTCCTCCCACGGGCGTGGAAGCTGATGTTCATAGAAGAGTCCAAATCTCATAGAGTCCTTTCGCGGCGCCGATTTACCGTCAGCTGGAATTTACCTAACAGATGTTAGCCTGTCGGCGAATATTCTGGCAAGTCTGGCGCGGGCGAGTCTCGCTCAACTATAAAATCGGCATGCGCAAATTTGATCGAATACTTCCCCGCGTCGCGATTTTTGCCGCGATCGTTTTGCTCGCGGCTATCCTGTCGCCGTTGCAGCCGGCCGCCGCTGGCGATGCCGTCTCGCACACCATCGACGTGAACGGCGTCAGCCGCAGCTACCTGCTCTACGTGCCGTCCGGGCAGAGTGGAAAACGGCTGCCCGCGTTCATCATGATGCACGGCAGCGGGAGCACTGACACGCAGCAGGAACGCTACTCGAACTTCGATACGTTCGGCCAGGCGCATGGCCTGGTGGTCATGTATCCGAATGGGATCGACAAGCACTGGAATGACGGGCGCGTGATCGGGCACGAATCGATGGCGGACGATATCGGGTTCATGAAGGCGATGCTGGCAGAGGTCACCGCGCAGGGACTGATCGATCCCAAGCGGGTCTATGCTGCTGGAATTTCAAACGGCGGCTTCATGGCGCAGCACATGGCGTGCGTGATGCCTGACGCGCTGGCCGGAATCGCCGTAATCGCAGCGACGCTGCCGGTCGATGCGGCGTGCCCATCGCCGCGCCCGATGCCTGTAGTATTTTTTCATGGCACCGAAGACAAATTCGTTCCGTTCAATGGCGGCCCGATCGCGCCGCAATTCGGCAATCGCGGCTCCGCGATCAGCAATGCGCAGGCGGTCGCCATTTGGCAGAAGCGCAACGGCTGCGGCGCGGCGCAGCAGGCAAATGTTCCCGCCAAAGATACGAGCGATCCACTGCCCGTGACCCTCGAGAGCTATTCTTGTCCGGCGGGCCGCGGGCTGGAAAACGTGATCGTGCAGGGCGGCGGCCACACTTGGCCGGGCGCTCGTCAAGGATGGCTGGGTACGAAAATCCTTGGGCCGGTTACCGACAACATAGACGCCAACGCTACGATGTGGACCTTCTTTCAGTCGCAGTCCCCGAAGTGAATGATCACACCGCTTAAGCGCGGCCGGTCAGGCGGGCGCGCTCGAGCACGCCTTCGAAAATCCGCACCGCGACCGCATCAACCAGCATCCCACCCGCTCCTGCAGCGCCTGCGCCGTCGCGGGTCGCGGCCTGGTAGGCTTCGGACATTTTGCGCGCATTTTCGATTTCGTGCGGCGTCGGCGCGAACACGTCGTTGGCAAGTTCGATCTGGCTCGGATGTATCGCCCACTTGCCGACGGCGCCAAGCGTCGCCGCCCACGTCGCCTCGCGCCGATAGCCGTCAGGATCCCTGAAGTTACCAAAAGGCCCATCGATCGCGTCGATGCCGTTGGCGCGGCACGCCGTGATCATCCGAACGCGCGCATGATGCCACATGTCGCCGGGATATCGATTCGCCGGATCGCTCGCGACGCCGAAGCGCATGCCCTGGCTCGCCGACAGATCGCCGAAGCCGAGGATGAGCGCCTCGAGTCGCGGTGACGACGCGGCAATTTCCTCGACGCGCGCCAGCGCAGCACTTTCCTCGATCAGCGCTTCGAGCCCAATTCTATTTTTTAGATGCAGTTTCGTTTCGAGCTGCGTCAGCAACGTGTCGAAGAACCAGATGTCGCGCGGCGCCTTGGGCTTCGGCACGATAATGACGTCGAGCTTGTCGCCTGCGCCCTCGACCACTTCGATCAGGTCGTCGTGCGCCCAGTGCGTATCCGCGCCGTTGACGCGCACCGCGCGAATCTTTTTGCCCCAATCGAGATTGCGGAGCGCATCGACGGCGTTCTTGCGCGCCGCTTCTTTCTGCGCCGGCGCGACCGCGTCTTCAAGATCGAGGAAAACCATGTCGGCCGCGGTCGCCATCGCCTTCTCGATCATCTTCGGGCTCGAAGCCGGGGTCGAAAGTTCGGAACGTCGTAGTCGAAGCGTCATGATTGCTCCTTGCGCGCAACTGAAATTCCCGCGTCAGCCAGCACCTGCTCGGTGTGCTCGCCCAACCGCGGCGCGCGCGCGTAAATTCCCGACGGCGTGCCGGTCAACTTAATCGGACATCCCGCCAACACGAGCGGAGGATTGTCGCCCGGCTGTTCGACCTCGACCAGCATGTCACGCGCCCGCGGATGCGGGTCCTCGAAAATATCTTTGGCGGTGTTGACCGGGCCTACCGGCACCTTGCCGCCGATAGCGTCCACGATTTCGCGCGTGCTGTGTGCCTTCGTCCATTCGCTGAGAATACCGCGCACGAAGTCGGCATTGGCAACCCGCCGGTTGACGTTGAGCGTGCGATTGTCCGTCGCAAGTTCGGGCCTGCCAAGAGCGCCGCACAGAATCTTCCAATGATTCTCGCCGGGCGCGGCGATCGCGACGGCGCCGTCGCGCGTCGGAAAAATATCGAATGGGCACAGCACCGCGGTGCCGTTGCCGGCCGGCTCTCTGACCACGCCGCCGCTCGCGTAGCTGTAAACGATCATCTCGCACAGCGCGAGAATCGCGTCGTACATCGCCACGTCGAGAAATTGTCCCTGCCCGGTCCGACGCGCCGCATGAATCGCCGACACGACGCCCAACGCGGCAAGAGTGCCGGGATAAATGTCGCCGATACCGGGGCCGGCTTTGTAGCCGGCGCTGCCTTGCGGACCCGTGACAGCGACCAACCCGCCCATGCTCTGCGCAACGATGTCGAACGCGGGCCAATCCGCATACGGACTCGCGCCGGTGCGCGGATCGCCGAAGCCACGAATGGCGGCATAGACCAGCGCAGGCTTGATCTCGTGCAGACGCTCGTAGCTGATTCCCGCGCGATCCATCACACCGGTCTTTGCGTTCTCGACGACTGCGTCCGCCGTCTCGACGAGCCTGAAAAACGTGTCGCGGTCGCCGTCGGTCTTGATGTCGAGCACGATGCTGCGCTTGTTGCGATTGACGCTCGCGAAGTATCCGCCGTAGTCGCATCCTTTTCGATCCGCGGGATGCGGTCCCATGCTGCGGCTCATATCGCCGGCGGGCGGCTCGACCTTGATAACATCGGCGCCAAGGTCGGCCAGCAACATCGTGCAATACGGACCGGCCAGCGCCTGCGTGAGATCGAGCACGCGAACATCCGACAGCGGTCCTGTGCGCGCGTTCATCGATTGCCCCAATGCGAGCGGCGCTTGATCAGCACCGTGCGCTCGCCTTCGAAGACGATCGTCCCGTCATGCTTGGTTCCCCAATGTTTGAAGCGCACGATGCCGGCGTCGTCGCGACCGGCGTCCCGCTTCTCGAGCACTTCGCTGTATGCGTAGAGCGTATCACCATGAAAAACCGGTGACGTAAACCTGATACCAGTGAGGCCAAGTTCCGCGAGCGCATTTTCGCCTGTGTCCTGCGTCGCCAGGCCGATACACACCGAGCCGGTCACGAGGCCGAAGACCAGGCGCTGGCCGAATTGCGTCGAGCGCATGCGATGCTCGTTGTAGTGGCCGTCGGCGGTGTTCAGCACGAGCTTCGTCAGCATCTGATTTTCGATCTCGCCAATGGTCGTGCCGCGTGCATGGCGCATCTTCATGCCGACTTCGAAATCTTCGAAGTAATTTCCCGTGCCCGTCAATTTTGAGATCGACGTATTCACTTTCTCACCTTCGGCAGCAGACGATCGGAGATAATCCGCAGCTGGATTTCGGAAGTGCCCTCGAAAATTTTGGTCAGACGCGCGTCGCGCCAGTAGCGCTCGAGCGGGAAGTCCTTGGTGTACCCATAGCCGCCGTGAATTTGCAGCGCCTGGCTGGTGACGCGTTCGGCCATTTCGGAGGCGAACAGCTTCGCCATCGAAGCTTCTTTGTCGCATCGCCGTTTGCTGTCCACTTCTGT
>NZ_DATDGQ010000304.1:0-2363 GCF_036522015.1 Binatus sp. (SeqCode)
AGCTCGACGCTTCCAGCGGCCGGCTTGATCGATCCGCCAAGGACCTTGAGCAACGTGGACTTGCCCGCGCCGTTGGGACCGACGATTGCCAGCATTTCGCCGGCCGCCACTTCGATCGAGACCCAATGTAACACGGGCACGCCAGGATAGCCGGCGTGAATCGCGCTCGCACGCATCGCAGGGGTGTCACGCGATGCGGTGGTCATAGCGAAAGAGGTCTCCGGCTTTCGCGGCGCAGCATATAAATGAAGAAGGGGCCGCCGCAGAGCGCGGTGATCGCGCCGACGGGAATCTCAGCCGGTGCGATTGCGACGCGCGCGAGCAAGTCCGCCGCAACCATGAATGCGGCGCCCCCGATCAGCGACGCCGGCAGCAGAAGCCGGTGATCCGCACCGAACATCAGTCGCAGAGTATGCGGGACGATCAGTCCCACGAATGAGATGATTCCACTGACGGAAACCGCGGCGCCGATCATGACCGAGGTCGCGACGAAAATCGTGCGGCGCAGCCGGTCCACGTCGACGCCAAGTTCGGCGGCCGACTCGTCGCCGAGGCTCAGCAGGTTCAGATCGCGCGCGTGATACATGAGCACGGCAAAGCCCGCGAGCCCCAGGCCCGCGACCATCGCAGCCTCGCGATAGGTCGGCGCCTCGAGGCTGCCCATCAGCCAGAACAGAATGCTGTGCGCGTAGTAAAAGTTCACGACGCTGTTAACCAGCATGATTGCCGCACCCCAGAACGCGTTGAAGATCACGCCGACCAGCAGCAGCGTGAACGGCTCGAGCTGGCCGTCAACCATCGCAAGCCGGTAAACGGCCACCGTCGAGAGCAGTGCGGCGCCGAATGCGCACAGCGGGACGAGCGCCTCGCCGCCGCCGAGCTTTGCGGACATCACCAGCGCGAGAATCGCGCCGAGCGCCCCGCCGCCCGAGATCCCCAGGATGCCGCCCTCTGCGAGCGGATTGCGTACGAGGGCTTGCAGAGCCGTCCCGACCGCCGCGAGCATCGCGCCGACGATCACGCCCATCAACACGCGTGGCAATCTCGCGGCAAAGAAAATTGCGTGATCGGGACTGTCGAGATCGGAAAACGCGCGCGCAAGGCTGATATGCGCGGTGCCAAATAACAATCCCGCGATAGCGCAAACGGTCAGCAGAATCGTCAGCGCGCCCAGAATCGAGACCAGCCGGATGCGCGTGAGATGCGCGGCCGGCGCTGATTTGCCTGCGGCCGCGTTCACTTGTGGGCACCCTGTCCCCACGCCTCGGGATGAATCTTGCGCGCGATTATCTCGAGCGATTGTCCGACGCGCGGCCCGGCGTGCAGCATCGGATCTTCGGCGTAACCATAGACGCGACCCTCGCGCACCGCGGGAATCGTCGGATACTTTTCCCAGAAATCACTCGACGACGCGGGATCGGTACCCATCGCGCCGTCGAGGATGACTTCAGGACGCATGGCGATGATGAATTCCAGGCTGAGATGCGGCCATTGCTCGCCGACTGCGTCCACGATGTTATCGGCGCGCGCGATGCGCATGAGTTCGTCGAGGTAAGTGTGGCGCCCGACCGCGACGATCGGCTGATGACCGACCAGCATCAACGCGCGCACCGGCTTCACGTTCGCGAGCCGATTCTGGACTGTCGCGATCTGCGCCCGAATCTGCGCGACGAGCCGATGTGCCTCGTCCTCGCGATCGATTCGCGCGCCTACTTTCTCGATGCTGGTTTCGATTTGTTCCAAGGAGTCGTCGCTGACCAGCAGCACCGGATAGCCCATCGAATTCAACGCGCGAATCTGGCGCACGTCCGACGACAGTTCAAGTCCGACCACCAGCGTCGGACGCAGCGCGATGATCGCTTCGAGATTCGGCGTCAGAAACGAGCCCACCCGCGGCAACTCGCGCACCTGCGGCGGATAGTCGCAATATTGCGAGACGCCGACAACGTCGGGGCCTGCGCCGAGCGCGAACAGTGTCTCGGTCACGCTCGGCGCCAGCGAAACGATTCGCACCTGCGCGGCCGCGTTGGCCGGCGAGGCGAGCGCGATTGAACTCACGCAGAGCGCGGCGGCGGCCGCGAGTCGATACAAACCCACCTCGCGAAATTACCTGATCGCAGCAGCGCCGGTAAGCCACCCTCGCCCTTTGTTGCATCCGCGCGGCGCGCTCAACTAGCCTCGTCGGGAAGAGGAATAGCTTTGTGCTCAAGATTGCCGTTTGCATCAAGCAGATACCGCTGATCGAAGAAGCCAACTTCGACGCCACGACCAAAACGATCAAGCGCGACGGGCCTAACGTGATCAGCGCATACGATCTGCGCGCCATCTCGCTCGCCGTCGAGCTGAAAAATCGTCACGGCGCC
>NZ_DATDGQ010000305.1:0-2211 GCF_036522015.1 Binatus sp. (SeqCode)
GCATCGCACGACGTCGGGAGAATCGCAAACGTCGTTGAGCAGCATGTAAATCGGATTGCCCTTCGGATGGCCCCACCAGCTGCCGCGAATCGGCTCGCCCGCAATCGCCTGCGCGAGACTCCGGATAGTGCCGTTGGCCGATTCGAGCACAGCGCCGTGGCGCTTTATGAAATCGATCGCTTCCTTTTTCGTTTTGACCGGCACCGTGGTTCCGGTCCCTAGTTCTAACGTCGGAGCGCGGCGGTGGCTACATGCTTTGCTGGGCGTGATGGCAGTCGGAGCAGATCCCGTACAGTTCCATCTTGTGCCGGGTCAGGGTCACGCCGAGATCGCGCGCGACGATATTTTGCATGCGCTCGATCGCGGCGTTTTCGAACTCGATGATCCTGCCGCATCGCTCGCAGATGAAATGATCGTGATGGCGCTCGCCGACCGCTTCATAGCGCGCCTGTCCCTCGTCGAAGTGGCGCTCATATAGCAGCGCGCATTCCTTGAGCAGACGCAGCGTCCGGTAAATCGTCGCATAGCCGACGTGCGGGTTGATCTTCTTGACCTCGGCGTACAATTCCTCGGCGCTGATATGGTGACCGTGGTCGAAGAATACGCGCGCGATGTCGTCGCGCTGACCGGTGGACTTGAGTCCGCGCTCCTTGAGGCGCGTATGGAACGTGAGCATCCGCTGTTCCGCGCTGATCGCGGGTTTGCGATCGATGACGGTGTGGCCGACCGAATGGCTTTCGCCGGGACGCGGCATATCGGCACTCAGCCTGGCGCGTCTCCGAGGTGAACGACGCGGCGCGCTGCCGGGGACAGATACAAGGATTCGAGATCGCGCGAGCGCAGCGCTTCGGCAATCACTTCGAGCTGCTCGGCGGCGGGTTGATCGCGATCTATTATGACCAGGTTCTTGTCGCGCAGACGGCATGCGCCGCCGCGCGTACGGTAGCCGATTTCGCGCATGATCTTTTCGCGACGGACCTCGAGCCCGACGCGCTGCGCCGCCTCGGCGAGCTCCTCCACGATTCTCATCATCCGCGCTTCGCTAAGTTCGCTCATTTCACCTGCATCCCTGAGCAATCGAATTCGGTTGCGATAGCGCCGCCTCTTGAGGCATAACCGCGCGGCGTGTTATCGCGGTCATAGACGCGGAGGTCAGGCGCTTGATCAAGAAAATTCTCGTCGGCATCGACACCTCCGACCATTCCAAAAACGCACAACAGTACGCATTCTACTTCGCGCGAATCTTCAATGCGTCGCTGATTGGATTGCATGTCGTCGATATCGTGTCGATCGAAGGCTCGTTTTTCCATGATATATCAGGTTCGCTGGGGCTGGAACCATATCTGGATTTTTCATCCAAAATGCGCGAGGTGCTGACCGCCCGCGGCCGCGGTGTGCTCGACGAATTTGCCGCCTCCGCGCGCCGCGAGAACCTGGCAGTCGAAACCGTGCTCGACATGGGCATAGTAGCCAACCAGATTTGCGATCGCGCGCGCAGCGCCGACCTCGTGATGATCGGGCATCGCGGGGTTAACGAAAAATTTTCGACCGGGCTGCTGGGTTCGACCGCGGAGAGCGTCGCGCGCAAATCTCCGCGCCAGTTGTTCATCTCGCCGAATAAATTTCGCGAGGTCAAACGCCCTGTGCTCGCCTACGACGGCAGCGAACGGGCGTCGCGCGCGATGCGCTCGGCGGCGGAAATCGCCAACGGCCTCGGCGTTCCAATAACCGTCGTCACCTGCGCGCGCGATCCCAAGCTCGGCGAGCGGACGCTGGCCGAGGCGCGCAGCTATTTCGAGAACTACACGCCCAAGGCCGAGTTCAAGCTGCTGCAGGGTCACGCCAACGAGGAAATCGTGAAGTTCCTGAAGGAGCAGGACGCCGACCTGCTGTTCATCGGCGCTTACGGGCACAGCAGGATTATCGAGATGGTGCTCGGCTCGACGACGGAGTTCGTGCTGCGCAATTCGCCGTGCCCGGTGTTCCTCGCGCGCTGATTGTTGATCGGCATCGAATTTTTCAAGGAAACAAAACATCTACGATGATCCCCAATTCTTCGCGGGCTACAGCCAACTGCGCCGCCATGAGAGCGGTCTCTACATGGCGGTCGATCAACCGGCGATGCGGTCACTACTGCCTCCGCTCGCGAGCAAACGCGTACTCGACCTTGGCTGCGGGTTCGGCAAGGCGTGCCGCTATGCGATCGACTCC
>NZ_DATDGQ010000306.1:0-6725 GCF_036522015.1 Binatus sp. (SeqCode)
GGGCTCTCCTCGAGCCCGTCTTCATTGACGAACACCAGCAAGCGGGGACCGTTGAGGAACAGCCGCGGCTGCTTGGATATCTGAATTATGTCGGCGTGCTTGGTGATCGCCCAGAACGGATCGGTCTTTGGATACTCGCACCAGAAAACCGGCTTGTGCTTGCGCAGGTACGTCCACTCGCGGTGCGGATAGCCGTTTTTCGCGTAGTGGTCAGGACCAATGATGTTCAACGATTCGAGCGAAAGTGCCTGTTCAGTTTCCATTAAAAATTGTCTCCGCGATTCCGCGAGTTCCCCTATCGATCCTGCATTCTGACCTGTCGCGCGAGCTGAGTCATCTAGTCGTCGCTGACCGTAATTGCCTGCCGGGGACAGAGCCGCGCCGCCAGCTTGAGCTTGTCGCGCATGCGCTCCGGCGGGTTTTCGAGTAACAGGTGGCTCTTGTCGTCGTCGCGCACCTCAAAGACTTCCGGCGCTGCCTCCTGGCATTTCATATTTCCCTCGCACAACTTGAGATCGACAACGACCTTCATAAGAGTAATCTCCTTGCCTACTAAATACGGACGACGATGGGATCTTATAAGAGGATAGTTCTTGCGACTAGGAGCGCAGAGGAACGCCGGGACGGATGCACCTGCGCCGAAATCCTGTTCGCCGCGCGTCCACCCTGCGAAAGGCTGGAACCTGCGCGAGATTATGAGGGAGAGCATCATTTTGTCAGTTCAGTGTGACTTACAGATAGCAAAGGACCGGAATAGCGCTGCCGTTGTGCTTTAAGGAACGCACGTCTTGACGGCAATCCTTGCGCAACGTCTCTCTTTCCTGCGATACCGAGTGTTATGTCAGTTAGCTCGAATCGCATCCCGGAGGATGGGCGATGTCCTACGATCTGATTATCAAAAACGGAACGGTGATCGACGGCACCGGCGCATTTCGACGCCGCGCCGACATCGCGGTCAAGAACGGAAAGGTCGCGGAGATTGGGAAAGTCACTGAAGGCGCCGCGCAAACGATCGACGCGTCGGACCTGATCGTGTCGCCGGGCTTCGTCGATCCGCATACTCACTACGATGCTCAGATCTGCTGGGACCCATTAGTCAGTTGCACTTCGTGGCATGGCGTGACGACCGTCGTGATGGGAAATTGCGGAGTGGGTATTGCGCCGTGCAAGCCCGCGGCGCGCGAGGTGGCGGCGTGGGACCTGGTCAACGTCGAGGCGATTCCGTTCGAGGCGCTGGCGAAGGGAATCAGCTGGGAGTGGGAGACCTTTCCGGAGTTCATCGCGGCGGCGGAGCGCCGCGGCGCCGGAATCAATCTCGCGTTCCTGGCGCCGCTGACTCCATTTCGGCACTACGTGCTGGGGGACGAGTCGATGGAGCGCGAGGCCACGCCCGACGAGACGACGCGGGTCGCGGAACTGCTGCGCGAGGCGGTAGATGCAGGCGCGTTCGGATTTTCCACCACGACCTTGCCGCAGCATATCGGCTACCAGGGACGTCCGCTGGCATGCCGGCTGGCGTCGACCGATGAGCTGAGGGCGTATGCCAACGTGCTGCGCGACGCCGGGCGAGGAGCGATCGAAGTAGCACTCACGCGGCGCGCGGGCCGGATATCGGAAGACGAGGAGGGATTGCTGGAATTCCTGCTCGATGAGAGCGAGCGCCCGGTCACCTGGCTCGCGATGGCGAGTCGGCCCGACAAGCCCGAGGCCAGCGCCGATACTCTGCGACGGCTCGATCCGCTGATCAAGCGCGGCGGAGTGCCGCAAGTGCTCTGCAAGCCATTCGTCATCCAGATGGATCTGCGCAATCCGTTTTCGTTCGCCGACATGGAGCTGTGGGGTCCGGTATTCAATCAGCCGCTCGAGCGGCAGAAGGAGTTCTACCGCAATCTCGAATTTCGCGGGGCCTTTCGCGAGGAGCTCAAGCGGCCGCATCTGTTCCAGGGCAGATGGAATCGGGTCGAGGTGCTCGAAGTCGCCAGTCTCGCGCTGAAACAATATGAGCGCAAAACCGTTGCCGAGGTCGCCGACCAGCGCCATCAGGATCCACTCGACACTTTCTTCGACCTCGCGCGCTCGAGGACGATCTCAACCTCCAGTACACGATGCAACAGTATCACGAGGAAGGAATTCAGCGGCTGATTTCAGACCCGCGCACGATGATCGGGCTGTCGGACGGCGGCGCGCACGTGAACATGCTGTGCGACGCCGGATACTGCACATACCTGCTCGGCACCTGGGTGCGAGAGCGGCAGGCAATGACGCTGGAGAATGCGATCAGGCGAATCACGTCGGAGCCGGCGGACTTCTTTGGAATCAAAGATCGTGGACGGCTCAAGGTCGGCCTACCGGCCGACGTGGCAATCTTCGACGAGCGAAAAATAGGTTCCGCCAAGCGCGCGCGCATGCAGCATGATTTGCCGGGCGGCGGCCGCCGACTCGTGATGCCAGCCGAGGGCGTCGAGTACACGATCGTCAACGGCGACATCCTGTACGAACATGGCCATCATTCGGGGTACCTGCCGGGGCAAGTGCTAAGGTCGGGCGCGTAGTAAGCTTCTGGTTCCTCTCCCCACGTGGGGCGAGGGAACCAGAGTGAGGGGCGAGGGAGCGGAAAGCGCGCCAACCCTTCACTCCGCGATTTTTTCTGTCATTCTTGAGATCGATGTTTGGATTCTCGCGGAAGCATCTGCTGATAATTGCGGTTCTCACCATGACCTCGACCTTTTCAGCACCACCCAGTTTTGCTCAACCGCCGCCGCTGATTCCGCGCGGCACTCTGCTCGGGAATCCTGAGCGCGCCAATCCACATATCGCGCCCGACGGCAAACGGCTGGCCTGGCTCGCGCCCGATGAACACGGTGTCCTCCAAGTCTGGGTGCAAACTATTGGCGGGCACGACGCGCGCGTCGTCACGGCGGACAAGAGCCGTGGAATTCAATCGTACGGCTGGGCGTACGATTCGAAAACGATCATTTATGCGCAGGATGCCGCCGGCGACGAGAACTTCCACCTGTTCGCCGTCGATCTCGATTCGGACAACGTCCGCGATTTGACGCCCTGGCAGGGCGTCCGCGCCGAGTCGGTCGCCTCCAACCCAAAATTTCCCGAGCGCATACTGGTTGCGCTCAATCTGCGCGATCGGAAGTTGATGGATGTCTATCGAGTAGATCTGCGCAGCGGTGCTGTCGAGCTCGATACCAAAAATCCGGGCGACGTCGCTGGGTGGCTGGCCGATGACGACATGGTCGTGCGTGCGGCGACGATCACAACGCCTGACGGCGGCACCGAAATTCGGATTCGCGACAACCCCGCGGGTCCGTGGCGGACGTTGATGAAGGCCGGGATGGAAGACGACCTCGGGGCGCTCGACTTCAGCAAGGACGGCAAATCCCTCTTTCTCACCACTTCGATCGGAACGAATACTGCCCGCGTGGTGCGCCACGATATTGCATCGGGGAAGGAAACGGTTATTGCGAGCAGTGACGACGCCGACCTGAGCGACGCGATGATTCATCCTACCCGTCACGTCGTGCAGGCCGCCGCGTTCGATCCCGGCCGGATGCATTGGACGGTAGTCGATCCATCAATCCAGGCCGACTTCGACGCGATCGCGAAAGTCGCCGATGAAGATTTCTCCGTTGCGGACCGCGACCTCGCCGATCAGACGTGGCTGGTCTCGTTCTCGAGCGACCGCGCGCCAGTGCGTTACTATTCGTGGGATCGCGCATCGCGGAAAGCGACCTTCCTCTTTAGCGTCCAGCCCAAACTCGACGACGCCCCGCTCGCGCCGATGAAGCCGATTGAGTTCACCGCCCGCGACGGAATGAAAATCAACGGATACCTCACGTTGGCAGTCGGCGTACCTGCGAAAAATCTGCCGATGGTGCTGGCGGTGCATGGTGGACCGTGGGGCCGCGATAATTGGGGTTTCAGTCCCTACACTCAACTGTTCGCGAACCGTGGATACGCGGTGCTGCAAATAAACTTTCGCAGTTCGACGGGATTCGGCAAGAAGTATGTGCACGCGGGCGATCGCCAATGGGGCCTCACGATGCAGAACGACCTGACCGACGGCGTCAAGTGGGCCGTGGACCAAGGCATCGCGGATCCGAAACGCGTCGCGATATTCGGCGGCTCGTACGGCGGCTATGCGGCGCTCGCGGGCGCGGCGTTCACGCCGGACCTCTATCGATGTGCGATCGACGAATGCGGCCCGTCGAACCTGTTCACGCTGCTGGCGTCATTTCCGCCGTATTGGGAGGTTGCCCGCTCGCTCTTCTTCACCAGGGTTGGCAATCCGGGCGATCCCAAAGACAAGGAACTGTTGACCGCGGCGTCGCCGCTGTTCTCCGCCGACAAGATAAAAATCCCGATGCTGATTGGTCAGGGCGCGAACGATCCGCGCGTCAAGCAGGCCGAGGCGGAGCAGATCGTCGAAGCGATCGCGAAGCATCGCGGGAGCGCGGTGTACGCTCTATACACCGATGAAGGCCACGGCTTCGTGCGGCCCGAAAACCGGCTCGACTTCACCGCCCGCATGGAAAAATTTCTGGCCGACAATCTGGGCGGACGCTACGAGCCGATGAAGGACGATCGTATGCCCGGCTCGACTGCGAAGCTCCGCGTCGTTGTCGGCGCATCGCCGTAGGCTCGCGCAGACGCTTCATCGATCAGTTGTGCTATGAAAAAACAGGCGGCGCTGGCGACGCAGTCGGCGCCCGTTTAATCCAGGAGAAGTCGTCATGGCCGAATTCGGAATCTCGATGTTCCCAACCGACTACGCAATCCAACCGATCGAACTTGCGCTCGCGGCAGAGCAACGCGGCTTCGAGTCGATGTTCTTTCCCGAGCACACTCATATCCCGGCGTCGCGCAAAACGCCGTGGCCCGGCGGCGCCGAGTTGCCGAAGGAATATTGGCACACGCACGATCCGTTCGTCGCGCTCGGCGCGGCGGCGGCAGTGACGAAGAAACTGAAACTCGGCACGGGAGTATGCCTGGTGATCGAGCGCGACCCGATCACGCTCGCCAAGGAAGTCGCATCGCTCGACATGATTTCCGGCGGACGCGTGATTTTCGGGATCGGCGCGGGATGGAACGTCGAGGAGATGGCGAATCATGGCGCACAATTCAAGCGGCGCTGGAAAATCGTCAAGGAAAAAATTCTCGCGATGCGCCAAATCTGGACCAAGGAGGCAGCCGAGTTTCACGGCGAGTTCGTGAACTTCGATCCGATCTGGTCGTTTCCCAAGCCGGTGCAGGCAGGTGGGCCACCGATCCTCCTCGGCTCGCAATCGCCCAAGACGTTCGATCGCGTCGCGGATTATTGCGACGGATGGATGCCAATCAATTTCCCGCGCTACGATCTCACCGCCGGTCTGAAGGCGCTCGCCGAAGCCGGCAAAAAAGCCGGGCGCGGCAAGCTTCCAGTCTCGATGTTCGGGGTCGGGCCGAACGACGAACACGTCAAAAAGTTCCTCGACCTTGGGCTCGACCGGCTGATCTTCGCGCTGCCATCGGCGACTCGCGACACGGTGCTGCCGTTGCTCGACAAATACGCCGAGATGAAAGCCAAGGCGCGTTAAATCACCTGATTGAATGCGGAACCCACCGTGGGTTCCGCATCTCCTTGGGCAGGGGTGACCCCTGCACCCAGTGAAAAGTACTAAGCGCAAAATGGCCAGGACGCCATTTTGCTCGCAGGTTCTTTTTTTGAGAAATGCTTGTGGGGGCCTCTCCGGGCTGGGGCTCTTGACTGGATCACTCTTGATCTTTAGTCTAGCCATCCTATCGACTAAGGTGTCGACGGAATGCTCTCGAAAAAGTCAAAATATGCGCTCAAGGCGATGATGGTATTGGCCAAGGAATATGGCCAGGGACCGGTGCTGATATCGGATATGGCGCAGCGCGAGGGTATCCCGCGCAAGTTCCTGGAGCTGATCCTGCTCGAACTCAAGAACCAAGGGCTGCTTCAGAGCAAGAAGGGCAAGGGCGGGGGATATTTCCTGGGACGCGAGCCGCGTGCGATCAGCGTCGGGCACATAGTACGCGTGCTGGACGGGCCAATCGCACCGCTGCCATGCGTCAGCAAGACCGCATACATGCGATGCCGCGAATGCCGCGACGAGCGGAGCTGCGGGATCAGGATCGTGATGAAGGAAGTTCGCGACGCGACCGCGAAGATAATGGACTCAACCTCTTTGGAGGACATGCTCAAGCGCGTCGAGGCGGTGGTTACCGGCAATGAGTCATTGAGTTTCGCGATCTGAAAACGAGGGGCAACTCTTTTTTTGAAGATTAGTCTAGTCATCTAATAGGATAGATTATGAAACCAGATTCGAATCTGACCAGCCGCGGCGACCTTCAATCAACGTCCGATCCGGAAAACGAAATTCTGCGGCGCATCGCAAGCGCAATCAGCGGCGTGCGTTTTGGATCGGTCGAGGTCGTAATTCAGGACTCGCGCGTGGTGCAAATCGAGCGCAAAGAGAAGTTTCGCTTCGACAAGACCGGTCGAGGATAACCATCCGATCCGATGATCGCCTGAGTGACTGAAATTTTTGAGAGGAGTCCCGGACCGGGGAAGGATCCGGGGTGCATCATGCCAGAGCCGTTGATCACTAACCGCGAGCTGACCGGTCATCCGGAAGTTCCCCAGACAACGAGGGACCTTTTGAGATGAGAAACCGCGCAACGCTCTTTTTCCAGGGGGTATTTATGAC
>NZ_DATDGQ010000307.1:0-9601 GCF_036522015.1 Binatus sp. (SeqCode)
GTTCGTACGCCGCAGAAGTGGCCTGGCTGTTCCCCTCGCTCAGCAGATGTCGATCGATGGCCGCGCGACCCGCGTATTCCGCATGCTCGAGCGCGAGCGCATCCAGCTTGCGTCCCTCGCGCGAGAATTCGCGGGCCAGCAATTCGTAATCCAGGAATGCGAGCGTGCCGCCAAAGTCGAACAGCAACGCCTTCAGTTTCTCTTTTTTCTTCGCTCTCATGCCCGCTCCAGCTTAGCAGGGCACTATTTCATCTTCATATTGTTGCGCGGCCATCTCTCAAAAAGATATGATTTTTCTGGAGATTTGTCCCCCATCGCCCGACAGGAGTAGTGATGTTCACCGGTATCATCGAAGATCTCGGCACCGTCGAAAGCCTTAAGCCGACCGACCAGGGCGCCGTAATCTCAGTGCACACATCGCTGCCGGTGGCCGAAATCACCATCGGCGATTCGATCACTGTCAACGGCGCATGCCTGACCGTGATTTCCAAAAGCCCCGGACGTTTCGCGATGGATGTCTCCGCCGAGACGCTCCGATGCACCGGTCTTGGCGATCTGAAACCCGGCGCCCGCGTCAATCTCGAGCGATGCCTCACGCTCGGCAAGCTGCTCGGCGGCCATCTAGTCTCCGGCCACGTCGACGGCATCGGTCGGGTCGTGTCGATCAAGCCTGAGGGCGACTCGAAACTTTTCAGCTTCGAGGTCGCACCGGCGCAAGCGCGCTACCTGGTCGAAAAGGGCTCGGTCGCAATCGACGGAATCAGCCTCACGATCTTTTCGGTCAAGGACAACAATTTCTCCGTCGAACTGATTCCGCACACGCTGCGCTCGACGACGCTCGGCTCCAGGCAAGCCGGTGACTTCGTAAACATCGAGAACGACATGCTGGTCAAGTACGTCGAAAAGATTCTCACCCTGCGAGCCGCCGCAACCCCCGCGTAGATACTGAAAAACATGAGCTTGATGCAGATACCGCGCAAGATCGAGTACGCCCTGCGTGCGATGATCTATCTCGCCGATCATCCCGCGGGCGTGGCGCGCGGAACCGAGATAGCCACTCGCGAGCAGATCCCGAAATACTATCTCGAGAAAGTGATACGCGATCTGATGCGCCGCGGCCTCGTCCACGCGCGGCGCGGTCCCGGCGGCGGCTACCAACTCGCCCGCAAAGCCGACACCGTCACGTTCCGGGATATTATCGAAGCGGTTGAGGGTCCGATCACGCTCAACGTATGCACCGACGGCAGCAGCTCATGCGCCTTGCAGCCCACCTGCCGCATGTATCGCGTGTGGGAGAAGGGCCAGCGCGTGTTGCTCGAAGTTTTCTCCGACACCTCGCTCGCCGAAATCGCCGCGTCGCGGCCATCTCCGCCGGTCTGCCCTCCCGAGGTCGCGGCGAGCGCGATATCGCCGGCCAAGTCCCAGCCCGCGTAGCCGAATTGAAGACCCACTCGACTCTGACCCCGCGAACGCTCGGCCCGTGAGCGATTTCGGAGCGATCGGCCTCGGCGATTTCGTCGGCAAGCCACGCCGCGGCGCGCCGGTCTTTACTGAGAAGACCTTTTATCTCGAGGAATTCTACGGCAAGAGCCTGCTCTTCGCGCTGATTCCTCCAGCGGGACACCGAATCTCCGAATTCAATTCTCTGCTCCTGACGCTCCGCGAATTGCGCCGCAATCAAACCCGATGCGTCGTCATCGTTTCCCCGAGCGCGCTCCCGAAACTGATGCGACGGCTCGGCCGCCTCGCGCCCACCGAACCGCCGCCGGTCTTCAATCCGTCCGAAGGACTGCGGTCACGGCCGTATCCACCGGATTCTGCCGTCGCAGAAATCTGGGCTCGGCTACGCGCCGGCTCCATCGTCGTCGCCTCGATGAGCCGCGACGACGCCGACGATCTCACCGTTTTCGCGCGCGAGCTCGCCAGCCGGCTGCGCGTGTTTAAGCTGCTGATGCTCGATCGGCGCGGCGGCCTGGTCGACAAGGACGGCAATCGCCTGTCATTCGTCGAAGAACGCCGCATCGGCCGCACCATGCGCAACATCCGCTCGCGCGCTCGCAGAGCCATCGTGCGCGCAGCGCTTGACGCGCTCGAGGACGGTGTCGGCTCCGTCAACCTGGTCGCGCCCGGCGACGTTTACGAAGAACTGTTCAGCTTCATCGGGGCCGGAACGCTCTTTACCGAAATGCAATACGGCTTCGTCCGTCCGGTTTCGATCGATGACTTCGAAGAAGTCGAAGCGCTGATCGTGCGCGGCCAGACAGAAGGTCACCTGCTGCCCCGCACTCCCGATCAGATCGCGCAGATCCTGCCGTCATGTTTCGGCTACCGAATCGGCGACGAGCACCTCGCCGGAATCTGCTCGCTGCTGACCGAGCCCTACCGCCGCGACCGATGCGGCGAGATCACCGCGATGTACACCTTGACGCGTTTCCAGGGCGAGGGCGTCGCCGCAGTACTGGTGCGCGAGATATTCAAGGAAGCCGAGGCGCGCCGCCTCAAATACCTCTTCGCCTGCACCAATGACGATCGAGTCGCGGGTTTCTTCTCGCGGCTTGGCTTCAAACGCGCGAGTGCCCGCGACGTTTCCGCGGCGAAATGGCGTGGTTACGACTCCTCCCGCATTGAAAGCCTTAGTATATTGCGCATCAACCTCGACTGACTATTCGATGATTAGCCATTAGATCGCGACTAGCTATTATGACGCTGAAATCGGCCGCCGCGATCGCTGCGATTGTTCTCGTCATATCTGTCCTGACCCTTCATCGACTCGGCGCGGGCGACGTATGCACTGGCAACGAGGCCGTCGAAGGCGTCTTCGTCCAGCAGATGGTCGAACACGGGCAGCTGATGTTCCCGGTCGAGAACGGCAACGTCCCGATGTACAAGCCGCCGCTGTTCCACTGGACGGCGGTCGCGATCGATCGCCTCGCCGGAGTCCGCAAGGTGACCGCTGCGAACCTCCGCCTGCCATCCGCCCTCTACGCGATCGCCGGCGCCGTCCTGATTATGATCTTCGCGTACGAAATCCTCGGCCTCGACGCCGCCGTCCTCGCCGGACTCGCCCTGGCCGGCTCGTACCAGTACATCAGCCAGGGCCGTTTCGGCCGCGTCGACATGACGCTGTGCTTCTTCGAGACCCTCTCTCTGTTGGCTTTTCTGAGGTGGCTGCCGCGTGACGCGACCCTGTCTGGTCGCGAGGCGCGTTTCGCATCCAACCTGCCTGCGCTCTACTCGCTGGCTGCGGCGCTCGGTTTAGGCGTGCTCGCCAAGGGGCCGGTCGGCGCAATTCTGCCTGGTGCATCGATCGTCATCTTCATGGTCGCCGAGCGTCGGGGACGCCAAATTCTGACGATGCTCGATCCCGGCGCGATCATCGTCGGCGGCGCAATCGCTTCGAGCTGGTACCTCGCATGCTACTTCGGCGGACGCTTCGCCTTTCTGAATCGCCAGCTCGATACCGAGAACGTCGGCCGCTTCGTCGGCTCGCTGGGCGCGATGGCGCCGTGGTACTACCTCAAACCCGTCCTGCTCAACTCCGCCCCGCTGAGTTTGCTCGTCCCAGTCGCCGCCGTTTACGCATTACTCAGTCCAATAGTCACTTCGAGCAGCGCCACTACCGATCCAAATCCTGCCTCTCCCGACGGGGGAGGTCGCGTCGCGGAAAGCGACGTGGGAGGGGTCGCCCGCTCCGCCGTCCGCCTGTTTGCGATATTCTATTTCGCCACCGTCATTTTCTTCAGCGTTGCCGCCTACAAACGGCGCTCGTATCTGCTGCCGGTATGGCCGGCAGCCGCGCTGATACTCGCGTGGTGGGTCCTGACAATTCCGCCGCCCGCGTACCGGCGCGCCGCGAAATGGACCTTTGCCGCGCTATGCGCCGGGCTCGTCGTATTCAACTTCATCTATATACCGCGGTCAGAAGTGCGTACTTGCCGCGACGATTCATTTCGTCCCGCGGCCGCCGAGATCGCGCGCGTCGTAGCCCCTGCTGACCCGCTCTACCTTTACGGATTCCAGGAAGAAGCCGCGCCCCTCTTGTTCTACCTCGATCGAGACGCGCCCATCCTCGACGGTCGCCTCGATGACGCGCCCCCCGGCTTCATCATCCTGCCCGCCCAGGTTTGGAAGAAGCATGAAAGCGAGGCGCTGGACTTCGAGCCCGTCCTCACCTCGGACCACGGCAATCGCCAGCTCGTACTAATCAAGCGCGGCAAATCCTACGCGTCATCTCCGCTTCATTTCTCTGCGGACCGGATCACCGCTCTATATCTCTCGCAATCGACCATGTGATCGTTGACCATCCCGGTCGCTTGCATCATCGCGTAGCAGATTGTCGATCCCACAAACTTGAACCCGCGACCGATCAACTCCTTGCTCATCGCATCAGACTCAGCCGTGCGCGCCGGCAACTGCTTTAGCGTGCGCCATTTGTTGATCCTCGGCCGGCCGCCGACGAATCGCCAGATATAATCGTCGAAGGTGGCAAACTCTCTCTGCACGGCAAGAAACGCCTTCGCGTTGCCAATCGCGGAATTGATCTTCAACCGATTTCGAACGATTCCCGCGTCCGCGAGCAGTCTCGTCACGTCGCGATCGCCGAACTTCGCGACGCGCGCGGGCTCGAACTCCTTGAAGGCGCGGCGATAGGCGTCGCGCTTGCGCAGGATCGTGTCCCAGCTCAGTCCGGCCTGGGCACCTTCGAGCGTGATAAACTCGAACCACCGCCGTTCGTCATGAACCGGCACACCCCACTCTTCGTCGTGGTAGCGAATCGCCAACTCATTGCGCGCCCATCCGCACCGCATAGGTGAACCTCAAAGGCGGAACACAGGAACGAGGTCTCGCACCGCGCCGGTGCCGATTTCTTTCACTGGGTGTGCAGGGGTCACCCCTGCCGAAGGAGGCGTGAAACCCACCGCGGGTTTCACATTCGATAAAGTGATTTACCCTTTCCCTCACGCGCCGCTGGCGCTTTTACGCTCCGGTTCCTGCTCCGCTTTCTCTGCGGACTTTTCCGCGCATCGGCGCTTTAACTCGGCGAACGCGTCATCGACGAAAGCCTTCATCAACGCGACGTCTGGCATCACGCGCGGGTCCGCCATCAGTCCGAAGTATAGGCTCTTATAGTAACTGAGTATTGCGACTGCATACCCCATCGTGGCGCCGAGCGGCACGAGCGGTACCATGTCCAGGCATACGTGGCCGTTTATATATTGCGGCACCTGCACGCCCGGGACGTTGGTCGCGATAAAGTTTATTCCGACAGCGGGCAGGCCGAAGCCATCGGGCCGCGGCCTCCAGTCCGTCCACTTTGCCATCCGCCCCGCGACGTCCATCATCGTGGTCGCCACGCGCGCAGCCGGGCCGATCATGCTAGGCGGAATCGCGTCGCCGAGGCCCATGATGGTTTCCAGAGCCTGCGCGGAGCCGGCCGCTTTGATTCGCTCGGTTTCCTCGTGGATCAATTGCAGCCGCTCGACGATATCCATCGGCGCCGCAGGCGCGGTCGGGAACATCATCGAGACGCGATTCCCAAGCGAACTTTTTTCGCTTCTGTGGCGCACGTTGACCGGACATCCAATGCACAGTTGCTGTCCTTCGACGGCGTACCCATGATGCTGCAAGTAGCGCGCGGCGCCCTCGGTCAACATCGCCAGTACGACGTCATTGACCGAGCCGCCAAATGCCGATCTGATCGCGCGAAAATCCGAAAACGTTTGACGCGTCCATGCCACCACGCGGTCCTGCGTAACCGGCGTCGAGTTCCACGGCGTCGCCACTATTCGCCGCGTCGCCAGCTCGGTCATCACGCGCGAGGCCTCCGCCATTTGCCGCGCACGATCCGCCACCGACGCCGGGTCCTCGATCGCTTCGACCGCAGCGTTGATGGTCGAGCTAACCGCGCCTTGAATCTGGTCGCGCACGGCATCCGCGAATCGTCGGATCAGGCTCGACGGCTTGGCCGCCACCCACGGTGTCGGCGGTTGTGGAATATCAGGCGGCTCCGCGCGAAAGTCGTACATCACCTTCAGCAGTTCGACCCCCGACACGCCGTCAACCAGGCAATGATGCACCTTCCACATCAGCGCCGTGCGATTTCCGTCCAGGTTGTGGAAGGTGTGCAGTTCCCACAGTGGACGCTTGCGATCGAGCGGCTTCTCGAAGATGCGCATCATTTCCGCCAGCGCGTCGCCTTCGCTGATGGCGTCTGGCAGCTCGTGCAGATGCACATGGTTCGCGACCGTAAACTCCGGGTCATCCTCCATCATGGCGTGCGAGAAATTCAGCGGAACTTCGATCAGCCGCTGCCGGTAGCGCGGCACCAGGTGCATCCGCTCCTCGAAATGGCCGAGCAGCGCGTTGAAATCGACGTGTCCCTCGAACAACCCGATCGATCCGATATGCAGCGGACCGCTCTGCGACTCGCCATAGATAAAGGTCGCATCCTGGGTGGACAGTCGGTAGCTCGCCGAGGATGGAAATGCTGAATTTTCGGCCATTCGAAACTCGCCTCCGAGCCGGATTCCCCTCGGTCTTGGGCCACGGCTCAGTGCCCCGTCCAAGCGGAGAAAACCCTGGAAATGACAATGCCGTAGAATGCGAAGTTTGGCAGGCATGGTCTGGGAAGTGCAAGCTGTATTTTATCGATGCTGCGCTTGCCGGATGGCCCGCGCTGATCAAGGATAGCGCTTCGCGCGGGTTAAGAGCGTCTTACGAGTTTTTTCGACGGCAGCGCTTGCCCGCAGTAGCTATGCGGAGGTTTCGATGGCCGAGCAGATCAAGACTAATCGTTCTTATCCAATTCAGCTTAAATTGCGCGACGGCCACAGCGCCGTCATCCGCGTGATGGAGCCCGACGACCTCGACAAGATAATCGACTTCGCCCGGAACCTGCCCGCCGACGATCTGCTCTTCCTCCGTACCGACATCACCGACCGCCACGTCGTCCAGCAATGGGTTGATAACATCAAGAACGGAACTACCATCACGCTGCTCGCCGAAGTTGACGGTGAACTCGCTGCCTACGCCAGCGTCCATCTTGATCAGGCGCGATGGACCCGGCGGGTCGGCGAAATCCGCATCATCACTTCGTCGCGTTATCGCGGCGCGGGACTCGGCCGCCGCCTGTCCGCCGAAGTATTCGATCTCGCGCGATCGCTCGGCCTCAAGAAAATAACGGCTCAAATGACCACCGATCAGACCGCGGCGCGCGCCGCCTTCGAGCACCTTGGATTCCAGGTGGAAGCGATACTGTCGGACTGGGTCGAGGACCGGCGCGGTCGCGCGCGCGACCTCCTGATCATGACCTACGACGTAGCCGGCTTCTCAGACCGCATCGTCGCGTAAGTCCAATCCTTTTCCTCGCATCGAGCTGAATGCGGGCGCCCTCACCCGCCGTTCGCGGACTTGCGTCGACCTCTCCCGACGGGAGAGGTCAATCACGCTACTGTGTCACCACCAATATCCTGAAGGTCCCTGGAACCG
The DNA here is from genome assembly GCF_036522015.1 of Binatus sp. (SeqCode). GTDB lineage: Bacteria > Desulfobacterota > Binatia > Binatales > Binataceae > Binatus. The sequence continues at coordinate 7,489 of NZ_DATDGQ010000307.1, forward strand.
GCACCGGACGCGGATGCTCGGGGTTGGTGCCGGCAGGAAATGTCAGGTCCGCCGTCGGGAGATAAATCATTTCGCCGCTGGGATCGACCGCCATCGTGCGTGCGCCCAGCTCCGTCTTCAGCACTTGTGCGACTTCGAACTTGTCGGCTGACACTTCGCGAATGATCGTCAACGTCCCGTCGCCGCAGCTCGCGAACACCAGGCCGCCGCGGAATGCGGTCGCATCGACGAACGCGCCAATGGGAAAATCCGCGATGATCTTTCCGTCGTCGGCGTTCATCACGATCAGCTTTTTGTTTCGACACCCAATGAACAGCCGCCGCGTCGCGCGATCCATCGACATCCCGGTCGGCCTGCTACCCGGCGCGGTCGGCCATCGCGCGACGACCTTCATCTGTTTGGTATCGACCACGGCGACCTCGTCCTTGTCCAAGATATTGACGTAGACCTTGCCGTTCTCGTCGGAAACCGCGAACTCCGGGGAGCCGCCCAAATCGACAGTCGCCGCAGGTTTGCCGCCGGCCGGATTCACGTCGGGCGCGATCGCCACCAGCTGATGCGCATCGCCGCACATCACCAGCACCCGATTGCTGGCGCGATCATAGATGATACCGTCCGCGTCATCCGCGGCAGGCACTTTGCCCAGCATTGCGTGAGTCTTCATATCGAAGATCAGCACAGAGCCGCTGCCGCCGTCGCTGATAAATCCTCGCCCCGCCTCCGGCACGAACGCCACGCCATGCGATCTTTTCTGACCGCCGATATCCGCGACGATTTTCCCGGTGGAGACGTCCATCGCCATCGTATGCGTGACGCGGGTGACGTATAGCTCGCCCTTGTGGAGCGTCGCGTAGTCCCATCCACCGTCACCGCCAAGCTTGAAGGTAGCGGTCATCTTGTAAGCCGGAGCCCCGGACTCCGCCGCGAGCACCAAATCCGCGGCCGTAGCGAACGCCGCGACGACAGTCGCGAGCGCAAAGAGTCGAACAAAATAGTTTTTCATATTGAATTCAGATGCCGAAATTTCACCGAAGTTACGCACGGCAATGCCTACTCCTGCAATCCATCAAGCAATCGGAATGATCCATCCGCATCGCACGGCAACGCGACCACTCTCACCACCGCATCGACATTCAACTCTCCGCATAGATGAGGAAACAACTCGCCCGCCGATTCACCACGCTGCATCGCAGGCGCTTCATACTTCAACTCCGCCTTAAGCCGCGACTCCTCGATACATAGCACGACAAGGCCGTTTTGCCCGCGATAAAACCGATTAGCAGTATCGATCAGCTGTGCCGGCGTCGAGCAATGGATAAACCCTTCCGCCTGCAGACTATCGGGCGCATAGGTTCCCCTCCCCGCCGCGAGCTCCCACTCACCGCGCTTGACGATATGTACGATCATCCGGTGCTCTTCGAAAATATCTTGTCGCATCATTCGGGCGTCTTGGTTTTGGTCCGCAGTGCGACCAAGCCCGGCAGATCGTATTGCGGCAGGTCGCCAATGATTTCGAACCACGGCGACTTTACCTCGATGAAGATGTGCTTGTCGGGTTTCATTCCGGGGTCGTCGTCGAGAAGGCCGGCCGGAATTTCGAGCAATCCCGAGCGTCCGCGAGATCGCTTTTGCGCAGGCCTCGGATTCGGCACCGGCGAACCGCATCGGCTGCAGAAGGAGGCGCGATAGGCGGGAGGCTCGCGCAGTATCGGCGCCTCGTATGCGGTAATTAGCTCTTCGCCCTCGATGAGCCGGAAATCTTCGATGCGGACGTAGAGTCCTGAAAAAAATGCGGAGCCGGTGACTTTGCGGCATCGCGTGCAATGGCACAGCTCGAACGGACCGGCCGGTTTGGTGAATTCGAAGCGGATGGCGCCGCAAAGACAGCTTCCGTGGATCATTTTATGCACCTCCCGTACTGTTTGGCATACTGGGATTGGGATAAGAAAGATCCGAAATGCGCATCTCGATGGAGTCCCAGAACCCTCACCTGCCGGCCGCGTTGCGGCCGGCTGCCTCTCCCGTAAAGTAACGGGCGAGGTATTCGGATCCTCCGCAGCAGGTGCTTTGCAATTTTACTAAACGATTGGTATGTGATCAGGAGGCTCGCTGA
>NZ_DATDGQ010000308.1:0-5279 GCF_036522015.1 Binatus sp. (SeqCode)
ACTCCAGATTGTGATTGCGCCGAGACAAATCTGTGCGACCAGCAGAATGAACAGCCCCAGCGCAGGACGCCGAAGCGCGACGACCTCGCGATGCGTCCGCAGCACGCGCGCGACAGTCCACAAGACCATCGCCGTGACGACGACGGCGCCGCATCGATGCGCAAAGTTAATCGCGATGAACTCGTTCCAGTACGGCGGAATTAGGTAGCCGAACGAAAGCGGAAAATCGGGGATCACCAGCCCCGCGCTCATGTGACGCATCAGCGCGCCGATGAGGATTTGCATATAGATGATAGCAGTGGTCGCGACGGCGAGCGTCGCCAACGGGATTCGCGACGGCGGCTCATCGATGTGCGGCGTCGAATCCCAGTGTTGATTCGTGAAGATGGCGATCGAGACCATCAGGCAGAACAACGCCTGCGCGGTGGCGGCGTGCGTGACCGCGATCGCGAGCGGCAATTCGAACAACACGGTGATTCCGCCGAGGACGGCCTGCACGATAATCAATCCGAACGCGAGGATGACCAGTCGGCGAACCCATTTGCGAGGCTCGGCGCGCCATGCCCACGCCATCAGCACGAGCGTGAGGACGACGACGGTGCCGGCGGCGAGGCGATGGCCAAATTCGAAACGGATGCCGCCCTGCCACGCCGGGATCAGTTTGCCGAACGCGAGCGGCCAGTCCGGAACGGCGAGCGCGGAACCGGTCGAGGTGACGAGTCCGCCGACAAAGATGAGGCAAAAGGTGGCGCCGGCAGTCAGCATCGCAAAGCGATGCAGTCCGCGCGTCTTCTCGACCTCAGTTGGCGACTGATTCATCACTGGCTATTCGACTGACTAATCCGCCGCGGCCGTCGTGTGTTCGATCAGCTGCGATTGCGGCAGGAAGTCCTCCGCGACCTCGGGCGAGCTGTACTCGTACGGTCCGCGGTAAACGATCGGCACCGACCCGGGCCAGTTGCCGTGCGGTGGCGGCGACGGCGTCGTCCACTCCAGGGTGTTCGCGTGCCACGGATTCTCGGTGGCCTTCTCGCCCTTGTAATAGCTGTAGATCATGTTCGCGAGGAACAGGAACTGCGCAGCGCCGAGCACGAACGCGCTGATCGAGATGAATTCGTTGATCGGAATCATCGGTTTCAGAAAATCGTACTGCTGCGGATTGTAGATTCGGCGCATATGCCCGGCCATCCCGAGGATGTGCATCGGGAAGAACGTGCAGTTGAACGCTACGAACGTGATCCAGAAGTGAACCTTGCCCAGCTTCTCGCTCATCATGTGGCCGAACATCTTGGGATACCAATAGGTAACTCCCGCGAAGATGCCGAACAGGCTACCGCCGAATAGTACGTAGTGAATATGCGCGACGATGAAGTAAGTATCGTGGATGTACATGTCGACCGGCGTCGAGGCCATCCAGATCCCCGACAGCCCGCCGATGACGAACATCGCGACGAACGCCAGCGCATTCATCATCGCCACCGTATAATGGATGTTGCCCTTGTAGAGCGTGCCGAGCCAGTTGAAGGTTTTAATCGCCGACGGCACTCCGATGATCATCGTCGTGATCATGAAGCTGCTGCCGAGCGCCGGGTCCATCCCCGACTGGAACATGTGATGGCCCCAGACGACCCACGACAGGAACGCGATCGCGATCATCGCGTACGCCATCGCGCGGTAGCCGAAGATCGGTTTGCGCGAAAACACCGAGATGACTTCGGACGAGATCCCCATCGCGGGCAGGATCATGATGTAGACCTCGGGATGGCCGAAAAACCAAAACAGGTGCTGCCATAGCAGCGGCTCGCCGCCGCCCGCAGGCAGGAAGAAATGCGTGCCGCCCATCCGATCGAACAGCAGCAGCGCGAGTGCCGTCGTCAGCACCGGCAGCGCGAGCAGCAGCAGGATCGCCGTGATGAACAGCGACCAGACCACCAGTGGCATGCGGAAGAAGTACATGCCCTTGGTGCGCATGTTGATGATCGTCGTGATGTAGTTGATCGAGCCCATCAGCGACGACGCGCCGAGCACGATGATGCTGATGCACCATAAGTCCTGGCCCCAATCGACGCCGGTATAAATCGGCACCGCGCTCAGTGGGGCGTACGACGTCCAGCCCGCGGCGGCGGGACCGCCAGTCACGAAGAACGAGGACAGCATGATCACGCCCGCGACCGCGCCGACCCAGAACGACAGCATATTCAGCTTGGGAAATGCCATGTCGCGCGCGCCGATCATCAGCGGGATGAGAAAATTGCCGAAGCATCCGACGAGGATCGGCATCACCACGAAGAAAATCATGATGGTGGCGTGCATCGTGAACATCGCGTTGTAGGTATTAGGCGGAATCGCGCCGTCGTACATGAACGGCTCGGGCACCCAATGAAATCCGGGGACCGCGGTTTCAGGAAATGCGAGTTCCCACCGCATCAGCATCGCCATCAGGCCGCCGATCGACATCATGAACAGCGCCATGAACAGGAACTGGCGCCCGATCATTTTGTGATCTTCGGAGAAAATGTAGGTGCGCATGAAGCTGAGCTGATGATGCTCAGCGTGAGCGCCGTGTGCCGCAACCGCTGCCGTACTACTCATTTTTCGACTAGCTCCTCCGTCCGACGTTGCCGGCGAGTGCGGGTTCTACTTGTTCTGCGAATATTGGTCTTTGACCCACTTGTCGTAATCCTCTTGCGACTGAACCGTCAGATTGCCCTTCATCCCCGAATGCCCGAAGCCGCAAAGCTCCGCGCACGGAATTTCGTATTGCCCGGTTTCGGTCGCCTCGAACCAGACGTGAATGATTCGGCCCGGCACCGCGTCTTGCTTCAGGCGCAGGTTCGGGACGAAAAAACTGTGGATGACGTCCTTCGAGGTCAGATCGATTCGCACGACCTTGTTCACCGGCACGTGCAACTCGTTCTCGATCAGCAGATCGTCCTTGGTGCCGAATTTGCCGTCCGGTCCCGGGTACGTGATTTCCCAGTTGAACTGTTTTGCGTTCACCTGGTAGAACACGTCGCCCGGCGGCCCATGCTCCTTGATGTCGGCCCACGTCGAGCGGCTCATAATCGCCAGGGTGATCAGGATGACGGTGGTCGCGGTGGTCCAGATGATCTCGAGCCGCGAATTGCCTTCGATATACTCCGCCTTGCGGCCGGGCCGGGTGCGGTAGCGGATCATGAAGTACACCATCGCGATCATCACCGCGATCCAGACGACCATCACGATCCAGAAGATCAGCTCGAAGAGCCAGTCGATCTGCGGACCGAAGGTCGAAATGTCGTGCGGAAAATACAGATGCTCGAGCATCGAAGCGTCACCTCTGCGCTATCAACGTGCAGATGCCGGACCGGCGTTCGCCGCGCCCAACAAGGCGGCTGATGCAACCTGCCAACACCTTTCGATTCATGAATTGGGTGCGATTATGCCTGTCCGCGCCACTATTAGTGAAATGAAAAATCCTGCTCCACCGCCGCAACCAGTGCTAAATCACCGCCGTCATGACGCTCATATTTCGCCAGCAAATTCAAGCGCTTCGCGGTCGCCGGATCGCGGCTCCGGTAATCAGACATTCGCTCGCGATTGGCGGCAACAATGCTTTGGGCTACAACCAGTCGAGGAAGAGGAGGTCTTGGTTTCTTATGCCTGATCGCGTGGCGACCCTTTCCCAAAACTTCGAGGCGCAAGCCCAGAAGTACGGTGCGCGCGCGTTCCTGAAGGACAAACGTGACAAAGTCTGGACCGACCGTTCGTGGACCGAAGTTTCCGCGGCTGCCGGCAAGTTGCGCGCAGGCCTGCTCGGCCTCGGCGTCCGCCCCGGCGACCGCGTCGCGATCCTGTCCGAAAATTGCCCCGAGTGGATCATCGTCGATCAGGCCATTCTTGGACTCGGCGCGATTGTCGTGCCGCTCTACACGACCAGCGGACTCGAAGAAACCGCACACGTCATCAGCGACTCGGGCGCGAAAGTCATTGCGGCGAACGGTCCCGAGATGGTCAGGAAAATTCTCGGCCTCAGTTCCTCGATTCCCGACGTCACCGCAATTGTCGCGATGCATAGCGGCGCGGAGTCCACGCCCGCCGCCAACGGAACCCCGGCAGTCATGAGTGCCGCATCGCTGAGCGGCGCGGCGCCCGCCGCGATTGTCGAGGGCAGCAGCGATGACCTCGCGACACTCATCTACACGTCGGGTACGACGGGCACGTCGAAAGGCGTGATGCTCTCGCACGGCAATCTACTCGCCAATGCCGAAGATTCGCTCGCCGCACTCGGGCTCAATAACACCGACATGACGCTGTCGCATCTGCCGATCGCGCACTCGTTCGAGCGCACGGCGGGCTACTACACCGTAGCGATGGCGGGAGGGACGATCGCATTTGCCGAGAGCCTCGGGCAGATCGCGGCGAACCTCATCGAGGTTGAGCCGACCGTTGTGCTGACGGTGCCGCGCCTGCTCGAAGTTATACACAGCCGCGTGATGCGCACGGTCGAGACCTCGCCGCCGATGCGCCAGCGACTGTTCAAAATGGCGCTCAATGCGGGCGAGCAGGCAGCCGAATATCGCAATCGCGGGAAGCCGCTGCCGCCGATGCTCGCACTCTCGATGGCCGTGTTCAGACGCTTGGTCTTCGCGCGAGTGCGAGGAATTTTCGGCGGTCGAATCCGCTACCTGATTTCCGGCGGCGCGCCGCTGCCCATCGAAATCAATCGGTTCCTGTCAGCCGCCGAGGTCCCAATCGTCGAAGGATACGGCCTGACCGAAGCTGCACCGGTTGTCGCGGTTAATCTGCACAACGGCAAAACCCGAATCGGCACCGTCGGATTGCCTTTGAAGCGCATCCAGGTACAGACCGCTCCAGACGGCGAGCTGCTCCTGCGCGGTCCGAATATAATGAAGGGTTACTACAAGCTCGACACCGAAACTAAAGAAGCTATCGACGAAAACGGATGGCTCCATACCGGCGACATCGCGAAGATCGACGTCGAGGGCTACATCTCGATCACCGACCGCAAGAAGGAAATCATCGTGCTGTCGGGGGGCAAGAACGTCTCGCCTGCGTACGTCGAGGGCAAGCTCACCGGCGACAAGTTCATCAGCCAGGCCTGCGTGATCGGCGACCGCCGCAAACATCTGGCGGCGCTGCTGGTTCCTGACTACGAAAATCTCGTCGACTTTCTGAAGGAGAACAACCTCGATCCGAAAAACGTGGACGCACTCACGAAATCAAAAGAGTTGAAGACGTTCATCCACGGGCGGATCCGCGAAATCAACAAGCAGCTC
>NZ_DATDGQ010000309.1:0-3439 GCF_036522015.1 Binatus sp. (SeqCode)
GGAACTGGAATCGGCCAAGGAACCTGAGCTAAAGCATGACAGCTCGACCAACGCGCTGATTAGAAGGTACCGCGCGCGGCGGAAGAGCTAGTGAGCTAACGATCGCTGCGGTTGCTGCGGTCGATATCTTCGTCATCAACGAAAGATATGATGGCCAACGCGATGAACACCCCAACCAGCTGAGGCGACGCCGGTAGAGTCGAGGCCCCCTGGCGTCGTTGATTCTTTTCAGTACAAATTGTAGTGTTCTAATACTAGTTCCGGCGCTCGTTCGCGCACTTTCACCGCGGGGAGAGAACGACATGTTCCTATTGAGACCGGCCCGTCCGGCATTATCCGGATCAATACTGGTTACGGCGATGATTCTGGCGACGGCGATCGTCGCCGGTCATTCCGTCGTTGCCGCGGACCAGGGCCCAATGCTGAAACTCAAGCCTGACAAGCACGACTTCGGCAAGGTCACCGCCACCGATGACAGTGCGCCGCTGACCGTGACGGTCACGAATAAATCCAGGTCGAGTGCGATCACCTTTACCAGTATCGTCGCCGCGGACACCTTCTCGATACAAAGCGACAAATGCTCCGGCTCGCCGCTGGCACCCGGCAGGTCGTGCAAGCTTGAGGTCGTGTTCCATCCGATGGTCAGCGGAAAGGTCAATGCCCCCGATGGCCTGACGTTTACCGACTCGGCACAGAACAGTCCCCAGAAAGTCGAGCTCGATGGTCAGGGAACAGTCGGCAGCTTCCTCTAGATTGCGGCGCCGATGCTCACTCCGCGAGGATTTCAAGATTCTGCTGTGCCGAACCTTCCACTGCCCTAAGTGAGATCGTGGAATCGAAAGTGGCCAGGCAGCCCTTCATCGACACCGACAGAGCTAACAGATAGACGTCAGTAAGCTGCCGATGGCCTTGAACGTGATTCCACCGGAAGCGTCCGGAATCACGCACGCTTACCGAGTCAGGCCAGAAAACATGAAGACGATCCGCGCAGAAGGTTCGCAGAGGAGCTGCTGCATCATCCAGCGTGGTGCGTTGGCCAGGATAGGACGCATTGGAGAGAATACGGACCAACGCGTTCTCGGTGAGCGGACAGGTAGCCCATTGGTATCTGCGATTTCGTCCGAACCATTGGTGAGCCGCCTCGTGATGCAAGTGCGCGGGATCGAATAGCGCAACCAGGACGTTCACATCGAGCAGAGCGATCACGGGCGCAGTCCCAATGCTTAAGTCTCGTCGCGGAGCCGATTGACAATTTCCGGCGTGACGAGCTGTGCACTCCGCTGCTTTGGCAGAACAGGCACGCCATTGCGCATTCGCGAAGAGCGGCTTCGCGGCGCCAGCGCTATGCGGGCAAGCTCGGAGAGAACGCGCCCAGCGGTAGTGCCTCGCTTTGCGGCGAGCTCCTTGGCGCTCTCGAGAACGTCCTCATCGATGTCCAAGGTGGTACGCACGTCCAGGATCATCACGCATCAAACATCAGATGTCAATGTTCCCCCTCCTTTGGCCATCCTCGAGACGATTCTGGCGACGGACGATCGTCGCCGGTCGTGTTTCATCTGCTGGTCACTGCAATCGCGGTGGACGCGTCGGAGTGGGGCGGGTAGAAGTAGCTGTCATGCCGCTCGACTCGTCACTTGTAGGAAGCACGGGAGCGCCAATCGTCAGTGAGATCGATTCGCGCTGGACGATGGCATATGCCGCCGCGCTCGGCGACGCGACGCCATGCTACATGGACACGGTTCGCGGCGTGATTGCGCATCCGCTGTTCCCGGTCTGCTTCGAATGGCCTGTGCAGGTCGCGATACGCGCGCAGTTCGAAAAATCCTCGCTCACGCGCGACGAGGCGATGCGCGGCGTGCACGCGACGCAGGAAACCGTGCTGTATCGCCCGATTCGGCCACCCGAGCGCCTGACTACGCAGCTGACGGTCGCGGGCGTCGAGCGGCGCAAGCCGGGCGCGTACATGGTCACGCGGCTGGACACCGTCGATGAGGCAGGCAAGCCGGTTTGCACGAGCTGGTACGGCGGGATTTACCGCGGCGTCGAGGTCAAGGGAGATGACGTTCCGCCGAAGCTTCCGCCGGCGCCAACAGAACCGCTGGTCGAGGAAGGCGAGCCGCTCTCGGAATGCCAGGTCGATGTGCCGGCGGGCATGGCACACATCTATACCGAATGCGCGCGAATCTTTAATCCGATACATACCGACGCGTCGGTGGCGCGCGCAGCGGGATTGCCGGAGATCATCCTGCACGGAACCGCGACGCTGGCGTTGGCGGTGTCGCGAATTATCGAGAGCGAAGCGGGCAAGGACCCTGCGCGTATCGAAAGAGTCGCGGCGCGTTTCGGCGCAATGGTAATGATGCCCTCGACGCTGACGGTGCGTGTCCTCGCGCGCGAAGGCGCGGCCGTATTCTTCGAGACGCTGAGCGGCGAAGGCCGGCTCGCGATTCGCGACGGCATCGTCGTGCTCCGCGCGTAGCTTCCCTCTTGCCTCGCCCCACGTGCGGGAAGCCCCGCCGCCGTGCTTCCGAGCGCGCCGGTGAGGGACCGAATTTTCCGAAGTTCGAATCAGAATGGATCAGAACTCGTCGGAGGGTTTTACTGCGCGGAACTGGATTAGGAGCAGGATGTCGTAGATCGTTTTGAGCGCGCCCGCGCAAATCAGCGGCCAGCCGAACGACGAATGATTCAGCATCGCGCCCGCCGGCAGCGGCGCAAGCGCTGACGCCAGGCTGCGCGGCACGTTCGTGACGGTCGCCGCGGCTGCGCGCTCCTCGGGCGGTACTACCGCCATCACGTACGACTGGCGCGCGGGAACGTCCATCTGCGACATCGACGAGCGGAGCAACAGAAATCCCATCGCGAGCGCCGGCGTCGGCACCAGTGCGGCGACTATCAACATTGCATTCGACGGCAGATGGCTGAAGACCATTGTGTTGATACGGCCGAAGCGCGCTGCGAGCGCCGCAGAAATAAACTGTGAAAACGATCCGAGCAATCCCGCCGCGAAGAAGAATGCGCCCGCCGTTTGAACCGAAAGATTGAAGCGGCGGAACAGCCATAGCGCCAGCAACGACTGGATCACGAATCCGCCGCCGAAAGAATCGATACTGAACAGCGCCGACAGCCGGTACACGATCGCGCGCGACTTCTCCAGCGGCGCGCGCTTGACGGGTTGCTGTTCGACTTCGATGTCCGGGGAAAGGCGCCGATAAAACGAGAACGCGATCAACGCGAGGATCGAGTACGCGACGAAGCCCGACCGCAGCGCCGGCGCGAGTGCCCATCCGTGGCGCGTCGGCCGCCCGGGCCGTAGACCGTGTTCCAGCTCCGGATGCCGTCCAGCGGATGGAAGAACGCGCCGATGCTCTGGATCTCGCCCTCCCGGCGGCGTGGTGCCTTGTGGTACCACAGCTCGTTGGCCAGGGCGACCGTGTAC
>NZ_DATDGQ010000310.1:0-2985 GCF_036522015.1 Binatus sp. (SeqCode)
GTCGGTACGCCAATATTCGGCCTCGGCGCCGAGCTCGCGGAGTTCAGCCACTAATTTCTGGCCGACTTCGTCGCGGCGGCCGGAGATGACGATGCGCGCGCCCTTGCGCGCGAAGGCGATCGCGGTGGCACGTCCGATGCCCGTGAGGGCGCCAGTGATCAAAACAACGGGGGTATTCATTGTGAACTCCTTGGAGGGGATTTTATGGATGAGTTGCGCCTGACCGATCAAATATGGACGTACGTATTTTTCGAGTCAAGCGCACAACACCTCGCTCGGCAAACCCGACTCAAATGTTTCTCAAATCCTTTTGAATCCGGTTCCCCATCCTTCGAGGGAAGGGGTTAGCGGTCAGGTTCCTCAAATTGATCGCCACACCAGTTCTTGCAAGAATCAATTACGACAATGCCTGAAGTCCCCGAGACAGCTCAGAACCTCTTCGAAATCAAGGGTGTGCTGACAAAATTCATGCGGATGCTGTTCCCGCTTGAATTCCGCATCGACTCGCTCGCCAACGGTGCCCCGATGCTGCCGTTTCACTACCCGCTCCTGCCTGGCGAAATGATCTATCTGCCCGAGCGGCTCGAACCGTTCGGCACTCGCGGCGACGCATACATTTATTATTTCGTCACCGCCGCGCACCTCGCGGCGCGTCACGACTTTGGCACGTTCAAGCTGAAGCTCGCCGACATCGCGGGCTTCGAAGAGCGCGGCGAGACCGGCGTCGAGGCGATCGACAGCTTCGTCGCGTCGTTCGACGACCCCGGCCTGGCCGGCGCGCTGATGCGGCTGGCGGAGTCGGCGCGCATCGACGCCGAACTCGCGCGACGCTATCGGGGACTCGCGCCGCGCATCGCGGGCCTCAACCGCTCGCTCCTCGAGCGGCTCCATCCCCAGTCGCTCAGCACGATGCTGGTGCGCGCGGCGCTCGATCTAGAGGCGGCCGGCGAAGTCCTTGACTCCCCGCTCGTGCGGATGGCGTCGCATCACTTCGCCCCGGTTCGCGAGGATGGCGCCGACGTGATGACCAGCGTCCGCCAGGTCGGCGCGCTCTACAATTGGCTCCAGGAACTGATTCGGCAGGCGCGCGAGCGCGGCGAAGGCGATCCGCTCACCGAAGAAGAAGCCGAGCGGATGCGCAACGACCTGATCAAAGGAATGAAGGGCTCGGAATCGCAGACCGCCGGCGAAGGCGAAGACGGCGAGCAGGGCGACGGCGGCGGCGAGCCCGATCAGAACGTGCAGATGGACTTCTCCGGCAAACAATCCAAGGGCGGACAGGGCAGGGCGCTCTCGCCAGAAGAATTGCGCAAGCTCATCGAGCAGGGCGCCGAGATCAAACCCTCGCAGGGCGACGGCAGTGCCGAGGGCGACGGCATGTATCTGACCCAGCTCACCGGCAAGCAGCTCAGCGAGCTCGAGCAGATGCGCGAGCAGCTCGGCGAAGTCGGCTCCGTCACCGGCCAGGGACGCCTGATGATCGGCCGCGGCCGCCAGGATTCGTACTACGCCTACGACGAATGGGACTACGTGCTGAACGACTACCGTCGCAACTGGTGCCGGCTGCGTGAAATTCCGCTGACCGGCGACGAGGGCGACTTTTACGAGAACACCCTCGTCCGCTACGCCGAAATGCTCCCCGGCGTGCGGCGTAACTTTCAGCGCATCCGGCCCGCGTCGTACCGGATGGTTCGCGGACTCGAGGACGGCGAGGAAATCGACATCGACCGCACCATCGAGGCTCGCGTCGCGCGCCTGATGGGCGAGACGCCCGACGGCCGCTTCTACAAGGCGCGTAAGAAAGAAGCGCGCGACGTCGCCACCCTGTTCCTGCTCGACATGTCCGCCTCGACCGACGAGCCCGTCCATCGTGAGCCGCGCAAGCATACCGACGATGACGACGCGGACGACTGGATGAAGGCGTGGCAGCGCCGCCCGCAAACCGCCAATCGCCCGCGCCGGATCATCGACGTGAATAAGGAAGCGCTGGTCATCATGGCGCAAGCGCTCGAGGAAATCGGCGACGCCTACGCGATCATGGGCTTCTCCGGCCACGGCCGCGACAACGTCGAGTTCTACGTGATCAAGGAATTCGATCAGGAACTGAGCGACGAGGTGAAGGCTCGCATCGGTTCGGTCGAACCCAAGCGCTCAACCCGGATGGGCGCGGCGATTCGCCACGTGCGCGAAAAATTCAAGGACGTCGCCTCGCGCGCCAAGCACATGATCCTCCTGAGCGACGGCTTCCCGCAGGATTTCGATTACGGCCACGACCGCCGCTCGAACGCTTACGGCATCCAGGACACGATGGTCGCGCTCAAAGAACTCGAGCTGGCCGGCGTGCTGCCGTTCTGCATCACGGTGGACAAAACCGGCCACGACTACTTGCGCCAGATGTGCCAATCCTCGCGCTACCTGGTAATCGAGGACATCGCGTCACTCCCGCGCCAGCTCCCAAAAATATACGAGCAAGTAATCCGCTGGTAATTCCCCCGTCCAAATCGGGAGAGGTCATCCCGACGGAGCGAGCAACGCAAGCCCCACTGTCATCCCGACAGACCGAGCAACGCGAGCGGCAGGAAATGGCTTCTGGCCTCCGAACAGCTTCGCGTTTTTGTGTCATCCTGACGACCTGAGCAACGCGAAGGGAGGAAGGACCTCGGACAGCATCGCGCACGCGAAGCCGGTTCCGGTCTCTGAAATCGCGCGCCGCGCGCCCTCTTTAGTGCTCCAGATCCCGAATCAGCGCGCACGATCGATCCTCAAATCGCGCCCTGTCATCTCGGCCGGCGCTTTCACTTCGAGCATTGCGAGCAGGGTCGGCGCAACATCCGCGAGCGTGCCGCCGTTCTTGAGCCGCCCTTTGAATTTCGGGTCGTACAGAATCAACGGCACCGGGTTCGTTGTGTGCGCGGTATGCGCCTGCCCGATCGCAGGATCGGCCATGAACTCCGCGTTGCCGTGATCCGCCGTGATAAGTGCTAC
>NZ_DATDGQ010000311.1:0-6303 GCF_036522015.1 Binatus sp. (SeqCode)
AACGTCCTTCAGCGCGTACCTGTAATGACCGTTAGCCGGGCTGCCGTTCGATTCCGCCAGCGCGCCCGCCACGCCGTCGCGCAAAAAATAGCTGAACGACACGTGGTCCCATTCGATAGCGCCGCGCACGTCTAGCTGCACACCACCGTCTTCGAGCTCGCCAGCCTGCGGCGGCGCGGCAAAGATCTCGTTGAGACGTTTCATCGCAGCTTTCGCGCGCTGATAGACCGAAATCATGTAGCCCATCGAGGTGACCGGCCACGCCATCCTCGAGAGGTAGCCCATGAAGGCGACCAGGTCTCCGACTTCCAGCTTCTGGCGCGTGACCATTGAGCCGCCGTAAATCAGCAGGACCATCACCGCGACGGTCGAAGTGCCGCGAATCATCGGGAACATCGCGCCGCGCAGCCGCGCGAGCGCCAGGCCGAGTTCGTTGTAGTCGTCGTTGGCTTTGCGGAAGAGCGCAGACTCGTGATCCTCGAGCGCGTACGCCTTCACGACGTGAATCCCGGCCAGGCTTTCCTGCACCTTGGATTCAATTCCGCCGAGACCTTCCTGCACCCGCAGGTTGCGTACCATCAAGGAATTCGACAGTTGCTTCATTCCAATCATCAGCAACGCGTAAGGCACGATCACGACGAGCGTCAGCTTTACGTTGGCGCTCAGCATGAAGATGAGCGCGAAGGTCACGGTTGCAGGCGCGTCGGCGAACGTCACCACGCCCATACCGACCATCATCCGCACGGCGGTCAGGTCGTTGACCAGCCGCGACATCAGGTCGCCGACCTTGTGCTTGTCGTAAAAGTCGGCGCCGAGATGGGTCAGGTGGACGAATAGGTCGTTGCGCAGATCGTACTCGATATCGCGGCCGGTATTGAAAATCGTCATGCGCGAAAGCCATCTCGCGACGCCGCCGAGGAGCGCCGCGCCACACAACATCAACACGATTCGATCGAGCGACTCCTGCGCGGGAAGGCCCAGCTTCGCTAGCGGAGTGAAGGTTTGCGCGTGATGCGCCTGTACGGCGCTGATTGCGGCGCCGCTCAGATAGGCGACCGTCATGCCGCATGCCGACGCGACCAGCGTGCACAGCATTCCGAGTCCGTACCAGGTCCAATACCGGCGAACGTAGAAGAACAGTCGTTTCATGGGCTGACGGTTAAAATATCAGGTCTGCGGCGCGATAGAAGTGGCTGGCGGGAAAAGTTTCAACCGCTTCGTGGCAGCTGCGCGTCACAGTCCGGTGCGCGATTTCAGCCGGCGCTCGTAGAGCTTCGCGTATTTCAGAAATACATAGAACGCGGCCGTCATCGCGGCGTACAATCCGCGGCCGCCGTCGCGGAACCCGCCGCGTATAATATAAAAATTGAAAAACCGCCACGCTGGATTCCCGATCATTCTGAACGGTGTGAAGGCGTTGGGCTCTTGCTCCATCGCCGCGCGCGAGCTGAACCGATTAATCGTCGCGACGTGATCGGAAATATCGCGATAGCTGAAATGCAAGATCGGCTTGTCGAGCCGCTCGACGCGTCCCTCGACTACGACCTTGTCATGCGGATCGCGGCCGCCAATATGCCCGCACTCGCGCCGGAACAGCCGCACAGGGGTGTCGGGGTAAATCGCGTGCGAGTAGTAATGTCCCAAGTGGTACAAGATGCGGCGAATCCGGTAGCCGTCGGCCGCGTTCGGCGACGACACCGCGCGGATAATTTCTTCGCCAAGATCGTGCGTTGCCTGCTCGTCGGCGTCCATCAGCAGCACCCAGTCGCCGGTCGCGCGATCGAGCGCCATCTGCTTCTGCATCACGTAGTTGGTGAATTCGTGGGGCACGACGACGGCGCCGAGTCCGCGCGCAATCTCGACCGTCTTGTCGGTCGAAAACGAGTCGATGATTATCTTCTCATCGCAGAACCACGCGCTCTTCAGGCACTGGGCGATCAGCGCCTCTTCATCGCGCGTAATCGTGATCAGCGAAATCTTTGGGCGATCTGACATCCCTTAAATCAAGAGGCGTGCTGCGCTTCGGTACGGTCGAGTCCCTCGATCACCTTCGATGCGATTGACTTGAACGCCGCGCTCACCGGATGAGCCGGGTTGGACGCGACGATGGGGCGCGCATTGTCGCCGCCCTCGCGCAGCTCGCGGACCAGCGGCAACTCGCCCAGGAACGGCACGTTGAGCGACTCCGCCAGCCGCGCGCCGCCGCCATGCGCGAAAATTTCGTGGCGATGGTTGCACTTGCGGCACAGGTAATAGCTCATGTTCTCGACGACGCCGAGAACGGGCACGTGAACTTCGTCGAACATCGCGACGCCGCGCTTGACGTCGAGCAGCGCGATCTCCTGGGGCGTCGTCACGATCACACCGCCGTCAAGCGCCACCCCCTGCGTGATAGTCAGTTGCGCGTCGCCGGTTCCCGGGGGCAGATCGAGCACCAGGCAATCCAGCTCGCCCCACTCGACGTTGAACAGGAATTCCGTCTCGAGCTTGGTGACCATCGGCCCGCGCCAGATGACCGCCGTCTCGTCGTTGATGAACAGCGCCATCGAGATGTACCGAATCCCGTACCGCTCCAGCGGAATGATGCGCCGCTCGGGCGTGAGCGTCACCGCTTTCTCGACCCCGACCATCATCGCGACGCTCGGCCCATACACGTCGGCGTCCATCAGGCCGACGCGCCATCCCAGAGCGTGCATCGCGAGCGCGAGATTCACCGCGACCGTCGATTTGCCAACGCCGCCCTTGCCGCTCGCGACCGCGACGATATGTTTGACGCCCGCGATACTCCGCGGCTGCGCCATTCCGGCCGCTGCCTTCGGCGCAGTCGCCGCAGGCTGCTCGATCTGGACGTTGACGGCAGGCACGCCCGGCATCGCGGCGACGGCAGCCCTCACCTCGGCCACAATTTTCTCGACGACTTCGGGCTTGGCCGACGCCATCGTGAGCGACACGGTCACACCCGCATACGCAACTTCGATATCCTTGATGATCCCGAACGACACGATGTCGCGGGTGAAGCCGGGGTATTTTACTTTCTTGAGTTCCGCGAGAATTTCATTTGGACTCGGCATTATGCGAATCGGACCTGTCGCAGTTTCGATTAGGATGCGGCTGCGCTACGAAAGCGCGACGCTGATGTTATCATTCCCGAACCGCCGGAAAAACGACAGGTCGAACGCGTCGGCTCAGCCGAAGATTCCACTTACTGACGGCAGCTTCTCAGTCTGGTCGAGCGCTGGCGGACTCCATGGGACATAAACGCCATCTTGCCAGCGCATCCAGCGCAACGAAGGATCTTCCAGCGGTACTGGAAACTCGTACAGCACCTGCGCGGGGTCACCTTGCGCGTCAAGAGCCTCGACCACGATCGAGAGACCTGGCAGTTCAAAGTGCTCCCCCGGCGAAAAGCAATCATTCTGACTGCGCACAAAACGACTGAATGCCGTCGGAAAGAACCCACCGGGAAAACGTACTCGCAGCGACCGCGGCCCGACGCGAGTGACTTCCAGCGTCCCTCCCGAAGAGAGCGCGCGCAGGTGCCGCGGCATCGGCAGGTTCTCCAGCTGTTTCACGGTCCAAATCGCGGTGACGAGGTAGATGTGGTCGCGCGGGTTAATCAGCACCAGGTCCTGGGACGCGATCCGCGGATCGCTTGGGACACTTGCCATCGCACGCTCCATCCTGGAGCTGACGTTTGCCTGGTAGTCGATCCGGGCGATCCCGAGTAACGGAGCGGCGACCACATGAGTGAGAAGGAGAAGGAGCGTTGCAGCCCACGCAAATCCCTTCCAGACACGGGATACCGGCGGAACGAAAGAGGATATGAAAACGACCTGCGTCAGTTGAGCGAGAAGTGCCATCGAGCCCAGGCCGACGAAACCCAACAAGCGATTCTCGGGACCAACGGCGGCAATCGGTATCAACGAAAGCAGCGCGCCGAGGCCCCAGAACCGCGCCACCCGGTCGCGCGCGACCAACGGGATAAAAAGAACCGCCACGATCGCAGCGACCACGAAGCTGAAGACGCTCATATGGAAGAACGCCGTAGTGCCGGGCGCGTTGGCCATACTCATCTCGGCGGGGAGCGGCGACCATTGTCCCACCAGCAGGAACGCAGCCCGCTGGCAAAATGAACCGGCGAAGCCGAGCGGATCACGAAGTGGGTCCAGGTAAAAGCCGGAGCCGTGCGAACCGAAATTGCCAAGCCTGTAGATCGATGCCCACGCCCCTAGCACTCCGCCATGAGGCAGGAGCCGCATGAGCCTCGCTCGAATTCCGTCGCGATCGATGGTCAGCGCGTAGGAAAACAGGTACGCCACGGTAGCCAGGCCCATCTCGCCTGCGGACAGCGCCAGCGCCAGCATCAACACGCTCAGCCACCGGGTCCTCGCGCCTCCGTGCTTTCGCCAGCGAACGAACGCCAGCACGCTCAGGAATCCAAAGCAGCAGGCAATCAAGGCGTTGCGGTTGGCCAGGTATGCCGCCGGCACGGCATGCGCACCGTCCAGCGCGTACATCAGAGCCGCCAGCCCGGCTATCCAGGTTGCGCCCAGCACCTCACGATAAAGAAGCGCGGCCACCAGAACCGCCGCTGACAGCCAGAGCAGACTCTGCAGGTGCATCAGGGCGGGATGGTTCGGCCACAGGCGATAATCGAGCATCATGGTAAGCGTGCTCGCGTAACGCAGAAACGCCTGATGCAGGTCCGGCGAACCCCACCATGGCATTGTGCCGAAATTGATCTGGCTCAGGTTGTGCGCCCGATCGATGTATTGGATGAAGGTATTAATCGGTCTGGAATCGCCGTAACCGAGAAGCGTGGCGCGCTGAAAATAGTCGTCGAGCTGCCAGCCGCCGGTTAGCGCCGGCAGCATCCCGACGACTGCCAGGATGGCGACCACCAGCGGCAGCCGGCGATCCGCGAGCGCCTTCCCGATGCCGGCCGCAACTCGATCGCGCATCGATGCGGGACAGGATCGCTCCGCGTCGGCACGAAGCGTCTGTTCGACGTGATCAGCCGAGACTCCATCCGGCGGTTCCATCGACTTTTGCATAATAGTGAAGTAGACTAAATATATATGGTTAACCAAAGTCAACGCAGCGGGATCGCTGCGGCGGGCCGTCGGGAAAAGCGGCGTCTCAGTCCGGGGTTCCTTTCGCGACTCTCGACGTGTAATTGATCGGGCGATGGGCTTGCGCGAGGAGAAGAAAGCCGAGCAGCGCCGCGCGATTCTGAATACGGCGGCCGCGATGTTTCGAAAACGAGGTTACGAGGAGACCCGCGTCCGCGACATAGCCGAGCGGCTGCGGATCAGCGAAGTCACTTTCTTCAACTACTTTCCCACCAAGGATGCTCTGATAATGGCGTTCGCGGTGGAGATGCTCGAGTTCTCGATCGTGTCTGTCAAACGCGAACTCGAACGCGACGATTGCAGCGTACCCGACCGTATTCGCGGCGTGATCCGCCAGTGGGCGACCTCGTGGGACTCAGATCCTGATTTTCATGCTCTCGTTGCAAAGCAATCGAGGTTGATGACCGATGTGAAGGGCGTTCTGCGCGACAGATCTCTGGAGCTCTACGAGCAATACGAACGACTCTTCGCCGAAGGCCAAAAGCGCGGCGAAATCCGCGCCGATCAGAAGCCGCTGCATCTCGCGGAAATGATGGAAGGGATGCTCATACTTATTGCCGGCAACTGGGTTAGCGGATGGTGGGAAAGCAGGTCCGATTCTCTTGAAGAGCGTTTCATGAATGCCATGACCGTCTTTCTGGAGGGATGCGGACCGGTGAAGCCTGTCAGGTCGCGAGCATTTCGCGCGCAGCGTCGTTTGAAGGCCACGCCGGCAAAAAAGGTCCGCCGAGTTTGATTCCGCGATGACGTCGTCGCTGCGCTACCAAAGCGCGACGCTCATGTTATCATTCCCCAACCGCCGCAAAACGACGGGCTGAACGCATCGGGAACTACGGGAAAATGAGCAAAGCAGGCGTCGTCGCGCCCCGAATCCGCTTCAGTGCCACCGCCGGCGAAGTCGCGACTTTCGCCGCCTGCGATCTGTCGAGCGGACTTGCAACGATGCTCGGAGCCGAAGTCGCGTCGACACCCGACGCATCGCTGACGCCAACCGAAATCAGAATCGAACTCGGCGACTCGATGACTTCCACACCCGCATCACCAATCGCGTTTGACGGGGACAGCTTCGACGTCTCGCGCGGGGCTGAATCGATCGCAATTCGCGCCGGAACCGAGCGCGGACTGATCCGCGCGGAGTCGAATCTGCTTGAAAAGCTCGGCGCGAAATTCC
>NZ_DATDGQ010000312.1:0-5194 GCF_036522015.1 Binatus sp. (SeqCode)
GTCCAGTGTCGATCTCTGCTCAGATATCCTCAGGGGAACTACGCCGGAAATGGACTATTGCACGGCGATCGGCGAGCTTGTCAGCGAACGGCAATTCAGCGAGATGATCGCCACGACTCGCGCCGGGTTAAGCTCGGCGGATGCGCTCATACTCGACCGTGTGGTCGCCTCGTTCAAAGCTTACCAGGAGGCGGACAAGAATCGAGCGTATCTTGCTTCGGTTGGCGGCACGATACGAAATATGAAAAGCATGGCTCAGGCGAAATTGCTCCGTGACGATTTCTCGGGACTGGTCGAAAAGACCATTAGAAGTCGCGATCTGGAGCCTGCCGACAATGTTGCGTTTCAAGCGGCCGACACTGCGCTCAACCACGCGTACCGCGAGGACCTCCATGGCAACGACCCGGCATACAGAAAAACCGCGCGATCGGCAGAGCTTCACTGGATAAAATACCGCGATTCGTGGACGGAGCTGGCGACCTCGATTTACAGCGGAAAGAAAAATAGCCTTGACCCTGGCCTCAGCATGAAGACCGCGGTTACAAAACTCAGGACGAATGAATTGGTCAGCTCGGAGCAGCCGTAGCGAACCACCTTGCCCGAGTTCTCTCTATCTCGAGGTCAATCCGATGTGCAGGAATATTAAAATACTTTTCAATTTCGAACCCCCCGTCACCGACGAAGAGATTCGCGCCGCATCGATTCAGTTCGTGCGCAAAATCTCCGGCTTCAACAAACCGTCGAAGGCCAACGAAGGCCCGTTCATGGCGGCAATCGATGAAATAGCCCGAGCCTCGGCACGGTTTCTTCGTTCGCTCGAAACCAATGCACCGTCAAGGAACCGTGAAGAAGAGGCGGCCAAAGCGAAAGCTCGCGCCGCTGAAAGATTCGGCGCCTGATGGCATCCTCGTGGTCAATCCCGACGATCGCGTCGATTCAGCGCACCAACTTCATCCTCGTCGTGGTCAGCTCGTCGATTCTTGCTTTGTTCGCCTCGACGCCGGCGTCCGTGGGATGCATGATCGGCGGCGCAGTGGTAATCGCGAATTTGTGGATCCTGTCTGCGCTCGGCGGATTGCTGCTGGCTGCGTCGAGCGCCGGCGTCTCCGGTGCCGCCGCCAAGCTGGGCGCACTCGCGATTCCGCTGAAGCTGTTCATCATCGTCGGCCTCGTCTATCTGATTTTCACCCGCGCGTGCCTCGACGGGATGGGCTTTGGTATCGGCGTCTTGACTCAGATGGCCGCTATTATTATTGAAACCGGGCGTGCTTCGCTTCGCGGGACCAGCTAGGATCCGCGGCGGAGAAATTCACTTGCAGCATTCAGTAAATTTCCTCGAGCTTATCGGCGGCGGCAAGATTCCCGAGGTGCTGATCGGCACCTGGATCGTGATGGGCATCCTCATAGTGTTTGGATTCATCGCGCGCGCCTCGCTCCTGCGCGCCGCAGATCCGATAGTCCCCGAGGAGAGGGCGGGCGTGCGCTCCATCGCTGAGGCTTTCGTCGAGTGGTTCGACACTTTCGCCCACGACGTGCTCGAGACCCATCACTACCGGCAGTGGGTTCCATTTTTCGGCACACTGTTCGTTTTCATTCTGGCCGCTAACATCTTTGGATTGATCCCTGGAATGGAACCACCGACCGGTAATTCAGATCTGACATTCGCTCTGGGAACGATCGTCTTCGTCTTTTTTGTCTATCAAGGTTTGTCGCACGGAGCCGTCAAGTATCTGCAAAATGACCTGGTCGGACCGGTATGGTGGCTGTTCCCGCTCATGATCCCAATCAACCTGGCAGACAATTTGTTCCGTCCGTTTTCGCTCGGCATTCGTCTCTACGCAAACATGTTCGCCGACCATACCGTGCTCGGGATTTTTACCGGCCTGACGAAGCTCATAATCCCGCTCGCGTTTTACGCCCTCGGATCGATCGTGTGTATCATCCAGGCGATAATTTTCGTGGTACTCGCGATGAGCTACGTTCGGCTCGCGACCAGCCACGATCATTAAAAAGGATTTTTCGCGCTAGGGATTCCGACCGGAATTCGAGGTGGTAGAGGAAGAGAGGTGGCCGGCTGCGGTACCCGGGGCGCGCGAAAAGAGAAGGAGGATCGAAATGTTACGACACAGAATTGGAACCATAGTGACGATGGCCGGGATGGCCATCCTCGCGTCACCGCTGCTCGCGATGGCGCAAGAAGCGGCCGGTGCCGCAGGCGAGGGCGCGCCGCTGCGCGCAGGACTCATCGCAATCGCCGCGAACATCGGCATCGGTATCGCGGCATTCGGCAGCGCGCTCGGCCAGGGCCGCATGGCCGCCTCGGCGATGGAATCGATCGGCCGCAACCCGAACAGCGCCGGCCAGATCTTCGTCCCGATGATCATCGGCCTCGCCTTCATCGAAGCACTGACCCTGTACGCGCTAGTGATCGCATTCTTCCTGCAGGCGAAGATCTAGCGACTACGCACACCGACAACTTGGTACTGAGAGCGGGGCCCCTACCGGGCCCCGCTTCTTTTTGCTGCGACTGGTCTCAAAACCACCTCACATCCTGAAGACGCCGAAGTTCGCGTGCTCGGGGATCGGCGCGTTCATCGAGGCTGCGATTCCCAGCGCGAGCGCGGCGCGCGTCTCGACCGGATCGAGCACGCCGTCGTCCCATAGCCGCGCGCTCGAATAGTAAACGCTCGACTCGAGTTCGTACTTTTCCAGCGTCGGGCGCAAAAATTCCTTTTGCTCCGCGTCGCTCATCGTTGCACCTTCGCGCTTCAACTGATCGAGCTTGACCGTCAGCAGCGTGTTCGCGGCCTGTTCTCCCCCCATCACTGAAATGCGCGCGTTCGGCCACATGAAAAGCAATCGCGGCGAATACGCGCGCCCGCACATCCCGTAATTTCCCGCTCCGTTCGATGCGCCGATGATCACCGTGAACTTCGGCACTTGCGCGTTGGCCACCGCGTTGACCATCTTGGCGCCATCCTTTGCGATGCCGCCTTGCTCGTAGCGCTTGCCGACGATGAAGCCGGTGATGTTTTGCAGGAAGAGCAACGGGATGCGCCGCGCGCAGCACAGCTCGATGAAATGCGTCGCCTTCAGGGCAGACTCGCTGAACAGCACGCCGTTGTTCGCGACGATGCCGACCGGGTAGCCGTAGATTCGCGCGAATCCCGTGACCAGCGTGGTCGCGTAGCGCGCCTTGAACTCGTGTATCCTGCTGCCATCGACCAGCCGCGCGATCACTTCGCGCACGTCGTACGGCTTGCGCGTATCGGTCGGCATGATGCCGTAGAGTTCGGCGGGATCGTAGTGCGGATCCTCGGGCGTGTCCTGCTCGATCCCGGCCGCCGTGCGAGGCCCAAGATTCTCGAAGATGGCACGCGCGATCTGCAGCGCGTGCTCATCATCGTCGGCCAGGTGATCGCTCACACCCGACAGTCGCGTGTGCACGTCGCCGCCGCCGAGCTCCTCGGCGGTGACCTCTTCGCCGGTCGCGGCGCGCACCAACGGCGGTCCGGCGAGAAAAATCGTTCCCTCCTCGCGGACTATTATGTTCTCGTCGCACATCGCGGGCACGTATGCGCCGCCCGCCGTGCAACTGCCCATCACGACCGCGACCTGCGCGACGCCCTTCGCCGACATCTGCGCCTGATTGTAAAAGATGCGTCCGAAGTGATGGACATCTGGAAAAATCTCGGACTGCATCGGCAGAAACGCGCCGCCCGAATCGACCAGGTAAACGCACGGCAGCCGGTTTTCGATCGCGAT
The DNA here is from genome assembly GCF_036522015.1 of Binatus sp. (SeqCode). Taxonomy (GTDB): domain Bacteria; phylum Desulfobacterota; class Binatia; order Binatales; family Binataceae; genus Binatus. The sequence goes on from NZ_DATDGQ010000312.1 coordinate 3,766, forward strand.
TTGCTGCGCGCGCAGATGCTTCTTCACGGTCATCGGAAAATACGTGCCGCCCTTGACCGTCGCGTCATTGGCCACGATGACCGCCTCGCGGCCGTGGATTCTGCCGACGCCGGTGATGATGCTCGCGGACGGCGAGTCGCCGTCGTACATATTAAATGCGGCCAGCGGTGACAGCTCGAGGAACGGACTGCCCGGGTCCAGAAGTTTCTTGACGCGGTCGCGCGCGAGCAGCTTGCCGCGTTCGACGTGACGCTCGCGAGCCGATGCCGGACCACCCTGGCGAACGCGCTCGGTTTCCTCGCGCAGGCGCTTGACCAGCGTGTCCATCGCGTCGCGGTTGCGGCGGAACTCGTCGGAGTTGGTGTTCAGCCGCGATTCAATTCGATCCATTTGAACATCCTTGATGCGAGCGGGCCAAAGTTGGTCTAAATTTTAGAAGGCTGTCTGGATATTAGCGATGCGCGAACGCGATCTGAAAGCACTTGAATTCGACAAGGTGATTCACCTCGTCATGGATCTCTGCGCCTCCGAGCCGGCGCGCGCGGCCACCGCCGAGTTGCGCCCGTCGATCGACGCCCCCGACGTGCAACAGCGGCTGACGACGACCGCCGAGATGGTCGAGCTGCGCTCGCATGCCGGCTCGATTCCGATAAGCGAATTCACCGATCAGCGGCCGTACCTGCTCGCGGCCGCGCGCGCCGGAGCAATCCTCGGCGGCGAAGCGCTGGTGAAAGTGCGCGATTTTATCGTCGGCTCACGCCACGTCGCCGGCTTTCTGCGCTCGCGCGTCGAGCGCTTCCCGCATGTCGCGGCTCTCGTTCACAACTTGCTCGCGCCCAAGGAGCTCGCCGACGCGATGCTAGGTGCGCTGTCCGACGACGGCACCCTCCTCGACGACGCGAGCCCCGAGCTGAAGCGTCTGCGCTCCCGGCTGCGCGATGAGCGCTCGGATCTCGAGGCGCGCCTGCTGCGCTCGCTCAACGCCTCGGGCATGGAATCGTTCGTTTCCGATTACATCGTGACGATTCGCAACCGCCGCTTCGTGCTGCCGATGAAGCTGAACTATTCGGAGCGGTTCGAGGGAATCGTCCAGGACCGCAGCGTGTCCGGCGAAACTCTGTTCGTCGAGCCGATGTGGGCGGTTGAGCTGAACAACCGGCTGATGATGCTCGAGCGCGAAGCCGAGGCGGAAGAAACGCGAATCCTCGCGCGGCTGACCGCGATGGTCGGCGGCTACGCGCCCGAACTGCAGCTCACCTTCGATGCGATGGTCGCGCTCGACGCGCTCAACGCGCGCGCGCTGTTCGCCGAGCGCTTTCGATGCGTCGAGCCGCCGCTCGTTGACGAGGGAATCGATTTTATCGGCGCGCGGCATCCGCTTCTCATGACCAGCGGCCGCGACGTGATTCCAATCGACGTGAAAATCGGC
>NZ_DATDGQ010000313.1:0-19408 GCF_036522015.1 Binatus sp. (SeqCode)
CGATCTCGACAAACGAATCGAAGCAGGCGCCGTGATGGTCGGCGATCCGGAAGACTGCCTGAAGGTCGCAAAGATTTACGAATCAGCAGGCGTCGACTTGATCCTGATGCTGGTGCAGGTAGGCGCAGTCCCGCACGAAAAGGTAATGCAAACGATCGACCTAATCGGCAAGCATGTAATGCCGAAATTGAGTCAGAGCTCAAAGGCGTTCCAGGCGGAATCCGCAGCAGCGGCGGGCGCACGGTGAACTGAATCGCGGAAAATTTTCTTAGAGCGCGGCGATCCGAAGATTACCTCACCCGTTTATTTTACGGGAGAGGAGGCCGGCCGCATCGCGGCCCGGTAGGTGGGGGTTCTGCGGTGCAAGCTACCTTCTACGCGTCATCTGCCGACTTACCTTTTTCGTGATCCTGAGCTTTGCGAATGATCTCGCCCGTATGCGCATATTGACGACGCCGGACACCAGAGTGTCCGTCGAGATTCTTCCGCCGCGGCGACTCAGAATGACGGAGGGAGGTGGGCGCATCGGCTTTTTCGTCGAACCGCAGAACCCTCACCTCTGGCCGCGATGCGGCCAGCCGCCTCTCCGGTAAAGCTCCCCCTCACCCGCGCCGGTGACGCGACCTCTCCCGCAACAACAAAGCGGGAGAGGCGAATAATAGGTTGCGCGGAGCGCAACATCCTAACTTGGGCGAGGTAATTTCGCCGGGGTCGCCCGGATAGAGGCTTTGCATAGAGTCGGTTGCGGTTTCGGAGAGGAGGCAGAATCTTAGATCGCGCGCGAGAAAATCGCGCGCTGTTACAAGGACCCTCACCTTCGATCCTCTCCCTTGCAGGGAGAGGGGAAGAGCAGATTTATCTGCGCGAACCCGGGGCGGGGCGGGGGTCTACTATTTGGCGGCCGGTTGGGCGGACCTCCAGGGAGCAGCCGAACATCGAGTCGTCGCGGACCAAGGTTACTACTGCGTCGGCGATTTCTTCGGGCTGGATTATTCTTGAGGGGAGCCAGCTTTTGATGCCGTGTTGGGCTGCTTGCTCGAGGCCTCGGCGGACTAGCGGGGTGTCCACTATTCCGGGGCAGATGCAGTTGACGCGGATTTTTCGTTCCGCTTCCCACGATGCGAGCGAGTGCGTGAAGTTTACGACGCCGCCTTTCGCTGCGCCGTAAACTGCGTCCTGGCGGTGCGGGTACAAGCCGGCCATCGAAGCGGTGTTGATGATGACGCCGCCGCCGTTTTTTTGCATCAGCGGCGCCGCGAGGCCGGTGCCGAGAATCACAGCCTGCAGATCGATCTCGATCACGAGGTGCCATCGCTCCGGCGGTGCGTCGGGAAAGCCGGGCGCACCGACGCCGATGCCGGCGTTGTTGTGCAGGATGTCGAGGCGGCCGAACTTCGAGACCGCGGTGTCGAGCATCCGGCGCGCGTCCTCGAGTTTCGTGACGTCGGCCTTTACGAAAACGGCGCGGCCGCCCGCGCTCTCGATTCGCTTGACGGTTTCGCCGCCGCCCGCTTCGTCGAGATCGGCGACCACGATCGCGGCGCCTTCTTTCGCCAGCCGCTCCGCCGTTGCACGCCCGATTCCCGACGAGCCGCCGGTGATGACGCCGACCTTTCCTTTAATTTCCATCGTGCGATCCTCCGTCCGAACACTAGTCGATCTCTAACCGACACTCCCAACCAGCACGCCGACGATCAAGCCCGCAAGCACGTAGGCCGTAAGCGCAACATAAGTGTAATCGCGTTCCCGGATGAAGAGGACGAAGGAGAACGCGACGCGCGCGAGCGGGACGAGCGTCAGCACGAACAGCCCGATCGTCAGCACCGCATGCGGATTGCCCTCGCGAATCCGGTCGAACAACAGGCCAAACTTCTCCTTGCCGATCAGATGACCCAGCCGCACCTCCTGGTAGCGCTGAACGTAGTAGTCCGGTGCGAAGGTATAGGTCAAGGTGAGACCGGCAACGAGAATGATCATTGCGGCGATCAGGATCGTGCGCAGCAAAAACGGCGTCCACACCCTGAGTATTCGATCTTCGTCCTGTTTCGGCATCGCTTAGATCCCCGACAGCGCGCGCCATCCCATCTCGGCCGCGATCAGCAAAAGAATTATCACGAAAACTATCCTGAGAGACTCGACCTTGAGACGCGGGAGGACGCGGCTTCCAGCCAGCGCGCCGGCCGTAACACCGATCGCCACTGGCGCCGCAATGGTAGTGGCCACGTCGCCGCGCGAAAGAAATACCAGTGCGCCGGCGCCGGCCGTCACGCCGATCATGAAGTTGCTGGTCGCGCTCGACACCTTCAGCGGCAGGTGCATGACGTAGTCCATCGCCATCACCTTGAGCGCGCCCGATCCGATTCCGAGCAGACCCGACATCAGCCCCGCGACGACCATCAACGCGCCGCCCTGCGGAACTCTCACGACTTCGTAATGGACAGTGTTGCCGCCGCTGTCGGGCACTTCGCCTGCGAGTTCGAGCCGCTCGGCCAGCGCGTCGCCCTTGGTGAGGATGTCGTCGCCGTGCTTGGTGATCGTGAAGTATGCCGACTGGAGCATCATCGCAGCGAAGAGCAATTCGAGCACGACGGTCGGCACGACGCCGGCGAGATAGGCGCCGATCACGGCGCCGGTGACGGTTGCGCATTCGAGGACCATCGCGACTTTCAGATTGGTCCATCCGTCGCGCACGAACGCGACGCTGGCGCCGGCGCTGGTCGCGACGACTGAAATCAGGCTCGCGCCAACGGCGACCTTCATCGGCATGTGCGCGAGGATAACCAGCGCGGGCACGATGAAGACGCCACCACCGAGGCCCGAGATCGCGCCGATGAATCCGGCGCTGACCGAGAGCGCGAACAGGTTGATCAGGATTTCGAGCACGAACAGGCTCCGGTCGCTGGCATTTCGCGCAATCGTAGTTTGCTTCGAATGAGAAAGACAGACGCAGTCGATCGAAGATTGGCTAGACGGGACGTGGGTTGAGAATCTCGAACGTGCGCCGCGGACTGTTGCGCAATCCGCGCTCGATGTCGTCGGTAATCTCGCGCACGGCGCGCAAAGGCTCGGCCGCGCGCCAGATTGGGCTGCCGATCACGACGTAGTCGGCGCCCGCGCGGATCGCGTCGGCGGCGGTGATCGCATTGGAGATCGTGTCGGCTACCTCGCGCACCCGCACGCCCGACGTCACGATGATGAATCGGCGTCCGCAAGTGTTGCGCACTCGGGTAATTTCATGCGGCCAGGTAACGACGCCGTCGAGCGATGCGTCGGCGGCAAACCGCGCTATCTCGCTGACGCGGTCGGGAGTTCCTGCCGCGCGCGGGCTGGAGTTCGTTGATTTCGTATCGGCGAGGGTCGCGACCGCCAGGATACTCGGCCGGCGCAGGCCCTCTGTTCTGCAAATGCGCGCGACCTCGGCGCGCGTCCGCATCATCATATCGGTCGAGGCGCAGTTCGAACCGTAGGGATGGATGTCGAACATCTTGACGCCGAGCCGCGTGGCTTCGACGGCGGCGCGCAGCACCTTTTGCGGGCTGTCGTGGAATTTGAGATCGAGAAAAACTTCGGCGCCGCGCCGGCGAATCTCGCGGATGAAATCGGGGCCGCCACCGACGAACAGCGCGCGCCCGACTTTGAACATCCCGACCACCCGCGCCAGACGGTCCACCAGCCCGAGCGCGTCGCCGCGATCGCGCAGGTCAAGCGACACGATCAGCCGCTCGCGTAGCGCGTTCTGCCGGGTCAGCCCCGAAAATGGCCAGTACTGCGTCATCGATTGAAAATATGCCGATTGCGGTCGAAGTCAAGGAAACGCGAGACTTGACCGCGATGCAGTGCGGGGGCTGCAACGTCGCGACTGCACTTAGGCGCCTCGTCCGCGAGCATGATTGCGGTAGTCCTTGCGGATACTCGACTTTTCGTCGCAGTCGAGGTCGGCATCCGCTTTGCAATTAGAGGTCAGGTCCCGGAAATGACAGCGATTGTTTTAGTTCTGGCGACTCGATAGGTCAATTACACGGACCGGCATTTCCGGCCCCAGGTGAGGCAGGATGTTCGGACTCTTTTTGATAGCACTAATCATTTATGCGGTCGTGCAACATCGAAAACGAAATCGTATGCGCTGGATGAAGTATAGCGACTGGTCGAAGTACGATTGGGCGGCAACTCCGATGTTCGGGCGGCACGGCCGCCGCAGCCCGCGGTGGTCGCGCGATTGGTCGAAGTGGACACAGGATGCGAAGGCGTCCACGACGGCATCGGCGGAGCGCTTCGCCAGCGATCTTCATTCGAAGATAAAGCGCGACTTCGACTCGAAGATGGCGCGCAAGTTCGAGGCCAAGGCCGAGCGGTTCGAGCGCAAGATGCGCTCGCGATTCGATCACCAGACGCAGAAATATAGCGGCGTCACGCTCGATCCCGCGCAGGATATGCCGCCGCCACCGCAGTTTAAGAACGACGCCGAGCGCCAGACCTACGAGCGCGCGCGCAAACGCGCACAGGCCGAGGCCGGTTTCTTCGTGCATCTGATGTGGTACGGCATCATCATCGGCTTCCTGTTCATCATCGATCTGATGACGACCGGGTTCGGCGGATATCCGTGGTTCATCTGGCCGGCGCTCGGCTGGGGATTTGGAATCGCGAGCCATTTTTCGGCGGTGTACGGCTGGCGATGGGTTCACGAGCGCGTTTTTCAGCCGGCGGTCGCGCGCGAAGTTCAGCGCGAAGTCTTGCAGGAGAAGGAGCAGCTGCGAACAGAGAAGCAGGCGTCGCTGGACGAGCTGACTGCGACCTTCGCGCACGAAATCCGCAATCCGATCGCCGCGGCGAAAAGCCTGGTGCAGCAGATGGGCGAGGATCCCACCTCGCACGAAAACGTCGAGTACGCCAAGGTCGCGCTCGACGAGCTCGCACGCGTCGAGCGCAGCGTGTCGCATCTGCTCAAATACGCGAAGGAAGAAGACTATAAGTTCGAGAACGTAAATCTCGCGTGGGTGCTCGACGGCGCGCTGACGCAGATGCGCAGCAAGCTCGAGGCGAACTCGGTCGCGGTGTCGCGCGCTTACCTGAGCGGTCCGACCGTGCGCGCCGACGCCGACAAGCTGCGGCAGGTTTTTTCAAACATCATCGACAACGCGATCGACGCGATGGAATCGGCGACCGGCGAGCGCCGGCTCGAGTTCGCGATACAGAACAACGGCGCGGGAATGGCGGCGGTGCGCGTTCGCGACAACGGCTGCGGAATCGCGGACGACAAGATCGCGAAAATTTTCAATCCGTTCTACACCTCGAAGACCAACGGCACCGGACTCGGCCTGGGCGTCGCGAAAAAAGTGATCGACTCGCATCGCGGAACGATCGAGGTGCACAGCAAGGTCGGCCAGGGCACCGAGTTCGTGCTCGCGATCCCGCTCAGCGACTCGGTGCGCGACAGCGATGATGTAGTTCAGTCGTCGGCCGTTCCGACCACGATGGCGCCGTGTGAGACGAGTGAGCGGCCCGAATCGCCGGACATCGTAGGAGAAGCGGCCGCCGAGTCGTCGCCGCAAAACAACGCCGGAAACAACAATAGCGGCGCGGTAACCACGCCGATCGTCCCAATGGCAGCGGGAGCAAACCCGCGGGCCTCGAGGCTACGAAATTGAAAGGCCGATTACTGGTAGTTGACGACGAGCGCGGAATCGTCATCGCGCTCAAAGGGCTCTTCACCAAGGAGGGCTACGAAGTCGAGACCGCAGAGTCGGGCGAGGAAGCGCTCGAGAAGGTCAAGGCTGGGCTGTTCCACGTGATCATCACGGACCTCAGCATGAAGGGAATGAGCGGGCTTGAATTGCTCAAGCACGTGCGCGAGCTCGATCCCGCGTGCGCCGTGCTGATGATCACGGCCTTCGGCACGCAGCGAATCGCCGTCGAAGCTATGAAGGCCGGCGCCGAGGATTACCTGCCCAAGCCGTTCGACAACGACGAGCTGCGCATGAAAGTGCGCAAGGTGATGGAGACGCAACTGCTCAAGCGCGAGCACAATCAGCTGCTCGAGCAGGTGCGGCTCGAGACCGGCGTTTTCGAAAACATGGTCGGGCGATCGCGCGCGATGATGCGAGTGTTCGAGACGATCGACAAGGTCGCGCCGACCGACGTCACCGTTCTAATCCGTGGCGAATCGGGCACCGGCAAGGAGCTCGTCGCACGCGCGATCCATTTTCGAAGTCCCCGCGCGCGCAAGCCGTTCATCGCGGTCAATTGCGCGGCGTTCTCGCGCGAGCTGGTCGAGAGCGAGCTGTTCGGCCACGAGAAGGGCGCGTTCACCGGCGCGGTGGCGCGTCGCGAGGGCAAATTCGAAGCCGCCAACGGCGGCACCTTGTTTCTCGACGAGATCGGCGACATGGCGCTCGAGACGCAGGCTAAGTTGCTGCGCGTGCTGCAGGAGCAGGTGTTCGAGCGGATCGGCGGGAATCAACCGCTGAGCGTGGACGTGCGAATAATCGCCGCGACCAACCAGCACCTCGAAGCGATGATCGAGCAGGGCAAGTTTCGCGAGGATCTCTACTACCGTCTGAAGGTTGTCGAGATTCGCGTGCCTCCCGTGCGCGAGCGGCGCGAAGACGTTCCGCTGATGGTCCAGCATTTTATCGCGGAGGCATGCAATCGTTTCTCCGCGCCACAAAAACAGCTTACTCACGAGGCGATGCGCGCGTGCGTCGAGGCGCCGTGGAAAGGCAACGCGCGCTCGCTCAAGGCGGCAATCGAGCAGGCGGTGATTCTGTCGCCGGGCGCCGAGATTACCGCCGAGGATCTTTTCGCAGGCTCGGAGCCGGAAGGCGATCACGCGAGTACACCGAGTTCACCGGCGGCCTCGGACAACGGCGAATCGGCGATGACCTTTCGCGAGGCGAAGGAAAAATTCGTCGGCGATTGGGAACGCGATTTTTTCGTCCGCGCGTTACGCGCGACTGGCGGTAACATTTCACGCGCGGCGGAGCGGACCGGGATGTATCGGCAGAGCTTTCAGCAGAAGATGCGCGAACTCGGAATCACGCTCGCCGATATTGGACTCGCGCCCACCCACAAGACCGACGTCAATTGATTTCGCGCAAAAGCGGAGACGATAAGCAATGAACTCAATCGAACCCCAGGCCCCGAGCACCACTCTCACGACCATGAAGATTCATCCGCCGCTGCTGGCGGGTGCACTCGTGCTGGTCACGCTCGCGCTCCATTTTATGCTGCCCGAGGAACGCACCGTGGGATGGGAGCAGGTGATCGGGCTGCTGTTCGTCGCGGCCGGCGCGGGACTATCGTGTTTCGCTGCCGCGATTTTCCAGGCGCGCGAGACCACCAGGAAGCCATGGGGCGAACCGACGAATTTCGTGGTGCAGCCGCCATACACCTGGACGCGAAATCCGATGTACCTCGGTCTCGCGACCGCGTTGTTCGGGCTCGCGGTTTTCTTCGGATCGATCGCGATGCTGCTGGCGCCGGCGGTGTTCTTCGCGGTGATCGATCGGATGGTGATTCCGCGCGAGGAAGAAACGATGGAGCGGCTCTTCGGCCAGGATTACCGCAACTACACCAATCGCGTGAGGCGTTGGATCTGAAAATTTCAGCAACAGTCGGCTGTGCGCGCGAATAACGCTCAGGCCGAAAGGAGAACGAAAGTGTTATCAAGATTTTTCAAATTGCTCGGAGGCAAGTTCAGCCGCTGGATTAAAGCGCGCGAGGCGCGCGACCCCGAGGCGGTCTACGAGTCAGCGATCTCGGATCGCGTCCACCGCTATCATGGGCTCAAGACCGCGGCGGCCGGCGTCATCTATATGCGCAACAAGCTCGAACGGGAGCTGCGCGAAAAGCTGGCCGAGATGAAAGAGGTCGATGAGGAAGCGGGGCAGGCCGCTGACATGAACGAGGATCAGTGCGCGCTGATTCTGATCCAGCGCAAGCATATCCTCGACGGCGATTGCACGCGGCTCCGCGAAGAGCTCGGCGAGCTGACTACGGAAGCCGAGGACGCGAAGAAAAACCTGATCTCATTCAAGGGCGAGATTGAAAAGCTCAAGGTCGAGAAAGTGCGGATGATCGCGCGGATGCGGAACGCGCAGGCACGCGTGCGAATTCAGCGCGCGCTCGAAGAGATCTCGTACGATGACGACGTCCGTGCGCTCGAAGAAGTGCGAGAGTCGATTCAGCGGATGCTCGCGCAGGCGGGCGTCAATCACGAAATCGCCGGCTCCGAGCTCGGCGACAAGCTCGAGGCAATCCGCGTGCGCAACGCCGAGGCCAAGGCCCAGGCTGAGCTCGCGGACTTGAAGCGCAAGCGCCGTCCGCCGCTCGCCCCGATGGATATCTTCACTACGGCAGCCAACGCGGCCGCCAACGGCGACATCAAGCACGCGAACTGAGTTGAATATGAGAGCATCATCTACCATCGTTGCGACCCTCGCGGTGATCGCTCTGCTTGGCTCTGGATGCGGTCGCGGGCCGCATCCAGGACCTCCGCCGCCGCATAGCGAATCAGGCTCGCCGTCGAATGATGTGACCGGTGTGTGGGCAAACAGCGTATTTGGCTCCGTCGATGTGAGACAGGCGGCCAATCTCTGCGCTGGGCGCGTGCAACTCGCACAAGGCAACGCGACGGTCAACGACGGGTGTTTCACGGGCGACACCAACGTCGTGCTTTGCACCGACACGTCGTCGGCCAGTGCCGTCCAATGTGCTGCCGCAAATGGGAAGCTGGTCCTCGCCGGCAACGGCGGCGATCTGATCAACTACGCGCGCGTCAGGTAACCGACTAGCGGCGGAACAGCGTTGAGTCTGCGATCGGCAGACCCAGCGCGTACCGCCGCAGCCAGTCGAGCGCGACCTGCGACGTGATCAACTTGATCCAGTCGCGAGTGCCACGGAACTGATAGCGGCGCGTGAAGCTCTGATCGTCCGCTGACAGCGCGATGCACACGGTGCCGACCGGCTTGTCCGGCGTGCCGCCGCCGGGCCCCGCGATTCCCGACGTCGCGACCGAGACGTTCGCGCCGGTGCGCTTGCGCACTCCGGCCGCCATCTCGCGCACGCACTCTTCGCTCACGGCGCCATGCGCTTTCAGCGTCTCATCTGAAACACCCAGCACTCCCTCTTTCACATCGTAGGTGTAGGTTACCAGGTCGCCCTTAAAATATTGCGAGCATCCCGGAACATTCGTGATGCGATGTCCGATCAGTCCACCGGTGCACGATTCCGCAACAGCCATCGTGAGTTTCCGCTCTATGAAAAGACGGCCGACGACTTCCTCCATCGACGTGTCGCCTTCGGCGTAGATGAACTGCGAGATCTTCCCGCGCACGCGATGCGCCAGCTCCTCGACCTTGCGATCGACCTCGCCGGGGTTTCCCTCGACTCTGATCTTCAGCGAAATCTGCGGGAAGCTCGCGCGGAACGAGACCTTCGCTTCTTCCGGTCTGATCAATCCCGCCACCGCTTCGTCGAGCGCTGACTCGCTCATTCCGAAGGTCTGGAAGATCTTCACCGCGTAAACTTTGTTGGTGCCGCGATTCGCTGAAATCCACGGGATCACCGTGTTTTCCATCATCGGTTTCATCTCGCGCGGCACGCCCGGCAGCACGATCAGATGCGCGGTGTGACCGCCACGCGTCACCGGCATCCTGAAGCCCGGCGCCGTGCCGAGCGGATTCTGAATGACGGTCGCGCCCTCCGGAAAGTCCGCCTGCTTGAGATTGTTCTCAGGCATCGGCCGTCCGATGCTCGCGAACAATCGCTTCATGTGCTCGACGGCGGCTTCGTCGCGCCGCAACTTCACGCCCGCAACGCGCGCGATGGTTTCTGTAGTCAGGTCGTCCGCGGTCGGACCGATGCCGCCGGTTGAAATCACGACGTCGCCTTTCTCGATCGCCGTGCGCCACGCCCATTCCAGGCGGTCGGGCACATCGCCGACCGTAATCACCGCGACGAGATCGATTCCAATTTCGGCGAGCTTGTCGGAAAGGTAGTTGGCGTTGGTATCGACGACCTTGCCGGTGGTGATCTCGTCGCCGGTGGAAAGAATCACAGCGTTCTGAATCATCGGGAACTCCTTGCGGGCGCGCGGGTCAGAGCAAGTGCACGATCACGCGCAACACGATATTCGCATAAATCGCCGCAGCCAAATCGTCGAGCATCACGCCCGCGCCGTTGCGCATGCGGCGATCGATCAAGCTCGCCGGCCACGGTTTGACGACGTCGGCTACTCGAAACAGCAGGAATCCGAGCATCATCCAGCCGAACGTGATCGGATTGCCGAACATCGTGGCGGCCATGCCGAGCACTTCATCTATAACGATGCGCGAATCGTCGTGATTGTCGAAAATCTTCTCGGCACGATCGGAAATCCAGCATGCGATCGCGAACGCGACCGCGAACACCAGCAGGCACAGCGCCGGCGAACGCATCCAGAGCGGGCCGAATGCGAGCCATACGACGGCCAGTCCCACCACCGAGCCTGCGGTTCCCGGCGCAATCGGAGCGTAACCGGAATAAATTCCAGTGGCGAAAAAAATGATGAGAGAGCGCATCCGGTAGAGTCAGCTTGTAGTCAACGTCACAGGATCTTCTTCGGCGCCGACTTCGACCGATGAGACGCCTTCGATCCTTTGCGCCACTCCGATCACCAGCTCGTCCCACGGCGGCACCAGCCCGACCCCGCTCACGCGGACGCATCCAGCCGAACAGTTCACCGACATTTGCGTGTCGCCAATCTTAGGATGTGCAACCAGCGCCGCGTGCACCTGTGCCGCAATCGCGGCGTCTTGCATGCACTTGGTCCGCTCCGGAGTGCGCCCACTGTCGATATGCGTCGCGAGCGCTGCAAGCGTGTTCGCGTGCGCTGCGAGCGGAAGGCGCGAGGTGTTGATCACCAGGTCGTAAATCGCGGGGTCTTCGATGTCCTGCCCGAAGAGGGTTTGAATGCGCGCCTTCAATTCCATGTCGAAGTCGCGAACGCGCTTGTCAGCTGCGGCCGGCGCGAGCTTCTCGTCTTTCGCGACCTGCTTGATGCGAAGGGCCACTGGAGCCATCGTGCGCACTCTGATGCCGCATCCGCCTTCGGGAAGAAAATGCGACGAACCGCGGCCCGCGACGACGATCCGATCTTGCGCGGCCTCTTGCAGAAAGACAGCGCGGTAATACGCGGCAAAACGGCCGGTGTCGGTCTTCCGCTCCCAGAAATGCGGACTATGCACGTCGAACCATTTCACCTGCTCGGCGCTCACGTTGAAGCGCTTCGCAGTCTCGGCGATCAATTGCTCGCCGCTCTGGAACCGATAACCAAGTTCCCGCGCCGCGAGCTCCCCGAGCTCGATTCCCCTGCTGCCAATCTGCTGACTGATAGCGATAACTGCCATGTCGGTCCCCTCAGCCATCTTAGGTTTGTGATCGCAAAAAGGGCAAACCAGCCCGCGATGGAATCGGCGCCCAGGTGTAGCTAGGATTTGCGCGGCTGTAAAACACGATGGAAGAAAATGATTTGACGCGCGAACTGAAGCTCGCGAAGAAAGCGGCGCGCGCGGCTGGCGAGATACTTCGCGGCTATTGGAAGCGCGAGGGCCTCAAAGTTGGATCGAAGGGGCATGACAATCCCGTCACACAGGCCGATCTCGAAGCCGATGCCGCAATCAAGAAAGCGCTGCGCGAGCCGTTTCCTTCATACGGATGGCTTTCTGAGGAGACCGTCGATAACGATGACCGGCTGAAGTGCCAGCGTGTGTGGATCGTCGATCCGCTCGACGGCACCAAGGAGTTCATCAACGGGATTCCCGAGTTCTCGGTCGCGATCGCGCTGATCGAAGATGGCGTGCCGATTCTCGGCGTCACCTACAATCCGATCAAGCGCGAGATGTATTCATCGGCGCGCGGCGTTGGATGTCATCTCAATTCGCGCCGCGTGCGGGTCACGCGTACGCGAACGCTCAAGCGCGCAACCGTGCTTGCCAGCCGCAGTGAGACTGCGCGCGGTGAATGGCAGGTGTTCCACGGGACGATGAAAGTGAGCCCGACCGGCAGCGTCGCGTACAAGCTTGCGCTAGTCGCGGCGGGCAAGGCCGACGCCACGTTCACGCGCTCGCCGAAAAGTGAGTGGGACATCGCGTCGGGCGCGGCGCTGGTCGCCGAGTCGGGCGGCACGATCACCGATATCAAAGGCCACGCGCTACGTTTCAATCAGCGCAACGTAAAGCTCGAAGGGTTGATCGCGGACAACACGGTGTTGCACGCGGGCTTGATGAAAGTGGCGCCTCATCCGTCGCGCAAGTCGTAACCCCGAGCGGCTGGAGCTTCCGGCACGGCCGAGGCGCCTTCTATTTCATAGCGGGTGCGGCCGGGGCCGGTCTCGGGCAGGAAGTACATCGTCACGATCGGCAGGAACTGGAAGACCAGGAAGCCGAGCATCACGGTGCGCAATCCGATGTGCGCGGCGAGCGCGCCGCCCAGAAACGGCGAGACGAACGCGCCGAAGTAGCCGATTGCCCACACGAAGCCCAGCGCCGCTCCGACGCGAGTCGGATTCATACCGGGCAATTCCATCATCATTGTCGTGATCGCGGCGAGCGATCCTGCTGATCCGATTCCGACGAGTACCAGCGACAGCCGAATCCATGTCGGTTCGGGGAACATCATGACGCCGGCGCATCCGATCAAGGTCGCAAACGCAATCGGCCAGGTGAACGGCTTGCGCAGTCCCGACATCCCCGTGCCGATTCCGCCGCCCAGCGCCGCGAACAGGCCGGTGAACGGGAGCACTTGCGTCATCAGCGAGGCTTCCGCCATCGACATGCCGCGGTAAGTGCGGAAGAACTCGGGCAGGAACGCGGTGTAGATCTGAAAGACCCACATCCCGCCGAACAGGCCGGCCGCGATCAGGAGCACGTTGCGCATCTTCGCGACTTCCACCAGCGCCGATCCGCGCTCTGCGGGCGCTTCGATCGCACTCGGCGTGGGTATGCTGATTTCAGTCCGACGCTCGCGGCCGAAGATTGTCCACAACAGCGCGACGCCTGCCGAGCCGACGCCGTACCACAACAGTGTCATCCGCCACGACCCGACCGCGGCGAACAAGGCCGGCGTCGCGCGGAACACCGCGGTGAGTCCGACGTAGCCGAACGAGAAGTTGACCATGTTGATGTACGGCCACTCGCCTTCGCCGAACCATTGCATCACGAGCGTGCCGGGCGGCGCGATCACGAGTCCGTAGCCGACTCCCTCGAGCACGCGGCACGCGAGCAACGCGGCGAAGTTCGGCGCGTAGCCGCTCGCGACCTGTCCAATCGCCATCAGCCAGATTCCGATCACCAGCGCGCGCAGCGGTCCAATCCGTTCGGCGACGACCGCGCCCAGCAGCGAGAAGATGCCGATGCATAGCGCGATGATCGAAATGATCAGGCCCGCGCTGCTCAGCGAGATTCCGAGCCCGTTCCTGATTTCCTGGAGTATCGGCGCGGGCGCGAGCCACGCGAACGACTGCGCCGTCAACAGCAGCAGCAACAGGACTTCGATAATCCATCTGTAGGACGAGAGTTTACTTGGCTGGCTCATCGATTCATCGCACTCCGGTTCGCTTCACGGTATATCGCGACTCTCGACCACTGCGCCACCGTAAAACTTCAGATCCTCTGCTCGCCGCTGGCCCATCGGAGATAGAAGAACATGCCGAGACAATAGACCGCCGCGATCAGATAGAAGACCGCGCTGAAAGACCTGGTCGCCTGCACGATCATCCCCGTCGCCGCGACGCCGATGATTCCCGGGACAGTCGCGAAGGTGTTCGAGATTCCCATCAGGATGCCGGCGTAGGTCGGCGCGACGTCGAGGTGATTCACACCGAAGGCGGCAGAGCCGATGCCGTTGGACGAGGCGGCCAGCGTCAGTAGTGCGACCGCCATCGCCGGCGAATGCGCAGCGGGCACAATCATCAGCGATATCGCACCGAGCATGAATGCCGCGGTCTGCATCGACTTGCGCACTGTGCCGACTGCGAGGCCGCGCGCGATTAGAGAGTCGGCAAGCCAGCCCGAGAAAGTGATCATGAAGAACGTCACGATCCATGGAACGATCGAATACACGCCGACGCGTTCCAGCGGCACGGCAAACGTGTGATGCAGATAGGTCGGCATCCAGAGCAGCAGGATGTTGAATCCGAAGTTGCTGCAAAAGTGCGCGACGACGATCGCCCAGACCGCTCGTTCGCGCGCGATTGCCGCCCACGGCACGCGCATCGCGCGCGGCTCAGCGGTACGCATCGACACGATCAATCTCAGCTCGGCCACGGTTGTGCGCGAAGATGTCTCGGGCCGATCGGCGGCGATGTACAACCACACTGCGACCCACACCAAACCGAGCGCGCCTGAGATGTAAAACAGCGCGGGCCATCCGAACGCCTTGATGATCAGCGGGCTCGCACTCAGCGCCAGGACTGTTCCCACGTACATCCCGCTGTAGTTCACGGACAACACGCGCGCGCGTTCTGACGGCAGCGTCCAGCGGGCAGTGAGGCTGTGAATCGAGGGAAAGTTGACGCCCTCGCCCAGACCGAGCAGCACGCGAGCGGCGAGCAGAGCGGAGAATGACGCAGCGGCCGCGATGGGCGTGACGAAGGTTGCCAGCGACCAGATTGCGACGCCGGCGGCCAGCACGCGATGGCCGCCGAATCGATCGGCCATCCATCCGCCGGCGAGCTGGGTCCACAGATACCCCCAGAACACGGCCGACAGCACGAGCCCCTGCGCGGCGGAGTCGTAGCCGAACTGGCGGGCCAGCGGGATTATCGCGACCGAGATGCTAATGCGATCGATGTAGCAAAGTGCGGTGCCGAGAAAGAACAGCGCGACGACGGTGTAGCGTTGCGGCCATCGTGGAATTCCCGGCGCGGTATCGCGCGCTCGTGCAGGCTCGCCCATGATGCAGTCGAGCTTAGGCCGCGCGATGCGCAAAAAAAAAGACGCGGGAGGAGATCCTCTCGCGTCTTTTAAGCACGGCTGTGTGCGAATCTAATCGGTTATCTACCGACAGCGTGGCGCACGGTATTCAGAATGTAGATGAAATCGCGCGGCGAACGCACGTCGCCGAGCAACGCCACTCGCGAAAGCATCTCCATCTCGCTGGTGGTGACGTTGTGAACGCGTCGCAGCTGCTCGTTCTTCCTGAAGTCGTCCCACGCCGATTCAGCCGCGGTCTCGACCTCGGGGCTGAGCAGTGCTTGCGCTCGAGGATTGGCGAGAAAAAACAGTTCCCGTCGATCGAGTCCGAGCACTTCTGCCATGCGGGTTAGAATCTTGTCGGAAGGATGGCGTTTGCCGGATTCCAGGTGGCCGACATACGGCGTGGAGGTTTTGATGCGCCGCGCGACTTCCTCTTGAGTTAGGTCGAGTTGCCGCCTGCGTTCTCGAATGACCTGTCCGAAAGTGCGTTCCTTGACTCGTGCCATGATAGAAACCTCTTCCCCTTTAAAGTGTGTCGATTTTAGTGCGATCGAGGCGATCGCAAGTCACCAAAATGGTGTTATTCGACACTTACAGTTAGTACCATCAAGACGACTTAAAGGCAAGCATAAGAATCGTGGGGTTGTTGCAACTCTTTGAACAGCCTCTACACATTTAGATTACACAACCCTACAAAGTGTTTAGACGCCGGATCTGCCAAAATATTCAATTTGCGAACAACTGCGAATTTTTGGCGTTTACCCTAATTTCCATAGGGATTTCGTCCGTGATTCAGGTATATCGAAAAGTCCGCAACCCCGTCGTCCTGACGCGCTGAACTCCTGAAATGGGCCGCCGCACCGTGGCGCAGGCCGTCCATCGAGACTATATCCTTGCCGATCGAATGGCCGTCGCGATCGAAGTAGTGAACCTCGAGCTGGAGCGGGCCGGTGTCGTCGCCCGTGTTGCGAACGTCGCCTTCGACCGACACCCGATCGCCGCTTCGCACCAGCCGAGTGCCGGCCACCTTCACCGGTTCCACGCCGGTCAGTGAATAAAACACATAGCCGGCAAAGCACAGCGCGCCGAGCAGGACGATGATCGCGCTTTTGCGCATCGGAATCGCCGTCTAGTACGAGCGCGGCAGGCCGAGCACATGCTCGGCGATCGAGTTCAACACCATTTCTTGCGACACCGGCGCGATCTTGAGCAGACGGCATTCGCGGAAGTAGCGCTCGACGTCGTACTCGCGAACGTAACCGTAGCCGCCGAGCGTCTGCACCGCGCGATCGCAAGCCTCGAACGCGGCATCGGCGGCGCGCAGCTTGGCGGTATTGGCCTCGGGACCGCATGGCTTGCGATTGTCGAACAGCCACGCCGCCTTGAGCATCATGAGTTCCGCCGCTTCCAGCTTCGAGTACGAATCGGCCAGGGGATGCGCGATTGCCTGGTTCTGTCCGATCGGACGGCCGAAGACCACGCGTTCTTTCGCGTACCTGACGGCTTTGGCAACCGCGGCGCGTCCGATTCCGATCGCCTCGGCGGCAACCAGGATACGCTCGGGATTCAAGCCGTCGAGCAGGCAATGGAAGCCGCGTCCTTCGCCGCCGATTAGATCCGACGCCGACACTTTCAGGTTGTCGATGAACAAAAGGTTGGTATCGACGGCGGCGCGGCCGAGTTTTTCGAGTTCGCGAATTTCGACGGATGATGGCTCGAGCTCGGCGAAGAACAGGCTCATGCCGTCGGTTTTTTTAGTGACCTGCTCGAAGGGTGTCGTTCGTGTGAGCAGGAGCATTCGTTTTGCTTCGCGCGCCTTGGTGGTGAAGACCTTGCGGCCGTTGATGATGTAGTTGTCGCCGTCACGACGCGCGGCCGTCTTGATGTGTGTGATGTCGTTGCCGGCGTCGGGCTCGGTGACCGCGAATGCGACATGCATCTCGCCGCTGACCACCTTCGGTAGGTAGCGGAGCTTCTGTTCCTCGCTGCCGTGGAAGACGAGCGGACTGACGCCGAAGATCGAAAGATGGACGGCGCTGGCGGCCGCCATCGCACCGCCCGAGGCGGCGACTTCGCGCATCACGAGCGCGGCCTCTGTGATTCCGAGACCGCTGCCGCCGTAGCGCTCCGGGATCGCGACGCCGAGGTAGCCGGCGGCGGCGACTGCGGCGAAGAAGTCGTGCGGAAATTCGGCACGGCGATCGTGATCGCGCCAGTACTCGTCCGGAAAGTTTGTGCACAGGGTGCGTACCTGCCTGACGATCTCGTCTTGTGCCTCGGTCAATTCAAAATTCATATGTGGTGGCTTTGGGTTGGAACGCCGCCCTGCCAGGGATAGTTCGCTCCGCCCAAAAATGTTTCAGCGCCAATCATTTGCCGACCGATTTCGAGCGCGTCAGAGAAGTACGGTTGTCCACAGCCCAGTGATAGCACAGAAAATCCGGCATGATGAGGATGAATAGTTCATTTCCAAACCGGAACAGAAAGCCTGAAGTCGCAGGTAACGCCGTGAACCTGTTGAAAGTCAGGTCGGTGCAAACTTGACGGTCTGCCGTCAGACCTGATTAATCACGCGGCAAATGCTTTCCATACGGGCATCACCAATCGCTGACCGATAGCCGAAATCCTTATGAACACAAAGGATTTTGGACCTCGGTCAATTATGACACCGGTATGAATCTTGTAACAAAGCAGCCGGTTTAATCACCGTAGCCCGCTACGTGTGGGCGCAGGAAGCCGCGGCGAGCGGCCGCGTGTCTCGGAGGGAGGAGATAGTGAATAGAAGAAGTACGACTCGGGGCGTTGGCTGGGTTCGCCTGGTTGCTGGCGTCGCACTGATCGGATTGCTGTGTAATGCGAATGCCTGGGCGGCAGATCCAGATCCGGCCACAACCACAACCACGACAACCCACAGACGTCACCACCATGTGGTCAGCACGACCACAACCACGACGAGCCCCACGGGGCCGAGCGAAGACCAGCGACTGAATGCGCTGTCCGGGCAGGTGGGTAATATACAGAAACAGACCGACGACACGACCAGCGAAGTGAAAAAGATCGAGGCGGCGATGGTCGTCGCACAGCCCGCGGCTAACGCGTCGCCCGCGACCATCGGCCAGCACGTTGGCCTGGCTGAAACGAACATAACGTCCATCCAGAAGAATCTGTCGGACAACCTTGGTATCAGCGTGCACGCTCTGGTCGATGCAGGCTATGAGCATAACTTCAATCAGCCGAATGGCAACGTCAATACGTTTCGCGCGTGGGACCAGGATGGATTCCAGCTCACTCAGGGCAATCTGCACATCGAACGCGATGGAACCGTTGGATTCGTGACCGACATCAACTTCGGTCAGGTCGCGAACGCGATTTCCTCCGTTACAAATTACTCGAACTCGGCGCATGTCGGTAATCAGTGGGTCGATCCGACGCAGTACTACCTGACCTATACGGCGCCGTTCGGCTCGGGTGTGAGTTTTGAAGCCGGCCGCTTCGTAACGCTGCTCGGCGCCGAGATCATTCCGATTTACAACAACCAGAACTTCAACGAGAGCCGCGGCCTGCTGTTCAACCTTGGCGAACCGCTGACTCATACCGGCATCCGCGCCAGCTATACGTTCAACGACTACGTGTCGGCCACCGCTGGTCTGAACAACGGCTGGGACGATCCGGCGAGCACTTCGAACGGTGGTCCGAACGTTGAAGGTGAGCTCACGATCAACAACAAGGAAAAGTCGTTGAGCCTCGTAGTCAACGGCATCTTTGGACCGAATGTTCAGCCCTCGAACACGGCCAGCATCCC
Organism: Binatus sp. (SeqCode); assembly: GCF_036522015.1. GTDB lineage: Bacteria > Desulfobacterota > Binatia > Binatales > Binataceae > Binatus. The sequence goes on from NZ_DATDGQ010000313.1 coordinate 18,754, forward strand.
GCCAGGCAAAACGAAATCCAATATGGAGCTGGGGGCAATCGATCCGATCGTGACCTGGAAGCCGTCGTTCGTGCCCAACCTGACGCTGCAGGCCGAATACCTGTACGCCTCTCAGGACGGTCCAGCGATCAACGGTCACAGCGCGACGTGGCAGGGCGCGGCGGGGTACGTAGTGTACGATTGGACGCCTGCGGTCGAGTTGGCGACCCGCGCCGAATTCTTCGACGACATGGATGGTGCGCGCACCAACGGCGAGGCACAGACGTTGTGGGAGATAACCCAGACGTTGAGCTACAAGATCCCAGAAGTGACGGGACTGATCGCTCGGCTGGAATATCGGCATGACAACTCGAGTCAGAACTCGTTCACGAACAACAATTTCGTGAGCCCGGTGACTGGCACGCAGCATTTGTGGCACGGACAGGACACGTTGGCTGCGAATTTCATTTACGCCTTCTAACCTCGCGGGGAGGAGCTAGAGAAACAGACGCGCAGCGATGCGCCAAAAGCGGCGGGTCCGAACGATCGGACCCGCCGCTTCCTTTTTCAGGCAAATGCCCGTTTCCGCTTTCAGCGCAACACGCTATTAATGCGGAGGGAAGCGCAGATGGGTTTTTACAATCGGTGGATTCTTCCGCAAGTGATCGAAGTGGCG
>NZ_DATDGQ010000314.1:0-7204 GCF_036522015.1 Binatus sp. (SeqCode)
ACTGCGCGAGTTGGCGATCCTCCGCACTGGAATTGTCGGCGAGTCGCGGTTCGAATATTCGCAGCATCTCAAGGTCGCGCGGATGGTGGGGGTTTCGGAAGACAAGCTGGCGGCGATAAAAGGCTGGGCGGTCAGCGACAAGTTCAGCGACGTCGAGCGCGCCGTGATGCAGGCGACCGATGAATTGGTCGGGCGTAATCTGGTCGAAGATGAGACGTTCGCGGCGCTGAAAAGTCATCTAGCCGACGAACAGATCATGGAGCTGTTCTACGTGATCGGGCTGTGGCGGATGCATGGAATGATCGTGCGCGCGCTGCATCTCGAGTATGACGCGGATACGACGGCGCGCATGACGGAGGTGCCAGCGCCGTCGCCGCAGAAGTAAATCCGCCGCGATGAAACTGTACGACGAGCTCGCGGAATGGTGGCCGCTCTTCTCGGCGCCCGAAGACTATGCGGAGGAGGCGGCGTTCTTTGCGCGCGTGCTGACTGAGGCGTGCAAACCTGCGCCGCGCACGGTGCTCGAGCTTGGATCCGGAGGCGGGAACAACGCGCTCTATCTCAAATCTAGATTCGAAATGACGCTGGTCGATCTGTCGCCGCAAATGCTCGCAATCAGCCGCAGGCTGAATCCCGAATGCGAGCATCGCGAGGGCGATATGCGCACGGTGAACCTTGGGCGCACGTTCGATGCGGTGTTTATCCACGACGCGATCGCGTACATGACGAGCGAGGCTGACCTCAGCGCCGCGATCGGCACGGCGTACCGTCACTGTAGCGTGGGCGGGGTCGCGCTGTTCGTGCCGGACTGCGTGCAGGAAATCTTCGTCGCTGAGACCAGGCACGGCGGACATGACGGCAACGACGGTCGCAGCCTTCGCTATCTGATGTGGTCTTTCGATCCCGATCCGACCGACACGACGTATCGAACCGACTTCGCGATTGTGCTGCGCGACGCGCGCGGCGACACGCGCGTCGTGCACGATTCTCACCTCGAGGGTGTTTTTCCGCGCGCTAAGTGGATGCACCTGTTGCGCGAAACAGGATTCGAACCGCGCACATTGATGGACGAATGGGGGGGAGAACTGTTCATCGCGAAACGTCCGGGCTAGCGCTCCGGCGCGGGTCGCATTTCTTGCGCGGCTAGGTTGCGGACGTGAGGCGGATGACTTCGGCGCGGCCCCATTCCACTTCGGCGCGGTGCCGGTTCGCCATCGCGGTCAGGTAGTCGTGTATCGGGCCGTCCGCGGGCGCTAGCGCGAGGGCGACTTCGGTTTTGCGCGCCGCCCATTCCTGGCCGCGCGAAAGCAGGTTCAGGCGATCGCGAATCGAGTCGAGCGCGGAGACCTTGCGCGCGAACGGTCCGACACCGCTCGACGGCTTGCCGCCGTTGCCACGAATCAGGGCCTCGAGTTCCTCGGCGTTGCGCTGTTCCATCGCGCGCGAGCCGGCCAGGAACTTCTTCAGCTCTTCCTGCTTGACGTCGGCGATCAGCTTGTCGAGCGCGAGCACTCCGGCGCGCTCGGATTCGAGCAAAAGGTTGAGTGCCTGTTCGAGCTGGGCGTCCACATCGCGAACTTAGTAAGGGCAATAGTGAATCGCAAGGCGACCATCTATTTGTAGAGCATCCGGATTGAGGTCAGCAGCAGGAACACGCCGAAAATGCGACGAAGGGTCGCCGCGGGCATTTTTACCGCATACACCGCGCCGATATAAGCGCCGATCAGCAATCCCACGCCGAGCAGTAGCGCATATGTGACGTTGAGATGGCCGTGCCTGTAGTACTCGTACGCGCCGAGGATTCCGACGGGCGGAAGCAGCGCGCCGAGCGAGGTGCCGACCGCGAGATGCTGATCGAAACCGAGCGCCAGCACGAGCACCGGCACGATCAGCACGCCGCCACCGACGCCGACGAATCCGCCCAGGATGCCGGCGGCGAGTCCGAGTGCAAGAACGATAGCGATTTCGCCCATAGTCGTTTTGTCTCCAGCGCTCACAATTTCGCGAGCCTATCAGAACGCAGGAGCAGGATTGAAGGACGGGACGCGCGCGGCTAGTCGATCGCTTCGCGTTCGAGATCGTCGTTGTAGTGCGGCTCGACCAGCTTGAGCCTTACGGGCGCCTTGCGGAAACTGCGGAACCAGTTCTCCATATCGTCGAACAGCGAGAAAGCGACCGGCGTAAAGAGCAGCGTGATCAGCAGGCATAGCGTCTGACCGCCGATCACTACCAGCGCGATCGCGCGAACCGAGCTGTCGCCCGCGCCCTGCCCGATTGCGACGGGAATCATGCCGGCGACCAGCGCCGCCGTAGTCATCAGGATCGGCCGCAAACGATCGCGATTCGCGGTCAGAATTGCCTGCCGGCGAGGCAGTCCCGCGCGAATCAGGTTGAGCGTCTGATCGAGTTGCAAAATCGAATTCTTCTTCACGATGCCGAATAGCAGCAGGATGCCGAGCGTCGAGAACAGCATCAGGTGCTCGCGGAAGACAAACAGCGAGATCAGCGCGAACGGGACCGCCAGCGGCAGCGACAACATGATCGTGATCGGATGGATGAAGCTTTCGAACTGCGCGGCCAGCACCATGTACATGAAGATGATCGAGAGCAGGAACGCGATCACGAAGCCGGTAACCATTTCGCCGTAAATCTTGCTTTGGCCGCCGAACTCAGTGACATAGCCGGCGGGCAGGTGAATCTGTTGGACTTCGCGCGTGACGGCGTCCATCACCTTGTTCATCGCGAATCCGGGCGCGAGGTTGAAGACGATCGATATGTTGCGCTGGCGATCCTGCCGGTCGATCTGCACCGGGCCGGTCCCGTGCGTCAGCGTCGCGACGTTGTCCAGCCGCACCTGGCCCACTCTGCTGGAAGGAATCGTCAGCCCCGCAACCACCACCGGATTGTTGCGATCCTTGTCCGCCAACTGCAGGCGCACGTCGTAGGTATCCTGGCCTTCGCGAAAGCGCGTGATCACGTCGCCCTGCACCATCGTGCGCATGGTCTGCGCTATATCGTCCACCGACACGCCGAGGTCCGCCGACTTGCTGCGATCGATATTGACCTGCAGCTCCGGCAGCCCGCCCTCGTAGCTGGAATCGAGATCGACGATGCCGGGTATCTTCCTGAGCCGTGTCATCAGGTTGTCGGCGTACGTGCGCAGCGTGTCGAGGTCGGGACCGCGCATGTCATATTCGACGGCGACCTCGCGATAGCCACCCTGCTCCCACGGCTTGATCGGATCGACGCTGACGCGCAGCGCCGGGAACGCGTCCATCAACTTGCGCGCGTCGGCCATCACGAGTTCCTGGCTGCGGCGTCTCTGATCGAGCGGGAAGAGTTTCGCATCGACTTGCGCGACCGTCACGCGATCGTCGCCGTTGGTGTCGCCGACGGTGGTGAACAGGTCGCGAACTTCGGGGATCGTCCGCAGGCGATTTTCTATCTGTGCGACTATCTGATCAGTATGCGCGAGCGAATATCCGGGCGGCGTGCGGATGTTGACCGCGAATTCGCTCGAATCGTCGTCGGGCATGAAAGTCGCCCCGACCAGTTTGCCCAAGAACGGAATCGAGATGATCAGCGCGACCGCGACGACGACCAGCACCCATCGATGGTCGAGCGACCAGCGCAGCGCGAGGTCGTAGTAGTCCTCGATCCAGCGGAAAATTCTCCAGTCCTTGGTGCTGTTGTGCTTCGTGCCGCCCGCGCCTTTGGCTTTCAGGTAGCGCGAACAGAGCATCGGCGTGAGCGTGAAGGAAACCAGCAGCGAGACCATGATCGCGAACGCCATCGTCAGACCGAACGAATTCAGGAAACGACCCATCACACCGTGGATGAACGCGACCGGCACGAAGATGACCGCGAGCGACAGGGTCGTCGCGCTGACGGCGAGACCGACCTCGGCAGTGGCCGCCTTCGCCGCCGACATCGGGTCCATGTTCTTTTCTTCGATGAAGCGGAAAATGTTTTCGAGCACGACGATGGCGTCGTCGATCACGATTCCGACCGCGAGCGTCAGCGCCAGCAGGGTCATGCGGTTGAGCGTGAAACCCATCCACAGGATCAGCGAGTAAGTCGCGATAATCGAAACGGGAATCGCAACCGCGGCGATCAGCGTCGAAGTGATCGAGCCGAGAAAAAAGAACACCACGATCGCGGCGCACAGCCCGCCGAGCCAGAGATGCTCCTGCACGGTGTCGACGGCGGCGCGGATAAAGGTGGACGCGTCGCGCGTGAAGATCACGTCGACGCCGGGCGGGAGAGTACCCTTGATCGTTTCGTAGCGCTGCTTGACGCGATCCACGATCTCGATCGTGTTCTCGCCCGACTGCTTGCGCACGATCAGCGACACCGCGTTCTTGTTGTCCCATCGCGACAGCGAGCGCGGCTCCTTGACGCTATCTTCGACCGACGCGACGTCGCCGACCGTCACCGGTCGTCCCTCGACTTCGCTGACTATGATTTTTGCGAAATCGGGAACCTCGGTGATTCGGCCGAGCGTGCGCAGCATCTCCTCGGACATGCCCTGCTTCATGCGGCCGCCGGGGTACTCGACGTTTTGCCGCGAGAGCGCAGCGCCGACTTGCTGAATCGTCACGCCGGTCGCGTGCAGTTTGTCGGCGTCAACATCGACGTGAACTTCGCGCTCGCGTCCACCGACGATATCGATCGAACCGACGCCGTCGACTGATTCGAGCGGTTCCTTGAGGCGCCGGCGCGCCAGCTCGGTGAGCTCTTTCAGGCTCTGGTAGCCGGTGAGCGTGATCGTCACCACCGGCACCGCGTCGAGGTCGAACTTCTGCACCAGCGGCGGCTTGGTCCCGTCGGGCAGCTGATCGAGCACGGTCCCAATCTTGTCGCGCACGTCCTGCACGGCGGCGTCGAGGTCGCGCTCGAGCTTGAACTGGATGGTGACGCGCGAAACGCCTTCGAGCGTGGTCGAGCGCATCTCGTCGATTCCGCTGACGGTGTTGACGGCTTCCTCGATTGGCTTGGTGACGCGCGCCTCGGTTTCCTCCGGCGCGGCGCCGGGCAGGAACGTCGTAACCATCACGGTCGGTACATCGACCTTAGGAAACAGATCGACGCCGAGGCGCATGTACGAGAACCACCCGAGCACGACCAGCACGCCGACGAACATCGTCGCGAAGACCGGACGGCGCACGCAAAGGTCGGCGAGAATCACGACTGCTCCTTGGCGGTCACCGCGGTGCCGTCGGCCAGGCGATCGACGTCGCTCACCGCGACGTGCTCGCCCTCCTTCAGCCCGACGGTGATTTCGGTCTGGTCGCCAACAACGCTGCCGGTCGTCACCTCGCGCGCACGCACTACTCCCTGCTCGACGACGAACACTCGCGCGACGCCGGCGTAGCGCAGCACCGCGGCGCTCGGTACGAACAACGCGCGATCGTGGCCGAGATCCATCGTCACGTGGGCGAAAAATCCGGGCTTCAGCGCGCCGTCGGGGTTGGCGACCTCGGCCTCGATCAGCAGCGTGCGGCTGCTTTCATCGAGCGCCGGCGCGATACGCGTGATCTTCCCCGTGTATGAGGCGCCCTGGTTTGCGTCGATCGCGAGCTTCACCGGCATGCCGACGCGCGCTAGCGGGACGAACCGTTCGGGCATCGGGCAGCGCAGCTTGATCGGGTCGGTCGCGATAAGTTCGTAAATTTCCTTGCCGGGCGATACGTACTCGCCGAGCGAGACCATCCGTTTTTGCACGGAGCCGCTGAACGGCGCCTTGATTTCCGTGTCGCCGAGTTTTTTGCGCGCCATCGCGACCGTTTCAGTCGCCGACTCTGTGTCCGCTTGATCGACGCGCAACTGCGACGCGATTTGATCGAACTGCTCCGCCGAGATGCTCCCTGATTCCTTGAGCGTCCGCGCGCGATTGTAGCGAGCGGTCGAGTTGGCGAGCTTTGCGCGCTCCTGGTCGAGTGCCGCCTGCGCCGTTTCGACCCGCAGCTCGTATTCGCGCGGGTTGATTTTCAGCATCACCTGGCCCGCCGTGACCTTGTCGCCGAAGTCCGCGATAACTTCAGCTACTCTGCCCTCGACCTCCGACGACATCACCGCGTGCTCGCGCGGAAAGAGCGCGCCCTGGACCTCAGCGGTGCGATCGAGACTCTCCTGATGCGCTGTGGCGACGGCGATCGCAATCGGCGCCGGTCCCGACTTGTTTTCGACTTCCGCCGCGGCCGGCTGATGGCATCCAGCAAGAGCGAGCGCGCCGAGCGCAGTTGCGAGCAGTGAGAGCGCCGGAATATTGAAAATCTTCATGGGAGCGCCGCGATCCCTCTGAGAAAAAGTTCCACGACCGCTTCCGCGTCGGATTCGAGCGGACTCGACGCCAGCTTGAGCAACCGCCGCCGCAGTGAGCCGGTCAGCATCTCGCCGAGCATGAACGCAGCGAAATGCGGATCGATCTGCCGAATCGCGCCGCGATCGATCGCGTCCTGCAGCACTGACGCCATGAAGTCGAGATGGCCGGCGTAAACCCGCATGTATTCGCGGCCAGCCTCCGATTCGAGCTCGATATCGAGCGAATTGCCGATGATCAGCGTCTTCAAAAAATCCTGGTTCGATGCCTGGATTCGGAACTGGGCCAGGATCAGCTTGCGGATTCGCTCGAGCGGCGGTATCGACGCGTCGTCCGACGCGATCGTCTCCGCCACCATCTCGCGCAAACCCTCGAGCACCGCCGCGTGGACCAGCGCGTCCTTGGTATCGAAATACAGATAGATAGTGCCCTTGGCGACCTTCGCTTCCTCGGCGACGCGATCTACGGTGGTGCCCTGCATACCGTATCGAGCCATCACGCGGCGCGCGGCTTCGAGGATCTCGCGGACCCGGTATTCCTTGATTACCTCTTCTTTGGTCATGGCGAAACTGGACAGTCAGTCAAATGAACGTACGGTCAGTCTAGGCGGATCGTCAGATTTGACGCAAGCGGATCTGGCATTGGGGAAAGAGGGTCGCTGCCTCTAGTAGAATACGGTGCGCGTGCGATGACGGGGTTTGGCGCGCTTATATTCGGGAGAATGGCCTCGGGTCCAGAGAATGAAATCGATGTTCATTGCAGTGGCGAGACGTCCCGCGCGGCGCAATTCCTCGACCATCAACTCGACTGCGTGCAGTGCACTCGCGCGAATCTCGACCTCTTCGGGAGCGCCGGCCGAGATGAGTTCTTCGCGGTCGATGC
>NZ_DATDGQ010000315.1:0-10464 GCF_036522015.1 Binatus sp. (SeqCode)
GCGGGACTTGAACCCGCACGTGGTTGCCCACGGAGGATTTTGAGTCCTCTGCGTCTGCCATTCCGCCACCTCGGCACTCCAAGAAGCCACAGACTCAGGCAGGTCATCTTAGGCAAAGGTGGCGCGGGCGGCAATGGCGACGCGCTGGCGGTAGCTCACGCCTTCACGACGGACGCGCGAACTGACGAACTGAGTAGCCAATCGACGACGACTGGCGGCGTGTTGCTATAGTTAAAAGTTACTATAGAACTGAGTAGTTAGTGCGATTCTCACTTACATTTCGCTATCATTTGCCTGGTATAATGTAGCGGGCGCACTATGGATTCATGGAAGCCGTCGCCACGCGCATTGCGCCCGCCGCAGTTCTGCAATCGCATGTAACCGTCGCCGGATTGAGGCGTGCCCTTGGCGACTGCGTGCTCGCGGTATCGTTCTTACTCGCGATGCTGCCGGCCGGCCGCGAAATCAGTTTCACCCTGGCCGGAGCCGCAAACGTTGTATGGGTGACAGGCGCCGCAGTCATGGCCGTCATGTCATTCGCCCGATTTGTCCCGCGCAGCGCGACGGTGAATCTGCGAACGGTCGCTGCATCCGGCGCCATGCTGATCCTCCCATGCTTCATGCGTCCGATCTCCCTCTCGAGCGGCGCACTCGCGACCGTCGGACTTGTCTTCGAGTTGTTTGGCGTGCTGCTGACCCAGGTCGCGCGCGTTTACATGGGCCGGAGCTTCGGTATATTGCCGGCCAACCGCGGAATCGTATCAAAAGGTCCATTTCGATGGGTTCGTCATCCTATATATTTCGGATGGCTGGTACTTTCGATTGGTTATGCGATGTCCTACGCGAACTCCCGCAATATTCTCCTGATAGTCGTAACGCTTCCCTTCATGGTATGGCGGATCGACCAGGAGGAAGAACACTTGAGCGCGGACGCAGCGTATCGCAGCTACATGGATCGCGTTCGGTACCGTCTGTTGCCCGGGGTGATTTGAGTTGAGCGCGCGTGTTTACCGGGTGGCCGGGTCCTGGCCCTGCTCCTGCGACGGGCGAGCTTGACTGCGGCGGTTGCCGCGCGTCCCCAACAAGTAGATTCCACCCGCCAGCGGAGTCGAGAGAAACATCGCGAACGCGAGGCCGCCGATCACCGCGATCGCCAACGGCTGCTGAACCTTGGCGCCCGCGCCGTACCCGAGTGCCAGCGGGAACAGGCCCGCAGCGGTGGCGAGGGTTGTCATCATGATTGGCCGCAGCCTGACGGTTGCAGCGTCCAGCAACGCCGCGCCTGGCTTGGTGCCCGAGCCGACTTCACGCTCGGCATGATCGAGCAGTAGGATGCCGTTCTTGGCAGTGATACCCGCCACCATGATGATTCCCATGAACGATGAAATGTTGAGCGTCATGCCGGTCAGGTCAAGCGAGATGAAGCTGCCGGCGAGACACGACATCGCAGCGACCAGGCAGGCAATCGCGGGCGCGAGTCGCGCAAACTCCCAGACCAGGATCAGGAACATCATGAACGTTCCTGCTACCAGCACCAGCGCGAGTTCGTGAAATGCCTGTTGTTGCTGAGCGTAGAGGCCGCCGTACTCGAGCGATACTCCCGCCGGCAGCGGCATCTTCGCGAGACTCTCTTTCACCGCGTTGATCCCCGTGCCGAGGTCGATACCCTCGAGCCGCGCAGTGACGTGCACGACCGGACGCTGGCGCTCGCGGTCGATTTCGTTGGTCGCGCCGAGAAAGTTGAGCTTCGTGACGGAGGCCAGCGGGACGCGTGCACCCGTGCTCGACTTTAGGATGACCTCCGACAGAGTTCCCAAATCTTCGTGGAATGCGTCCGGGTAGCGCACGCGGACAGCGACCAGCCGATCGCCCGAAAGCACATTGGTGGCGACCGTCCCTTGAATCACCGAATCGAGCGCAGTGCGAACATCATCGGCGTTCAATCCGTAGTGCGCCGCCGAAGTGTTATCGACCACCACCGCCTCCTCCGGGATGCTTTCGATGATTCCGCTTTTGACGTCCACCAGGCCGTGGATCGCGCGCATCTTGTCGGCCACCTGCCGCGCGGTCGCTTCGATAACTTTCTGATCGGTGCCGAAAACCTTGACTTCGATCGGCTCCGGAACGCCCGAAAGGTCACCGATCAAGTCCTGCAGCACTTGTGAGAACTCGATCTGCACTCCCGGCACCGTATTCAGTATGCGCTCGCGGAGCGAATTGGTGACGTCGTCTATATCCCGTTTACGGTCGGGCTTGAGCCGCACGGACATGTCTCCGGTATTCGATTCGGTCAGAAAAAATCCAAGCTGGGTTCCGGTGCGACGGCTGAACGAAGCGACTTCGGGCGTCGCTTTCAGAATCGATTGAATTGAGTCGAGCATCGCTGTCGTGTCGGCCAGCGTGCTCTGCGGCGGCGTGATGTAATCGAGGATGAACGCGCCCTCGTCGAGCGGCGGCAGATAGTCAGTACCGATGTTGTTGTACACGAAGTACGCAACGACGATGGAAACGATCGCGACCGGAATCGCCAGCACGGGAAGTCGGATGAAGGGCCGGACTGCGGTCAGAAATGCGGTCTGAACGCCGTGATAAATTCGCCCCGCCTCGCGCGCGCGTCCGCGGAACCGGGCGATCGCCAGCTCGATTGCTGGCGTGAAGTAGATGGCGAGGATCAGCGAAATCGCCAGTCCGCCCCCGAGCGTAGCGGCCAGCGATCGGAAAAAAATTCCAGTCACGCCCGAAGTAAAAACCAGCGGCCCGAAGACGACGATCACCGTCATCGTCGAGGCGATCAGCGGGCGCTGAAGACTCTTGAGTGCTCCGGCGACAGCGTCAGCAGCGGAATTCTTCGCCGCGAGCTCGCGATGAATCGCTTCGATCATCACGATTGCGTCGTCGATGAAAAGTCCGATTCCGGCTGCGAGCCCGCCCAGTGTCATCATGTTGAAGGTCAGCCCGACCGCCTTCATCACGATGAACGTGATCGCGACGGTGCACGGCACCACGACCGCCGCGACGATCGCGCTCAGCGGACTCATCGTGAAGGCCAACACCACCAGCACTGACAGCGCTAGGCCAAGCACGATCGCGTCGCGCACGCTCTTGAGCGATTCGGCGACCAGGTCCGACTGATCGTAGGAGACCGAAAACTGAATGTCGGGATAGCGCTGACGAAACTCCGCGAGAATTTGCCGCGCCTGCGCTGCGATTGCCTCCGTGCTGCCGCTCGGCCGCCGCGAGATTCCCACCAACACCGCCGCGCCATTCTCGGATGCGGCGCGGACGTAATCCTCCTGGATTCCAAGTTCGACCGAACCGATATCGCTGACGCGCACCGGTTGACCGCCCGCCGACGAGAGCGGCACCTGCGCAATCTGATCCGCCTGGTGCAGGTCGGTCGTCACCACCGTCAGCAGCATGCGATGCTCTTCGTTCATCCGGCCGGCGGAAGCGACGACATTGTTCTTCGACAGCCCCGCCACGACATCTGCAGGCGACAAGTCGTGTTGCAGCATCCGCGCCGGATCGAGCCGTACTACGAATTCGCGAAACTTGCCGCCGATCACGCCGACTCGGTAGGTGCCGTTGATATTATGCAGGCTCGGCACGAGGTCGTAGTTCACGACGTCGGTAAGTTCGGGCAGGCTGCGAGTCTTCGAACTCAGGCTCAGATCGACGATCGGAAACGTGCCGGTCGTCAGCAGCACCGCGTTGACCTGCGTATCGTTGGGCAACTGCGCGCGGGTGTGCGCGACCTCGGCGCTGAGCATCTGAAAACCGATCTGGGGGTCGGAGTCTTCGCCGAAGGTAACGTCTATCTCGGCGCTCCCGCGGGTCGTGGTCGATCGCACCAGCTCGACGCCCGGAATGCTGTAAGCGCTCTCTTCCAATGGCCGCGTGACCGACGCGAGCATCTGTTCGGCCGGCAGATCGCCGCTGTCGGCGAGGATTGTCGCACGCCGGAAAACAATTTCGGGAAACACCGCACTAGGAATCGTGCGCGCGAGGATTACTCCGAGCACGCTCGCTGCCAGCACCGACAGCACCGCCAGCGTTGAGCTGCCGCGTTTCATTGATTGCCCTGCGCGACGCGAACGCCAAGGCCGTCGGACAGCGCATAGCCGCCCGAGGTCACGACCAGGTCGCCCACCTTGATGCCGTCGGTTGCTTGAACCAGATCTTTGTCGCGCAAGCCGACTTTGATGTCCCTTTTGTGCGCGCGGCCGTCTGAGCCGATTACAAAGACGTGGTACTGATCGACGCCCTGATCCTGAAACAGAGCGGCGGCTGGAACTACGATCGCGTCGGGCACGCTCGCCGTCTCGACGCGCACCTCTACCGGCGCGTTCGCCTGCGCGATGCGATCCGAGCCGATGAAGTCTGTCCGCACCGAGGAGCTTGCGCTGGCCGCGTCGAAGCTCGGCAGGATCGCATCGATGCGCGCGGGGAACTGGATGCCCGGACGAAACGGCGTCGTCACCGTCGCGCTCATCCCGGGCCGGATCAGTGAGAGCTGGCTCACCGGCACCGAGGTATCAATATAGAGGCTCGCCGGATCGATCAGATCGACAATCGTATCGAGGTCGGCGACCATCTGGCCGCTGCTGACCGGCGGGGCCGAGACGACTCCCGATTCCGGCGCGACCACCGGTATCCCCGCGCTGTGATTATAGCGCCCGACCGACGCACTCAGCGCCGGCGCGTCCTGTGGATCGATCTTGCGTGCGACCGCGAGCCCGGCTTCCGCCGCTTCGATCTCGCGATTGATTACGTGCGCGACGACCTGGCCCTTGCGCACCGAATCGCCGCTGACGAGTTTCATGCCCATCACGCGCCCCGCCGTTGGCGCGCGCATGATGACGTGACGCATCGCGACCGTCTTGCCGAGCAACCGAAGCTCGCTCGTCATCGGATGAACTTCGGCCCTGGCTGCACTCACCAGCAGCGTCGGATTGGCCGGCTTCGAGTCTTCGTTGTCAGCTTTCTCGCCGCCGCATCCCGTCAGCAGGACCATCGCCAGCAGCGCCGCAAAGATCGCCGCGGTGCAACGGTTCTCACTCGCGCGCTTCATCACTGGATACGGCCGAAGAGCAAGTTGGTCTCCACCACCGCTTCGCGCGCGTTGAATTGCTGGTCGAAATGCAGGAGCCGCAACTGCTCGGCCTGCTGATAGGAGTCCAGCACTTCGAGCATGGTCGCGGATCCTCCGCCAAGGAAGCGCGACCACGTCAACCTGAAGTTGTCGTCCGCCGTCGGCTGCGCGCGCGACAGGATGTCGAGCTGCCGATTCGCCTCGTCGTAGCGAAGCGACGCGTCCGCCACGCGCCGCCGCAGAAGGTACTCGGCCTGCCGCGCTTGCGCCGTCGCCGAATGCGCTTTTGCCTTCGCCTGATCGATGTGCGACGCGATCAGACCGCCGTCGAACACCGGCACCGACATCACGCCGTCGTACGAGCCGCCAAAGTTGTGCGCGATCGTCTTGGGCGGATCGATGCCGACGAATCCGGTCGTGAACGCGACCTGGAACGTCGGCAGACGCTCGGCCTTCGCTGCCACGATTTGCGAGTTCGCCGAGGCGATCGCGCGCTGCGCCGCCTGCATCACGGGGCTTTGTGCAAGATCGCCAGACGGCTTTGGCAGAGGCCCGGGAAGGTCCGCGATGTCGAGGTCCGGTTGATTGGGCTCGCCAATCAAAATGCCCAGGGTTGCGCTCGCGCGCTCGCTGTTGCTACGCGCCGCGTCGAGCGCAAGCTCGGTGCTGTCGCGCGCGGTGCGGAACTTCAGCACGTCATTGGTAATCATGCGTCCGCTTTTTTCGAGCGCCTGAATCGTGGTTACGTAGCGCGTCAACCGGTCGAGGCTGACCTCCAAGGCATGTTGCGCTCCGCGCGCACGAAGCAGATCGAAGTACGCGACCGACGCGTCGAAAACAATTTGCGCGCGCGCCGCCGCCACGCCGAGCCGCGACGCTTCGTTTACGTATTCTGCTGCACGCAGCAGTGCCCGCCGCCGTCCCCAGTCCCACGCTGTGTAGTCGAGCGTCAGCATCCCGGCTGAAAGTCCGCGGTTGGTGACGACTTCATCGTAGCCCGGCGCCTGGTAATACTCCGCGCCCGCGCCAATGGTCGGAAACAGTGGGGCGCGCTGCTCGCGCACGTGGGCGACGCTCATATCGCTCGCCGCGGCGGCGACGTCGACCGACGGCGCGACGTGCAGCGCGCGCTCGACCGCGTCGGACAGAGTTATGCTCGCGGCGTGCGCCATCGACGTCCAGGACAGGATCGCGGCAGCAAGCACGGCCGCAGATAGGTGGCGGCAAAATGGCTCCATTTTGAAAATTCTAACAGCGCCCTGCCAACAGTCCAAATTAACGGAAGTTAAGCAAGTTGTTGAGCGGGATCGGCTATCGGAGCGGTGCGGTCGCTCGATTCGGGTCCTCGTGGTAAAGCTCCAGCGTCACGACGAACGCTGATCCACCCGACGGGAGATTCGCCGCAGCGATCTCGCCACCATGCGCCCGCGCAATTTCCCGGCAGAGGCTCAAGCCCAATCCGCTGCCTTCGCCGGCAGATCCGGCACCACGAAAGAATCGATCGAAAATGTGCGGCAGCTCCGCCGGATGGATTCCTTCGCCGGTGTCGGCGACACGAATAATCGCGCGGTTCGCGTCGCTCTTCAGTCCGACGTCGATCGATCCCCCGGCTGGCGTAAACTTCAGCGCGTTGTCGAGCAGATTGACGATCAGACGCCGCAGATGCCCCTCGTTGCCGTTGACGAACACGTCCTCGGGCGCGCTGAGCGTAAGCTTTATCTCGCGCGCTTGCGCCAGCGGCCCGACCGTCGCGGCTATCTCGCTCAGCAGCGCGCGAAGATTCAGCCGGCGCCGATCGACCATCACTTCGCCGTTGAGCCGCGACAGCATCAGCAGTTCGTCGGCGATCCTGCATAGCGACAGCGCCTCGCGATGCGCCGCGCCAAGTGCCGCGCGATTTTCATCAGGCGAGCGATCGCGCGCGAGCGCTACTTCGAGCCCCGTTCGCAGCACCGACAGCGGAGTCCGCAGTTCGTGCGCCGCGTCGGACGCGAATCTTCGCTCGGTCGCCGACGCGCGTTCCAGCCGCTCCAGCAGCGAGTTGATTTCTTGCGTGAGCCGCGCGACTTCGTCAGCCACCGGCGGGACCGTCAGCCGCGAGCTGAGATTGGTTGGCCCGATGGCGTCGAGCTCCTCGGTGACGGATTCGATCGGACGCAGCGCGCGGCCCGCCAGCAGGTACCCGCCGCCGACACAGAGTATCAGTACGATCGGCACCATCAGCAGCAGCAAGTTGCGAAGGTTGTCAACCGATTCGTCAACCAGGCCCGCCTGCACGCCGCTTTGCAGGTACGCGATCTCGCCATTGTACAGCATCGGAACGACCGCAAACCGAAAGGCGGGATTGGCGATGATCGCCGGATGCGTCGGGAGCGCCGGATCGAATGGCGGCGGAATAGTGTGGACGTCGCCGAAGTTTCCCACCTCGCCATGCGCCGTAACTATTCGCACCCGCCGTCCCGGCCCGATATCCGTTTCCAGACTCAGCCGCTGCAGAATTCCGGCCGCGCTCGAGGTGCCGCCGCGCTGGATTTGGTCGGCAGCGTTTTCGGTCTCTTCCAGCAGCGCAGCATCCAGCGCGCTGAATTGCTGACGGGCGAAGAGCGTCAATGCGGCGATCGCCGCGACCAGTAGAATACCCGCCAGTATCGCGGCCCAGTAGATGGTTAGCCTGAGTCTGATTGTCATTGGCCGCGGTCGCGCGGTGCGCGCGGCGGTGTCATTCCGCGCGCATCGTGTATCCAACTCCGCGCACGGTGACTATCAGCGAACGGTCGGCGCGCGGATCGATCTTCTGCCGCAGTCGATTGACGAAGACTTCGATCAGGTTGGTCAGCGAGCTGTAATTCGAATCCCAGACCGTCTCCGCGATCATGTCGCGTGTCACTACTTGCCCCGCGTTGCGCATCAGCAATTCGAGCAGCATCTTTTCTTTCGGCGACAGGTTCAGATTGTGCTCGCCGATTTTCGCGCGCCGCTTGACCGTGTCGAATTCAAGGTCGCCGACTTTGAGGATTGGCGAGGCCGGTGTCCGCGGACGCCGCGCCAGCGCCTTGATTCTCGCCACCAGCTCGGCGAACGCAAACGGCTTGGCCAGGTAGTCGTCGCCGCCGCTGTCGAGTCCCGCCACGCGTTCCTCGAGCGCCCCGCGCGCGGTCAGGATCAACACCGGAGTCTGGTTGCCCGCCGCGCGCATCTCGCGCAGCAGTTCAAGCCCGCTTTTCCCGGGAAGCCCGATGTCGAGCACGATCAGGTCGAGCGCGCCGCGCGCGACTATCGGTTCGGCCGCCTCCGCACTGCCTGCGATCTCGACCGCAAAGCCGTCCTCGACGAGCCCCTGCTTGACCGAGTTAGCCAGCCGGGCTTCATCCTCGATCAGTAGAATCCGCAACGCGTTCATCACCCCAGATGCTGCCACGCCACCGTACGCAAAAAAAGCGGGCGAACCACGTCAGATTGCTAGCGACAGGACTCCGGCGGCGACCAGGGCCCCGGCCCAGATTGTGTCGAGGTTGATCCAGGCGCTGCGCAGGATCGCCAATCCAACCCATTCATAAACTAAAATCGCGATTGCGCCCGTAACCGCAATCATCGCGCCGGTATGCAGCAGCACTACTGCTAACGCCTGTGCGACCGTGTGCACGTGGGCCGCGGCCATGTGATGTGCGTGCGGGGAATTCGGCGTCATCCCGATCAATATTGGGAACAACATCAAGCCCGCGCCGTGCGCCGACGCCATCAGGAAAGACCACAGCGCAAGCTCCGCCGCATTGACACGCATCGCAACCCAGCGCGGATGCGCGCGCGGCCAGATGAAGCGAAACAGCCCGAACAGGATCAGCGCGGCCGCGCCAATTGGTCGAAGTAAATCGATCGCGAAGAAGAGGCGCAGCACGCCAATGATCGCGACAACTGCCGCGATCGACACGAGATGTCCCACTGCGATCGGGCCGAGCGCCCAAATCACCTTCGAGCGCCGCCGCTCCTGCAGTCCGAGCGCAACCGCGAACAGCCAGCCCATCGACGGATCGATTCCGTGATACGCGCCGAGCGCCGCGACCGCTATCCACGGCCACGCCGCCGTCACGGATAACAGAACGAGTCGGACGACGAGTCGCCGCCCTCGAGGCGAATCTGATGCGGCCGTTCGCCGTCGAAGGTGGTGAAAAAATTCGGATCGATCGTCATCCCGCCGGCCGGCGCGCAATCGATCTTCGCGACCCAGCCGCGCACGCCCTCCGGATAGAACTGCGCATCCCACGCGCCGTACAGCGAATTCGAAATGTAGATGCGCCTGCCGTCGCGGCTCAGCTCGATCATCTGCGACCCACCGTTCAGCGGCTCGCTCTTCGGATGCTTCCCGTGCGACACGATTCCGCCCAGGCGCACGCTGCCGGTCTCCTTCGGCTTGAACGGGTCGCTCACGTCGTATTGCTTCAGGTCGCCGGTGCCGAAACACGCAACGTACAAAAACTTGTCGTCGAGACTCAGGTTGATGTCGGTAATCAGCGGTGGCACCGCCTTGAACGGCTTTAGCGCCGGCGGCAGCAGGCTCTCGTCGGCGGGCTCGGCTGGAATTTCGATCACCTTGCGAATTTTCCAGTCGCCGCCGTCGCGATGCCACAGCCAAATGGACGCCGACAAATCCTTGGTCGAGATGACCACCCCGACGAAGCCGTAGGTCTTGGTCGGATCGTGCGACGGACGCAGCTCGAGCGCCATTTGATTCTCGGGGCCAAGGTCGAGCGACTTCAGATGCCGCCGGTTGCGCAGGTTCCAGATGTGAATCGCGTGCCCGTACTTGTTTCCCAGAAGCAACTCGGGCACGACGCCGTTTTCGATCATTTTCGGTGTGCCCCATTCGCTGGTCACCGCTACGTCCCAACCGAGATGCCACCAGAAATCGTACGCGAACCGCTGCGGCCCGCGATCGACTTCCCATCGCCCAAGCACGTCGAAGCTTTCGTGATCGAGCAGGAAAATTCCGCCCGGTCCGTCGCCCTTCGGATCTCCCAGCGCGCTGACGTAAATCGCGTCTGGTCCGCAATGCACGGTATGCGGCCGGCTGTATCCCGCGCGCGATGCGATCTCGTCCGCCTCGATCGTCTTTACCAGCTTCGGTTTCCGCGCGTCAGGCTTGGTGTCGAAAACGTAGATGCGCGACGAGCGCAATCCCGGCACCAGCAGATATCGCCGCTCGATATGAGGATGCGGCGCATACGGACACAGCGCCGCGCTGCACGCGTTCCAGCCAAAGTGATGCAACTCGTCGCCGGCGTTCGGTACTTCAGCCCGCCCGACTACCTGCGAGTAGGTTTTCGATTTCGGATCGAGGTCGAGCACGCACAGCGCGTCATGTTTTCCGTTCGCAG
>NZ_DATDGQ010000316.1:0-6350 GCF_036522015.1 Binatus sp. (SeqCode)
GGTGATGTTCGACGAGGAGCTGATCGGCTTCGACGAACCGTTCCCAAGGTTGCGCAACCAGGGCGTGGTCTGGGCGAGCGACGGCCAGCGCATGTCGAAGAGCAAGGGCAATGTCGTAACGCCCGACGCGATGATCGAAAAGTACGGCGCAGACGCGCTCCGGCTCTGGGAGCTCTTCATGAGCCCCTTCGACGAAGCGACCAATTGGAACGAAAGCGGCGTCGCCGGCACGCTAAGGTTCATCCAACGCGTCTGGACGATGATGCGCCGCTACGCCGAAGCCGGCTCGCCGACCGGCAACCCCACCGAAGAAACCCTGAAGCGTACCCACAAAACCATCCAGCTAGTCACCGATCACATCGAGCGCCTGCGCTTCAACACCGCCATCGCCGCGATGATGGATCACCTGAACCATCTCGCAAAACTAAAACCCGAAGAGATGGGCCGCTTCCCCGCCGAGTCCTTTATCCTGCTACTAGCCCCGATGGCCCCGCACGTAACCGAAGAAATCTGGCGCGCCCTGGGCCACACGACTTCGATTCATCTAGAACCGTGGCCAACCTTCGATCCAAATCTGGTGCGCGACGAGATGGTAACGGTGGTCGTCCAGGTAAACGGCAAAGTACGCGACCGCCTCGAAGTCCCCGCCGGCACCCCCGAAGACGACGTACGCGCCCTCGCACTCAACAGCGAAGCCGTAAAGCGTCACCTGGACGGCAAACCTCCAAAGAAGTTCATCTTCGTGAAAGACAAGATGCTCAGCATCGTCGCGTAGTCGCTTGAATATGCCACTCGTGTCATCGGTATCGCTTTTCTAGCGGCATTCTTCCCCTCTCCCAGAATGGGAGAGGATAAAGGTGAGGGTCCTTATACAGCGCTCTTTCGCGCGATTTAAGATTCTTCCTCTGCTCTGTTAGCGTGGCTCGTCGTCTGAAAATCTTTCGCGTTTCGTTCTCCTGAACTAACCGACGTTTCACGTGAAACATCTTCGCCTAAAATGCCAGCGTGTATGCCGATTTATCGGGGAAAGGCGAATGTTTTGACCGCCACTTGATGGTCGTGCGTTAGCCGTGCGATGCTCGCGACGATACGACATCAACAAGGAGCTACCGACAATGGCTGAGGAAGTTCTCAAAGTCACACGGCAGACGAATTACGCGGTTCTGACCTTGAACCGTCCTGAAAAACGTAACGCCCTCAATCAGCCTTTAATCGACGCGCTCGACCAGGCGCTCCGCAAGTTCGAAAACGATCGCGAAATCCGCGCGTTGCTGTTGCGTGGCGAAGGCGCGAGCTTTTGCGCGGGAATCGATCTGAAAGAGGTGGACGAGACCACTGGCGGTCACAACCCGACCTCGCTCGAGTCCGTCTTCGGACGGTTGGAGCGGTTTCCGGTGCCTACTATCGCGGCGGTGCAAGGTGCCGCGCTCGCGGGAGGGCTCGAACTCGCGCTCCATTGCGACCTTCGGATCGCGTCGGACAACGCGAAGCTCGGCGTGACGCTCGGCCGCGTCGGACTGATGGTGCCGTACGACTTCACGCGCAAGCTGATCGAGGTTTGCGGCTCGGCCAACACCGCCTGGATTCTCTACACCGCCGACCTGCTCGACGCCGAGCGCGGCCGTCACATGAATATCGTTCACGACGTAGTCCCCGACGCGAAGCTCGCCGACGCGACCACCGCGCTGGCCGAAAAGATCGCCGCCAACGCCCCACTCTCGCTGCGCGCGATGAAGGCGACGGTCCGCCGATGCATGAGCGAGACGTTCGACGCATGGCACGACGACATGCTGCAGATGGCGCGCTCAGTCCGCGAGAGCACCGACGCCAAAGAAGGCGTCCGCGCCTTCCTTGAAAAGCGCAAACCGGTCTGGAAGGCGCAATAGCGAGTCCCAACGCCGCACGATGCTGGTTCCCCTCTCCAAAAAGGAGAGGGGCTAGAGGTTAATGCCTCCCCAGCGCATTTCGAATCGCCGCCGCGCTCTGCAGCAGCGTGCCCGGCAGGTTCAACGTCCCCGCGACATTTGAATATGGATACAGCCGCGCATTGATATGCGCGTGCAGGGGCAGCCCTTCGCCCTGGTGAATTTCATAGTCGAGCGGCAACGGCCCGAGGATCATCAGTACGCGATAGATCGCATTTGCAAATTGCCGTATCTGGTCCGGCGTCAGCTCCGACACCAGTCCCCGATAGTCCGGCATCACAACATCGTAACTGCGCGGGAACATGCCTATCGGGCTCGCGTAGCTGACGACCGCCTCACCGCGATCGATCACCAGCCCGAGCCGCTCCATCAGCGCGACCAGCTCGTGCCACAGATGTGGATTCTCGCGCTCAGCGCGCGCCTCCGCCAGCACGGCGGGAAACGGCTCCGGCGATCCGATGATCTGCTGATGCAGATGCGGCTGCGACGCGCCCGACTCGCGCCCCTGGTTCTTGCGGATCACGACCGAGCAAACATCGGGATTCTGCAACGCGAGCCGCATCACGCGCGCATCGGCTTGCATCAGATGAAGGAAGTGTTCGCCGCCCAGCGCGCCGGTGAACATCAGGTCGGTCTGCGATCGCGGCGCGTCGATAAAATGTCGCGGATCTTCGATGACAATGTACGACTCGTTGCGATTGCCGGTCAGCTCCGCGGGAATTCGAGGGAACAGATTGTTGATCACGCGCACGATCCACCCCGCGCCATCGTCAGCCTTCGCGCCGGTCCATTCGGGGATTTCGTCGCGCGTCATCCGAAAGACTTCGGGGGTCGTCATGCTCTCGTTGCCCGGACAGAATGGGCACGATTCAGTCGCATGACGAATTGATTCAGGATTTAAGTGCCCTGTCTCAGGCTCGGCACTCTCGCGCCCGCCCAGCGTGAACGCAAAGCTCTTGCCGCGAACATCGACAACGTATGAAATCACGCCGGTGATCGGATTTTTGATCCAGACCAGGGACCCGTCGCGAATTTCACATTCTATCGGCATCGGAACGTGATCACCTTTAACAATTGCCGCAACGCCATTACAACGCGGGCTCGAAACCGTCGCGAGCCGCGCATCACCTTGACTCTGCCCATCGGCTCCGTTATCCCAAGTGATGAGGACGGGGACCCGGCAAAGCCGGGACGAATCGGGGTCTGGCGATCCGCTTCCGCGGGTACCAGCCTTTTTTTTGGCTGCCACCGCGAATCGCCGCGTCCGGATGAATAGTCAAAAATGCCGCAAATGAAAAAATATTTGTTCACGCCCGGACCGGCACCGGTGCCGCCTGAGGTCTTGCTCGAGATGGCGCGTCCGATCATTCATCATCGTACGCCGGAGTTCAGTGCGGCGCTCGATCAAGCCCGAGATCGGATGAAGCCGCTCTACGGCACTTCGGGTGAAGTAATTCTGCTGGCGTCCACCGGCACGGGCGCGATGGAAGCGGCGGTGATCAATCTGCTGCAGCCGGGCGAGCACGCAATCTACGTCAACGGCGGCAAGTTCGGTGAGCGATGGGGCAAGTTGCTCTCCGCGTTCGGCATGATCGGGCACGAGGTCCGCGTCGAATGGGGACGCGCTGCGCGGCCGGGGCAAATCGAAGATGCGTTCAAGGCGTACCCCGAGTCGCGTGCGGTGCTGGTGCAGGCCAGCGAGACTTCGACCTGTGCGGTGCATCCGGTGGCCGCGATCGGCGAGGTCAGTCGCAAGCGCGGCGCGATGCTGATCGTCGATGGAATCACGTCGGTCGGCGTGTTCGAACAGAAGATGGACGAATGGGGCGTCGACGCGTTCGTGACGGGCAGCCAGAAGGCGCTGATGCTTCCGCCGGGACTCGGAATGGTCGCGCTCTCGGCACGTGCGATCGACGTCGCGAAGACGAACAAAACGCCGCGCTTCTATTTCGATTTGCTCAAAGAGTTGAAGGCGCAGCGCGACGAGCACACCACCGCCTGGACGGCGGCCGTGTCGCTTATTTTCGGCCTCAACAAATCACTCGAGCTGATTCACGCCGAAGGCCTGCCGCAGGTTTACGCGCGTCACACTCTGATGGCGGCGGCGACACGCGACGCCGCTGCAGCGCTCGGACTGAAGTTGCTGTCGCCCGACAACCCCGCTCCCGGCGTCACCGGCATTTTGATTCCCGATGGTCTCGACGGCGGCAAGCTGGTCAAGTTCCTGCGCGACAACCTCGGCGTGTCGGTGCAGGGCGGACAGGATCAGATGAAGGGCAAGTTGGTGCGCATCGGGCACATGGGTCATCTGAGCCCGTTCGATACGCTCATCGCAGTCAGCGCGCTCGAGATGGGACTCAAACAGATCGGCGCAAACATTCAACTTGGCGCCGGCGTCGCCGCGGTTCAGGCGCGCCTGGCACGGAGCATCTGAAATTAAAATGGCGGAAACCTTCCGCGTCCTTCTAAGCGACTCGCTTGCGGCGCAGGGGATCGAAGCCCTCAAGCGCTTCCCGCAACTGCAGATCGACGTCAAGACCGGACTCAAGCCTGAGGAGTTGGCGAAAATAGTCGCGCCCTACGACGCGCTGGTGATTCGCAGCGGCACTCGCGTCACCCGCGAAGTGATCGACGCGGCCACGTCGCTCAAAGTGATTGGCCGCGCCGGCGTCGGCGTCGACAACGTCGATATCGAAGCGGCGACGCGTCGTGGAATCGTCGTGATGAACAGCCCGACCGGCAACAGCGTCACGACTGCGGAGCACGCGGTCACGATGATGATGGCGCTGGCGCGGCACATCCCGGCGGCCAACGCGTCGATTCATGCCGGAAAATGGGATCGCAGCAAATTCACCGGCACCGAGGTATGCAACAAGACGCTCGGCGTGGTCGGCCTCGGCAACATCGGCCGGATCGTCGCGGACCGCGCGATTGGCCTCAAGATGAAGGTGATCGGCTACGATCCGATCCTGACCGCTGACGCTGCCAGCCGCGTCGGCGTCCAATTGGTCAGCGTCGACGTGCTGTTCGCGAGCGCCGACTTCATCACCGTTCACACCCCGCTTACCAGCGATACTAAGGGCATCGTTGGCGCCGCCGCATTCGCGAAGATGAAGAAAGGCGTGCGCATCATCAATTGTGCACGCGGTGGAATTGTCGATGAAGCCGCGCTCGCCGACGCGCTGAAATCCGGCAAGGTCGCCGGCGCCGCGCTAGACGTGTTCGTCGAAGAGCCGCCCCCCGCCGATCACCCGCTGCTCCATCTCGACTCGGTGATCGCTACGCCTCATCTCGGCGCCGCCACCGATGAGGCCCAGGTTCAGGTCTCGGTCGATATCGCGCACCAGGTAGCCGAGTTTCTGATCGACGGCACGATTCGGCAGGCCGTGAACATCCCGGCGCTGTCCACCAAGGAGCTCGAAATACTTGGGCCTCATCTCACGCTCGGCGAAAAGCTGGGCCGGCTCGCCGCGCAACTGATCACCGATGCGCCAACTGAGCTGACGCTTGCGTTCGGCGGCGAGGCTGCAAATCTCAAGCCCGACGCGATCACCGCCGCCGTGCTGAAGGGCCTGATGAGCGGCTTTCTCGACGAGGATTTGAACTACGTCAATGCGCCGTTCATCGCGCGCGAACGTGGAATCAGCATTATCGAAACGCGTTCCCGCGAAATCACCGACTACGTCAATACCCTGACGCTCAGGGTTCGTACCGGCGTCGGTGAGCATGAAGTCTCTGGCGCAGTGCTCGGAAATCGCGCGCTGCGCCTGACTCGAATCGACGGCTACCGCGTCGAGGCAGTGCCCGAAGGCTATTTCCTGATGCTGCACAATCGCGACGTGCCCGGCGTAGTGGGCGCAGTTGGCACGATGCTCGGGCAGGCCGGAATAAATATCGGAGGACTGGAACTCGGCCGCGATCGCGTGGGAGGAACCGCGCTCAGCATTTTCGAAGTGGACGAACCGGTTCCCGGTTCTGTCCTGGACAAGCTCAAAACGCTACCCGCAATCACTGCGGCGTCGCTGCTCAAGCTCTGAATTTATTTTTGCGCATGAACCAATTTCAGCCCGCTTGGTGCGCGCGGAGGCCGGCAAAATTGAGGCCGGCCGGGGGGAAGCCATGAAGACAGTTGCGGTGGTCGGCACGCAGTGGGGCGATGAGGGCAAGGGCAAAATCGTCGATATGCTCGCCGCCGACGCCGACGTGGTGGTCCGCTTCCAGGGCGGAAACAACGCGGCGCACACGCTGGTGGTAGGCGGAAAGAAGTTTGTGCTGCGGCTGGTGCCGGCTGGTGCGCTTCATCCCGGCAAGACTTGCGTAATCGGCAACGGCCTGGTCGTCAACCCAATCGCTTTGCTCGGCGAGATCGCAGACCTCAAGCGCAGCGGCCATCTCGCCGACGACAGCCTGTTCAAGATCAGTTAC
>NZ_DATDGQ010000317.1:0-1728 GCF_036522015.1 Binatus sp. (SeqCode)
ACCTCTACTCGACCTACGAGACCGAGAGCGAGGCCGCGCCGAAGCCGGAGAAGCGGAAGGTCGTCATTCTGGGCGGAGGCCCGAACCGCATCGGGCAGGGGATCGAGTTCGACTACTGCTGCGTGCACGCAAGCATGGCACTCAAGGAAGCCGGCTTCGAAACGATCATGGTGAACTGCAACCCGGAGACGGTGTCGACCGATTACGACATCTCGGATCGATTGTACTTCGAGCCGCTGACGTTCGAGGACATGATGGCGATTGCCGAGCGCGAGCGGCCGGTCGGCGTGATCGTGCAATTCGGCGGGCAGACGCCGCTCAAGCTCGCGGTGCCGCTGGCGCGGGCAGGCGTCCCGATTTTGGGCACCACGCCGGATGCGATCGATCGCGCGGAGGATCGCGAGCGCTTCAACGCGATGGTCGCGCGGCTCGGACTCCGGCAGCCGGAAGGCGTGTTGGCGCGCGGCCTCGAAGACGCGGTGGCGGGCGCGTCGAAGGTCGGCTACCCGGTGCTCATCCGGCCGTCGTACGTGCTCGGCGGTCGGGCGATGGAAGTGATTCCCAACGAGGAGGAATTGCGGCGATACGTGACGCAGGCTCTGCAAGCCTCCGAGCGCCATCCGCTGTTGATCGATCGCTACCTTCAGGGAGCGATCGAAGTCGATGTCGACGCGATCTCCGACGGCGCGAGCGTGGTGGTCGGCGGAATAATGGAGCACGTCGAACACGCGGGGATACATTCGGGGGACAGCGCGTGCGCGCTGCCGCCGACTACGTTGAGCGCCGCACTCCAGAAAGAGTTGATCGCACAAACCAGGATGCTGGCGCGCGAGCTCGGTGTGATCGGTTTGATCAATATTCAGTACGCAATTTACGGCGGCGAAATTTATATCCTCGAAGTCAATCCGCGCGCGTCGCGCACGATTCCATTCGTGAGCAAGGCGATCGGCGTGCCGCTGGCGAAGTACGCGGCCTTGGTGATGGCGGGGAAGACGCTCAGCGAGCTTGGGTTTACGACGGAACGTGTGCCGGCACATGTCGCGGTCAAGGAGTCGGTGTTTCCGTTCGGCCGGTTCCCCGGCGTCGACACGATTTTGGGACCCGAAATGAAATCGACCGGCGAGGTGATGGGCATCGACAAGACGTTCGCAATGGCGTTTGCGAAAGCGTCGCTGGCGGCGTCGTCGAATCTGCCGGACAGCGGGCTGGTGTTTATCAGCGTGCGCGACGAAGACAAGCGGCATCTCGAGCCGATAGTGCGTGGTCTGGTCGCGATGGGTTTCGACCTGATCGCGACGCGCGGAACTGCGACTTACATTCGAAACCTCGGGCTCAAGTGCGAAAGCGTCAACAAGGTGCTCGAAGGCAGCCCGCATATAGTGGATGCGATGAAGGATGGGCGGGTGGCGATGGTCGTCAACACTCCCGATGCGAGCGGCACCAAGGATTCGTTCTCGATTCGGCGCACCGCGCTGGAACTTCGGCTGCCATATTTCACGACGATGGCGGGGGCCAAGGCCGCGGTCGAGGGAATCTACGCGCTGAAGCATGAGAAGTTCGAAGTGCGCGCGCTGCAGGATTACCATCGGGCAACCTGAACCCCCGACCCCTTTCCTCGAGGGAAGGGGAACAACCGTATTGAGACAATCGTGTTGAGGACCCCAGAACTTTCACCTAACCTCTCCCGTAAAGTAACGGGCGCGGCATCTGAAACACGGACGATTCGGA
>NZ_DATDGQ010000318.1:0-1665 GCF_036522015.1 Binatus sp. (SeqCode)
ATCTCGGTCGCCGAAAATCCCTTGCCCACCGCATCGAGCCCGTCGAACAGCACGCTGTCGAGCTGTATCGGCCCGTCGCAAACCATCTCGCGCACCATCGCCGCCGCGCGCTGATCCTCGGCTCCGCTCGACGCCGCCCGCACCACGACATCCAGCTGCGCCACCGCATTCTTGCGAGTCCCGAGCACGGCAAGGTAATGGAGGTCCTTTTCTTCCATCTCCTCGGCCAGCTCTAGATACAAATACGGATCTCCGAACTCTGCCTGCTGAAGGATTCCCGTCAGGCGTTCCGGCGTGAGTCCAATCGACGGATGCATTACGGAATATATATTTCGCACGCCCGCCATCGTTGGCGCGGCTTGCTCTTCACGCAACATGCCCGTATCAACTTCGCGACCGAAAGCGTCATAGAGTGTCATCCTGGTTCTCCCACGCAACTAGTCAGTTCGAGATTCTTTGCTGGCAGCTTCACCAACTTTTAAAAACCATTCGGCGCCGCATCGATGGCACGAATCGGGCAATCTGACGATCGCAAGTAGAAACTCGTACCCGCACTCTTCGCATTTCCATCTCCAGTAGCTATTCATAGTTCTTACCTCTCCCTCCGGGAGAGGTCGCGGCCTTGGCGCGGGTGAGGGCGCAAGCATTCAGCTCGATGTGAGCGCCCTCACCCGACGCTCGCGAACTCACGTCGACCTCTCCCGCGGGAGAGGTAAATTCCTAAAATCCACGCACCCTCCCTCCAACCATCTCGTCCTCCACCGGCGCCGCGCCGAAAGGATTGTCGCGCACATATAATCCCTCCCGCTTCCCCGCTGCTCGCGCCGGAGTGTACGCGATGCTCCCCTGCTCCGCGCGCGACGCGAAGAATGCGAGCGCGGCTGCCATCGCCGAGTCGCCATGCCGTCCCTTGCCGTCGCTGCCCGCACGCCGTTCCGAAATCTTAGCGACGCCGTTCTCGAGCACGATCGCGCGATGGTCCCCCAGCACGTCTGCGTCCTTCGGAATTTCGATCGTGCCGTCCTCGAACGCCGCCTTGTAGCGCGGCATATTCTCGCGATACCACGACTCCGACAGCATCACCTGCACGATTCGCGCGCCGTAGCGCTGCGCCGCAGTCTCCGCGAGGTACTGTCCGTTGCCGCGCGCGTCCATCGCGCCGGTTGTGAATCGCGGCAGGCGGTCGATGATATAGAAAAGCACCTGCTCCTGGTTTCGAAACGGAATGTTGCGCAGCTCGACGACGAACGGTGTGCGCCGCGTCAGGTCCTGCCCCATTTGCAGCGGCCAGATAACCGTAAGGTCGCCGGAACGCCCGAAGTCTTCGCCGAAATAACTTGCCAGCGCGGGCTTGAGCGCCGCGAGCACCGGCGCGAGATTGTCGTCGCACCACGCCTGGGTCTCGGAGTAACGCTGCCCTTCCGGACGGCCTGAAAACTCCGCCGGCATTTCCCAGCGCAGGATCGGGATTCCGGCTTTCATCCGCGCCTCGATCAGCACCGAGCTCAGGTACGCGCCCGACGACGCGCGCGGGATGCAGAACAGCTCCTCGCCGACGTTATCGCCGTAGTAATCGACGATTTGCTGACGCCATTCGCGTTGCTTTTCTTCGCTCCACTCGGTTTCGGTCTGCTCGCAGATTTTTCTGTATAGTCCGTCGGCCAG
>NZ_DATDGQ010000319.1:0-2559 GCF_036522015.1 Binatus sp. (SeqCode)
GGGCACGGCGGCCCGCCCCACTATCAAGGGGATGTCCTTAGACCAGCGAACCCCGCTCTGTTGCCGGGATTCCATACGGACCGAATACTGACGCTCGGTACGCGTTGTCGCGCGAGGCTCTTAGCAGTGCGTCGCGATCGCGCAGGATTCGCAACTCGGCTCTGACGTAGTCGACCTGGCGCTCGACTTCGCGCCTGCGGCCTTCGACGTATGACGCGAATGCGCCCGCGGACAGATCGCCGTCGCGCAGCGCGCTCTCCGCGGCCGCCGCTGCCAGCCGTCCGGTTCGCAGCGCGAACTCGTTGCCCTGCCCTGTTATTGGCGACAGGTATCCCGCCGCGTCTCCCACCAGCAGGAGGCGGTCTCGCGCGACTGCGCTGACGCGGTATCCCAGCGGCGCCATCATCCATTGCCGGCCGACTCGGGGTTCCCTCATGATGCGCTCGTAGAGCCATCGATCGTGATTGCGCGCGACTGATTCGTAAAATTCGATCGCGCCGAGGCGTTCGGTCTGTTTCGCGGCCAGGTCCGCTTCGAGGATGTATCGGTAAAGTCCCGGCCGAATCCGCGAGCCACTGATCATCGCGCCGCGCACGCCGTAGAGATGGCGATCCCAGGTGTTCAGCGGAGTGCCATCGAACGAATTGAAGAAGACGGCGACGCCGATTTGCGAAAACTCGGGATCCTCGGACTTGAGATTCAGGGCGCGCAGCGAAGGCGCGTAACGGCCGCCCGCGTCGATCAGCATCCGCGCCGAATAGCGGTTGAAATCGGCCGTGATCGCGATTGCGGCATCGCCGCGAACTTCCAGGTCGGTGACTCGTGCGTTCCAGACGATGCGTCCGCCCGCCTCGACCAGTCTGCGGCGCAACGCTGCATTGAATCCGCCGCGGTCAACCTGCACGGGAAAGATTGGGTTTGGAATCGGATGGTAGGTCCAGGAGAGATCGGGATAGACGTTGCGGAAGCCGGTGATTCGGTCCAGCACCCAGTCGCCTTCGAACTTGACGCCCAACTGCGCGCACTCCTTCTGCGTCGGAACGACCATCACCTCGCCGGAGGTGAGGTCCTCGCCGTCTTCGCGTTCCTTGCGCTCGACTGCGAGCACGTCGTAGCCGGCGGCGACGAGTCTGATTGCCGCCGCGCATCCCGCCGGTCCCGCTCCTATTACGATTACGTCGGCGTCGAGCTTCACTCGCTTCTTAAAACTCGACGGGATGGCCTAGTTGCTCGGAGATCGTCTCAGCCAGGCGTAGAAACAATTCGTGACCGTCCTTATCGTCGAGCCACAGGCTGCGCGCCGGGTCCCAGATGTAATGGAATCCGTGCGAGCCGGCCGCCAGCCACATCTGCTTCATCTGCGATTGCCGCGACAGGATGAACTTCGCGCCGCCCGCGAATTCAATCGTCACGACGCCATCGGCGGTGGTGTAGTCCACTTCGTCGGGGTCGAGGTCCTCGAGCCATTTCGCGACTTTGGTGAGCGCGATGTCAGAGCGTTCGCGAAATTCGTTGTCGTCCATGTGAAGAGTGTATCAAAGCGCTGACGCGATGCAGTAAGCAGGACTCCGAATCCTAGCCTCTATCAGGGAGAGGCCGCCGCGCGTCCGCGTGGGGCGGGTGAGGGTCCGCATATAAGGATGTCCTTCCGCGACTTTCCGGAACCAGGAATTTGGACCCTCACCCGACACTCAAGGTCTCGCGTCGGCCTCTCCCTGATAGAGAGAGGCAAAGAACCGGAATCCTTCGCCGCGCTTCGGAGGACAGCGCTCACCGCTGCGGACCCTTCTTCCTCATCTCTTCGTCGCGGTAGCGTTTGTACAGTAGGGTCCATTCGTTGGAGCCTTCGGCGATGCCGCGTTTGATCGAATTGATCTTGCGCCGCACGATCGCATCGATCTCGTCGCCCTGCTCGTTGAACTGAGCTACGATTTCGCGCGCTTGCCGCAGAGCGAGCGGAAAGTTGGCGATTTCGGCCAGGCCCTCGTCGCGCAATTTTGCCAGCGACTCGCGCGCCAGGAACAGGACTCGGGCTTCGGTGAGCTTCATCGATTACAGCGTGAAGTTTTTCTTCTCGGCCAGCCGCTGGCGAATCAGACTGCGCAGCCGCGTGACGTCGAGGCGAGTGTCGCGGCGCGCTTCGGCCTCCGCCATTTTGTCGGCCTCTTCGTCGATCTGCGCTTCGGTCTCGAAATTCTCCGACATCAACTCGGTCACGCACGCGACCAGTTCCTTGACGTCGGCCTTGGGTTTTATCACGCCGCGATCGATCAGCCCCTGCACG
This sequence comes from Binatus sp. (SeqCode), assembly GCF_036522015.1. Taxonomy (GTDB): domain Bacteria; phylum Desulfobacterota; class Binatia; order Binatales; family Binataceae; genus Binatus. The sequence continues at coordinate 2,285 of NZ_DATDGQ010000319.1, forward strand.
AGATGAGTCGCAAGTGCATCGATCTGAGCCTCCCGCATCGCCATACGATCATAGCTTGCCGGGATCGAGTGCATCTTGTCAAAAGCGAGCGCGCCGTTGGCGCTACGATCCCGAGACAATACGGCGTCGATTCACGCCGAGGAACCTAACCCCTAACCCCTTCCCGAGGGGGAAGGGGAACCGGAAGTGGGAAGGACTACGCGGCGGTCGCTTCGATCACATCGATGCGACCGGCGGGGACGCATCGCGTCAACCGGAAGCCGCCCTTGGCGAGC
>NZ_DATDGQ010000320.1:0-10999 GCF_036522015.1 Binatus sp. (SeqCode)
CCCAGCGGCGGCGACGCGGTGAAGCCGAAGGTGATGTCCGAGCCGCCGCCGGCGGCGGGACCGGCTCCTCCAGCGGTTGAGAATGCACGATGGTTCAGGCGAGTCTTTATTTTCTCGAAGAACGGACCGTGCGAAGTCCACTCCGGATTCCACATCCCCACTGCAGGATGTACCGCGGCCGTCGTGCCGAGGTTCTCCAGCTCCGCCCACAGCGGATCGTAAATGGGATGCGTGAAGTAGTGGCCCTCGAGGAACATCGGTCGGATGAACGCGGCGCGAAAACACGGAATCTTCGCGGTGCGGCGAAGCTCCTCGACGGCAAAGTCGATGTTCTGCAGCGGAACCATCGACGCAGCGAACAGCCGGCCCGGTGCGGCTTTGCAGAAATCCGCTATCCAGTCGTTGTAAGCGCGCGCGAGCGCATACGCGACGTCGGGATCCTCTACCAGGTGGAAGCCCTCGGCGAACCAGGTCGGATACAGCAGCGCCTGATCGATGCCCATCGCATCCATGTCGCGCAGCCGCGCCTCCGCGTTCGACGCGCCCACGGTCGCGGCGTGTCGTGTGTCAGGATCGAGTTCGCCGACCTTGTCCCAGGTCAACCCTGGCCGCCAAATAGCGTGGCGTGGGATGTTGGAGTTCATCGTATCGCGGAAGACTTTGCCGTTGACCTTCAGGTAGGAGCCGAGCTTTCCATCTTCACGCCAGAGCGCGAACTTGCCGAGCGTGCGGAATTCCGGATCCAGGTATTTGCTCCACAACTCCGGCGTCTCGACGACGTGCGAGTCGCTATCAAAAACTGCAAACCGCTTGTTCGCCATTGTCGTCCCTCGAAGAATCTAATGCCGCACCGACGCCTGGGGATCGAGCGACCGCTTGACCTCTTCCTCGGTCGGCCACCAGTCGGGACGCTCGATTTCTGTGACTCGATCGGCGATGAACTTTTTGGGCGCATCAATCCTGTACAGCTTGCGCGCGTTGCCGCCGAGGAACTTGGCTTGATACGGCTCGGGCAGTTCGCATTTGCGCATCGTATCTAACGCGCGCCACGCATCGTCGCCGTCGTGATGGTACACGTCGGACGACCACGCCAGGATGTTCTCGTAAAATTCCGGCAAACGCGACGGCGGTGCTTCATCGCCCTCGAAACCGGTGACACAGCGCTCAAAGAATGTCTCGCTTGGCAGTTTCTTCAACGGACGCAACCGCCGTTCGTTGCGATAGAGCTTATAGTTCTTGTCGCATTCGTCCAGGATGAAGCTGAGCCACGTTGACGACGCTTCGAACACCGCCGCCTTCAGCTTCGGAAAGCGGTCGAAGAATCCCGACATCAGGACCATCACGACCCACAACGATGCTTCCGCCTGGAAATCCTGCACGTTAATCAGAAATGAATGCGGCAGGCCCGACGTCGTCGCGGTCAGCGAGATCAGTTCCGCGCCCGAGTGCTGCTCCGTGTAGCCCGGCGGCTTCAACGATCCGAAGGCCGGAAACGGATGCATCCCGTAAACGACGCCGGTCTCTTCCATCGCGCGCCACACCCGATCGTACTTGGGCTGAATCGGATAATTCCCCATCGCATCAATCGGCCGCACCAGGCCAACCCGGCATCCCTTGTCCGCGACGCGATAAACCTCCTGCTCGGCGAACTTGGGATCCTGCATCGGGAGCATCGCGGCGAAATAAAGCCGCTCGGGATTCTCCTGGCAGTACTCGTACGCCCATTCGTTGTACGCCTTGCACATCGCCTTCGCGCCGACGGCGTTCAGTAGCCACGGGTACGTGTCGATGTCGGTCGGAATGATCATCACCTGATCGATACCCTGCACATCCATATCGCGCAGCCGCGGCTTGGGTTCGTAGGAACCCCTGTGATCGATGTACGCAGCCTGCTCTTTGGTGAGCGCGGTCTTGGAATTGAGGTTGCGGACGTTGAGCGCACGCTGAATATCGTGCTTGAGGCCCGGACCCGCGAGCGATAGCACGTTGACCATCCCGGCCGTTCCACCGATACGCTGCGATCCGATTCCCGCGCCGGCCTTGCCATTGACGATTAGCTGATCGGATTCGGCATCGTACCAGATAGTATTTTTCAGGGCCTCATACTCGTCTTTGGTCAGCCAGTCCTTCGCCCGCTCCCAGAGCCATGGCGGCTCCGTCACGTGCGCATCGCAATCGAAGGTCGGGAAGTTTTTGGTCATCGGCGCGAACTTCTGAATCGGCATACCGCACCTCAGCCGCTGCACTCGCGGCTACTCAGTTCATTAGCAAGTTACTATTCAGTCTCGAGCCACGTTTCGGGCATGACGATCGCCCCGTGACGCGCAAAGACCGCGTCGATCTCTTTCATATCCGCGTCAGCGATGGACCATCCGAGCGCGCCGGCGTTGTCGTCGACTTCGCGCGGATTGCGGCATCCCACCAGCGCGGTGCTGATCACCGGATTCGAGAGCGTCCAGCGCAGCGCAAGCTGCGGCAGCGATTTTTGGTACCGCTTCGCGATCGGCTTCAGATCTTCGACCGCGCGCAGGTTGTTGAGAAAGTGATTGGGCCCGAAGAGATGCTGAAACAGGTTGATGTTGCCGAGCTTGCCGCCGCGCGAGCGCCAGTCGCCCTTCTCGAACGCCGATTCCTCGCTGACGGTGCCGGTCAGCATCCCGTAGGCGAGCGAGCCGTAAGCCATCACACCGATGCCGTTTTCTCGGCAGTACGGAAAAATTTCCTTCTGCATGCGCCGATCAAACATGTTCCAGCAGTACTGGACGACGTCCACGCCCCGCGTGCGCGCGCATCTTTCGATCTCGTCCAGCTTAAAGTTTGACAAGCCGACCGCCCTGACTTTGCCTTGCTTCACCAGTTCGTCGAGCGCCTGCATTGGCTCTTCGAAGGGCGTGACTCGATCCGGCCAGTGAATGAGATAGACGTCGACGTAGTCCGTGTTGAGCGCCTTGAGGCTTTTGTCGATCGACTCGACGACGCGCTTGCGAGTGCTGTCGCGATAGTTGGGAGCGTCGGGATAGCCGACGCCGAACTTGGTGGTGATGACCGCTTCCTTGCGTCGCGCGCCGAGTGCTTTCGCCAGCGATTTTTCCGAGGCGCCGAAACCGTACGCCTCGGCGGTATCGAAACAGTTGATGCCGAGATCGAGTGCGCGATTAACCGCCTTGATAAACTCGGACTCCTCGATGCTGCCGTAGCCGCCGCCAATCTCCCAGCATCCGAAGCCGACGGCGGAAATCTGAATCCCGGTTTTGCCAAATGGTCGGAGTTCCATACACCGCCTCCATACCGATCGTTCAAGCGTCAACGCTAGTTCCGATTGAAGTTTTTTTCAATCAAGAAGCACCGGCAGGTACTGTCTTGACCGAATGTGCGCCCACTGGGTCTGAACTCCTTTGCCTAAGGACTGCCCCGTTTGACGTGCACCGCGCCGCGTGGTAGTTTTCAATATTGGTGATTAGGAGCTTTCGCTGCGCGGATACAAAAAGGGTGTTCGACGATCTTCCATCGAAGCCCTTTCAGGCAGTCCATTCGGTCGCGCGGCGTAAGCTGCTGACGCTGAACGCGGCTTCCAGCCTGAACGATCTGAGTGCGGTTCCAGGTAATCGTTTGGAGCCGCTAAAAGGAACGCGAGCCGGTCAGCATAGCATCAGGATTAACGATCAATATCGCGTCTGCTTCGTCTGGCGCGAAAGCGATGCGCACGACGTCGAGATCACCAAACACTACGAATGAGGGCGTAATCACATGGCGCACGAAAAAAGACTACCGCCGATTCATCCGGGCGAGATTCTGCTAGAGGAGTTCCTGAAGCCGCTCGACATGAGCATGAACCAGCTCGCCATCGAGCTGCGCGTACCTGCTAGCCGTATCAATGCGATCGTCGAAGGCGAGCGCTCGATCAGTGCTGATACCGCTCTCCGTCTGGGCCACTATTTCGGAATAAGCCCGGAATTCTGGATCAATTTGCAGGCTACTTACGACCTGCGCATAGCGCGGCGCCAGTTCGAAGAGCAGATCCAGCGCGACATCAGACCGCGGAAAAGCGCAGCATGATGGTCTTTACAGAAGCCTGCTCGCGGTCCTGAGCGAGCGCGATCGCTCTTCTGGGGGCCGCCAGCTATGAGCGCGTGAATTTCGAATTAGAGTACTACCGCACAGCAGCATTGGTTTGACGAGTCGGCGAAGGGTTCGATAGCCTCTATCCGGGCGCTTGAACGATTTGAGATCGATTGGAGGGCCCGCGTGGCACGCGCATTCGACATCAAACCTCTCGACGCGACTTTCGGCGCGGTGGTGACGGGCATAAAGCTCGCCGCCCTCGATGACGCGACTTGGCGCGACCTCTACGCTGCGTGGCTGGAGTACGCGCTTCTGATTTTCCCCGGCCAGCATCTCAGTCGCGACGATCAGGTCGCCTTCGCCAGACGATTTGGACCGCTCGAATTCAGCCTGGCAGCGCTCAGCAACGTAAATGCTGACGGCACCGTGATCGCCGACCCTGACAACGACGTCCTGAAGGTGCTCAAGGGTAACATGGGCTGGCACTGCGACAGCACCTACATGCCGGTGCAGGCCAAGGGCGCCGTGTTCACCGCCGAGATTGTGCCGAACTCCGGCGGCGCGACCGGCTGGGCCGACATGCGGGCCGCCTACGACGCTCTCGACGACGCTCTTCGTGCGAAAGTCGAAAGCCTAGCGGCGCACCACTCGCTTTACTACAGCCAGTCGAAGCTCGGCCATCAGCCGAAGGCAGGTAGTGCGTACAGCGGCTACGGCTTTCACGACGGTCCGGTGCCTTTGCGTCCGTTGGTGAAGATTCATCCCGAGACCGGCCGAAAGTCGCTGGTGATCGGGCGCCACGCCCACAATATTCCGACCATGGACGCTGCCGAGTCAGAGCAGTTCCTCCAGGAGCTAGTGGACTTCGCATGTCGTCCGCCGCGCATCTATCATCATAAGTGGACGCCGGGGGACGCGGTCGTGTGGGACAACCGCTGCCTGCTGCATCAGGGCACGCCGTGGAACATGGCCGAGCCTCGGGTGATGTGGCACAGCCGTATTGCCGGTGACCCGGCGAGCGAGATCGCTGATAATTATCCCGTTGACCAACATGCCGAGGGCAAATCTTTAGCCTAAAGGCCCGAAAAGGAGTGAACCATGTACGACCTGATAATCCGTAACGGCACGATCGTCGATGGAAGCGGGATGCCGCGATACAGGGGCGATGTCGGGATTGAAGGCGGCAAGATCGCTGCGATCGGGAAAATCCACGAGAGCGCGCGCGAGACGATCGATGCGGACGGGCACATCGTGTCGCCCGGCCTGGTCGATGCGCACACGCACATGGACGCCCAGGTTTTCTGGGACGCGCTGGGAACCTCCTCGTGCTGGCACGGCGTCACCTCAGTGGTGATGGGCAATTGCGGATTCTCACTCGCGCCTTGTGGCGAGAAAGACAAATTGCTCGTGATGCGGAACCTGGAACGAGCCGAAGATATCTCGCCGGAAGCGATGCAGGCGGGGATCAAATGGTCCTGGACCACCTTTGCGCAATATCTGAACGCCGTCGATCGCCTGCCTAAAGGGATCAACTACGCCGCCTACATGGGACACTCGGCGCTCCGTACCTATGTGATGGGCGAGCGCGCTTTCGACGAAGAAGCGACGACCGAAGACCTTCAGCTCATGCGCGACGAGCTGCGCGACGGTATCCGGGCAGGCGCGATCGGGTTCACCACTTCGCGCACGAGCAATCACCAGACGCCCGACGGCCGGCCCGTCGCGAGCAGGATCGCCAACTGGAACGAAGTACGACAACTGGTTGGAGTGATGGGCGAGTTGGGCGCCGGGATTTTCGAGATCGCGGGTGAGGACACTGGCTCCGAGGGTCCGCGTCTCGACGATTACCTGGGCCGGCTGAAGTCGCTCGCGGTCGAGAGCTCAGTGCCGGTGACATTCGGAATGTTCAGCTCGCGCAGGGCGCCGAATTATTGGCGCCGATATTTCGAAACCGCGGATGAGACTGCCGCCGCGGGCGGCCGCATGTTCGTCCAGGTCCATAGCCGCTCGCTCAACGTGCTGCTGTCGTTCGAAACCAACATGCCGTTCGATCGAAATCCGGCGTGGCGCGAGATTCGCAGACTGCCGCTGGCAGAACAGGAAGCCGCACTGCGCAATCCGGATGTCCGTCGCAAACTGGTGCAAGCCGCCGGCGAGCGCTCGCGTAGCGAGGAGCGCGCAGTAGGTGCGGAAGCGCGCGGCGCGAACTATAACTGGATCTTCCCGCTCGACCGACCAACCCCGCCGTATCGATCGATCGCCGAGATCGCGGCCGCTGAAAACAAAGACCCAGTCGATGTCATGATAGATCTCGCGCTGGAGAAAAATCTCAAGAAATTCTTCCTCCAGACCCTGGTCAACGAGAATCAGGATCACGTTCTGGAAATGATGAAACATCCGCGGTCCGTGGTGACGTTCTCGGATTCGGGCGCGCACGTGTCGCAGATCATGGACTCCTCATTGCAAACCCACGTGCTCAGTCATTGGGTGCGCGAAAAGGAAGCGCTCACTCTCGAGCAGGCAATCCGTATGCTCAGCTTCGTCCCGGCCTATCACTGGGGTCTGAAGGGTCGTGGACTGCTGCGCGAAGGCAGCTTTGCCGACGTTATCGTTTTCGATCCGGACCGGATCAATCCGCAATTGCCGGAACTGACCTACGATCTGCCCGCAGGCGCGCGGCGGCTGAAGCAGAAATCGGACGGGCTGCTTGCCACCGTCGTCAACGGCCAGGTCGTCCTGCGCAAGAACGAACATACCGGAGCTTTGCCCGGCAAGTTGCTGCGCGGCCCGATGGCGCAAGCGTAAAGGAGCTAGTCGCTCGCACTCGTCGGATTCTTTCGATTCTGAGCTCTGATGACCGATAGATGAATCGGGGCGCACGTCATTGGGTTGAGGTGCGTCTCGGCTATCCGCCCCAACCTCTGCGCGACCAAGTTGAAGCGGTAATTTCTGCGATCTTCGCGGAGACCCTCTGCAAGCGCGACGCGCCCGGCAAGAACCGTTCCTACATGCCGAATTTGCCGTTGTATAGAAGGCGGCTAGTTCTATTATCTTGACCGCGTAACCCGAGCGAGGTCTAGACGGTTATACGATCAGACCGATGGTGCGCATGTTCGAGCGTCTAAAAGCACGTGCTGAGTGGAAGTTCTTCGGCGTTTTGCTGAGAGCAGATCGCCCGCTCGCGATCGCGTGGTGGGCCGCGCTCGGACTGCGCGGGCTGCTCCCAGCCATCTTCGCGATCGCGATGGGCGCGCTCGTGGGCGCCGTGCAACGCGGCAATCCGCTCGCCGCGCCGCTGGTCGCCGTCGGCGCGGTGTTCGTACTACTTCAGATAACGCCGCCGTTCCACCATGCGGTTGGCTCGAACCTTGGCAGCCGGGTCGCCGCCTGGCTCTACGACCAGTTGACCATCGCATGCGTCACGCCGCCGGGCATGGGACATCTCGAAGACCCGCGTCTTACGACGGACCTCGCGATGGCACGCGACTTCGACCTTGGAATCAGCGGACCGCCGATGAGCATCTCGATGGACTTCATCGCGTCGGGATTGGTCGAGATGGTTGGAGGGCTGCTATCTGCCGTGGTGCTGGCGGCATACGCATGGTGGGCGCCTCTTCTGCTCGCAGGCGCGTGGCTCGCGACGCATTGGCTGCTGCGCGAGAGTGGAGTCTGGCGCGATCGCAATACCGACGAGGTTCGCGAGGCGCAGCGCCACGCCGACTACGCCTATCGACTAGCCGTCGATCCGCCGGCCGCCAAGGAATTGCGGCTGTTCGGACTGGCAGCGTGGACGATCGAGCGGTTCACTTCGCGACGACGACGCCTGTTCGATCTTCGCTGGGAGGCGACGCGACTCCGCGAGCAGCCCGTGCTCTGGAGCGTGCTGCTGGTCCTGTCCGCCAACCTGATCGTGTTCTGGGCGATAGCAACAGACGCCGCCGCCGGACGAATCCTCGTAGGCCACGTCGTTACATTCGCCAGCGCCGCAGTCAGCACGAGCATGATTGCTTTCGGCGGATTGTCCTGGGCTCTCGACGGTGCCGCGGCGCCCGCCGGCGCAGTGCTTCGCCTGCAAGACGCGATGGCTCCTGCCGGGAATCTTGTAAGCGGCAACCGAGTAGCGCAGCACTTGCCGGCGTGCGAAATCCGGTTTCGAAACGTGAGCTTCGCGTATCCCACGACGGCAGACCGGGTGCTGGCAGGATTTGACCTGACGATTCCGGCCGGTTCGTCGTTGGCAATCGTCGGCCAGAATGGAGCAGGCAAGACCACTCTGGCCAAGTTGCTGTGCCGCCTCTATGACCCGGATGAAGGCGCGATCGAGATCGATGGCGTCGATCTGCGCGAGCTCGACATCGACGCATGGCGCGAGCGGGTAGCGGCTGTATTTCAGGACTTCATCAAGTTTGAGCTGCCGCTGCGCGATAACGTTTCTCCCGCCGGCGCGCCTGACGCCGCGATCGAGCAGGCGCTCGTGGATGCGGGCGCGGCACATCTCGCCTCGCTCGACACAGTGCTCGCCCGCGGTTACCAGGGCGGCACCGATCTGTCCGGCGGTCAGTGGCAGCGGATTGCCCTGGCCCGTGCGCTGTGTGCGGTGAAGCTTGGCGCAGGTGTCGTGCTGCTCGACGAGCCAACCGCGCAACTCGACGTGCGGGGCGAGAGCGAAATCTTCGATCGCATCCTCACCGCAACGAATCACGCTACCACCATCTTGATATCGCATCGGTTCTCGACCGTGCGTCATGCGGATCGCATTTGCGTGCTCGAACACGGCCGCGTGATCGAACTCGGCACCCATGACGAACTGATGGCGGTCGGCGGACGCTACCGCACGATGTTCGAGTTGCAGGCGTCGCGCTTCGGCGACACCGGGGACGGCACCGAAGAAGGAGTTGCGCTCGATGAGCCCGCATGACGATATGCCCGCCGCGATTCCCGCGATGTGGCGCGCGCTCAAGCGCGGCTATCAGGCGGAGCCTCGCCTGCTGACGGTTGCTTTCGGGCTGTCGCTGTTGGCGGCGCTGCCCGACGCACTGTTGGCGCTATGGTTGATGCTGCTGGCCAACGGAGTGACCGGCCACGATCGCTTCGAGGTGATAGCGTCCGCGATGGGGCTTGGCGTGTCTGCAGTCGGTACCTGGTTCCTGCGCGTGACCAGCGATCGCGTTCAGCGCCGCTTCCGCGACCGCCTGACGATCGCGCTCGAGTCTCACGTCGCAAGGCTGCAGGCCACCGTCCCAACTATCGCGCATCACGAACGTCCCGAATACCTCGACCGGCTCGCAGTGCTTCGCGACCAGGTTTTCGTTCTCGATCACATGTACATGTCGCTGTTCTCGACCTGCGGATGGATCCTGCGGCTCGGTGTGACGGTCGTATTGCTGATGTCGATTAGTCCGATCCTCGCGCTGCTGGCCGCATTCGCGCTGCCTACGGTGCTGACCTCGACCTGGCGCCCCGGTATCGAGCGCGCCGCGGAAGAGCGTGGCGCATCTGCGAACCGCCTCGCACGACATCTGTTCACGATCGCCACGACTGCTCCTCCAGGGAAAGAGGTGCGCGTCACGCGGATTGGAAATCGCCTCGTGAAATTGCGCCGCGCGGCATGGGAGCGCTGGTACGGACCAGTGGCATCCGCGCGTTGGGGCAGTGCGGCGTGGCACACGGTCGCGTGGCTGATTTTCGGCGCGGGCTTCGTCGGCGCGATTGTGTACGTAGCGGTGGGACTCCGCGCGACGTCCGGACAGGTGCTGCTGGTGCTGGCCGCGGGCTCGCGGTTGTCGGCCTACATCGGCGCGACTGTCGGGGAAATCGGATTTCTGCGCGGCATCTGGCTCGACGGTTCCCGCCGGCTGGCGTGGCTGGAGGACTATGCTGCCGCGCTGACAGAGCATGCGGACACGCCCGCGCCCGACCGTCTCGTCGATGGCATCCGCCTCGAGCACGTGTCGTTCGCGTATCCGGGCACGACGCGCCAAGTGCTCGAAGATGTGAGTCTCGATCTGAAACAAGGTAGTGTGATTGCGGTCGTCGGAGAGAACGGCGCCGGCAAGAGTACGCTGGTCAAGCTGCTGGCCCAGCTCTACCAGCCCGACCAGGGACGAATCCTCGTCGATGGAGTCGACCTGGCTCGAATTCCGGTTGACGATTGGCGCGAACAGGTCGCGGGAGCGTTCCAGGATTTTTTCCGGTTTGAGTTTCTCGCGCGCCACACGGTGGGACTCGGCGACGTCCCGCGACTCGACGATGAACCTGCCGTGGTTGCTGCGGTCAATCGTGCTGGCGCCGATGACGTAGTGGAGCATCTGAATTCCGGCCTCGATACGCAACTCGGTCCGAGTTGGCCCGGCGGTTTCGAAGTGAGCTTTGGACAATGGCAGAAGCTGGCGCTTGCGCGCGGCTTCATGCGCGATCACCCTCTCCTGCTCGTCCTCGATGAACCCACCGCGGCGCTCGACGCCGAGACCGAACATGCGTTGTTCGAGCGCTACGCCGCGGCCGCTCGAAGTGAGCGGCGCGATGGCAGCTCCGGCAACGGACGTCAGGGTCAAATCACGATTCTGATATCGCATCGATTCAGCACCGTGCGGATGGCAGATCAAATCGTCGTGCTGGACGGCGCGCGTGTCGCGGAAGTAGGGACTCACGAAGCGCTAATGGCGAAAGGCGGACAGTACGCTGAGCTCTACGGAATTCAGGCCGCGGCGTATCGATAAGGCGCTACCCCTCCGACCCCAACCTGCTCGTCGAGGTCTGCCACGGTTCACATAGCCTCGTCTCAGCGGATAGACCGCGGATCGATTCCGCGATGCTCGCGCAGCGATTGCTGGGTAGCGATCGACAGTATGAGCGCCTCGCGCGCGCGCTCGGGGCTAAGCAGGGCAGCGTCCGCTTTGCCCGCGATGCAATCGGCGAAAAGGCGGAGCTCTTGCTC
>NZ_DATDGQ010000321.1:0-10605 GCF_036522015.1 Binatus sp. (SeqCode)
CGCCGAGCGTTTCAAGGTGTCGGTGATGGGCACCACGCATCTGCAGTACGGCGGCGCCGATAGCGGCGAGGGCACCAACGTCACCGATCTCAGCGAGGAGTCGCTGACCAACGCGATCATCCGCGCGACCAAGAGCACCAAAAAGGTAATCGAGTTCCTCGACGGACACGGCGAGGCCGACCCCGACGACGCCGAAGGACAGAACGGCTACGGCACTATCAAAAAAGATCTGGAAGGCGAGGGCTACGAGGTTCGCAAGCTCGAGCTTGCGCAATTGCCCAAGGTGCCGGACGACGCGAACCTGGTCGTCGTCGCGGGACCGATCAAGCCTCTTGGCCAGCATGAGATCGATGCGTTGAATGACTACCTGAAACACGGCGGGCGCATGATTGCGATGTATCGACCGCAGCGTCCCGACAATCCGATCGACGAGACGGCGATGGTGAAGCTGGCGGGCGATTGGGGCGTCAAGGTCGGCAACGATATCGTGGTGGACCAGGTGGTTCGCCTCTTCGAGGGCCCCGCGCTCGGGCTCAATCCTTTCGTGCAGAACTACGGCGAGCATCCGATTACCAAGGACTTCAAGCAGCGCACCATGTTCCCGATGGCGCGATCGCTCGCCGCCGAGCCCAATCTGAAACCCGGGCTGGCCGTGACGCCGATCGCGATGACCAGCGACACGTCGTGGGCGGAAGTCGATCTCGACACGCTGTTCCGCCAGCAGAAGGCCGAACTCAGCGCCAAGGACACGCGCGGCCCGATCACGGTGGTGATGGCGGTGGACGGCAACCTCGAGCAACTCGGCTGGGGGAAGGGCGATGCGCGCGTGGTCGTGTACGGCAGCGCCGAGTTCGCCGACAATCAATACGTGACGCAGTTCTTCAACCGCGACTTTTTCATCAACAGCGCCGACTGGCTGACGGGCGAGGAAAACTCGATCTCGATCAGGCCGCGCTCGATTCGCGCGTCGCGCTTCCGTCTGACCGAGGGGCAGTTCTCGATCGTATTCGCGTTCGCTGTGCTGCTGCTGCCCGAGATGCTGCTGATTGCCGGAATCGTGGTGTGGTGGGAGCGGCGCAACTGAGGCGTCATCCGACTGCGACTTGACCCCCCATGCGGCTGCGCAACACCATTATCGTTCTCGTCCTGTTCGCTATCGTAGGCGGCTACGCCTTTGTCGTCAGCCATTATTCGGAGACGGAGGCGACGAAGAAGCTGCTCGCCGTCAAGCAGGACGATATCGCGAAAATCGAACTCAAGTATTCCGACCGCGACATCGTGCTCGAGCGCGACCAGGGCAAACCGTGGCGCCTGGTAAAGCCGGTCGGCGCGGATGCCGACCAGGCGCAGGCCAACAATCTCGCGCGTGCAATCGCCGAAGGCGTCCTCGTTCGCACCGTGGATGACAAACCAGCCGACCTTGCGCCATTCGGGCTCAAGCCTCCGACCACGACCGTCATCGTCACGACCTTCGACCACAAAGCAGTGCCGGCGATCGAAGTGGGGAAATCGACGCCGATCGGGTTCAACACCTACGTCCGGCTCGCCAACAGTCCCGCGGTGCTGCTGACGGAAGGCGCGTTCTCTTCCGGGATGAACAAGACGGTCAACGATTTGCGCGTCCGTGACCTGATGGCGTTCAAGCTCGACGACGTTCAGAAGCTGACAATCGCGCGCGACAATGGAGAGACGGTCGAGATCGATCGCGACGGCGACAACTGGAAGATCGTCAAGCCCGCGCCGGCGCCGGCCGACGACACCGCGGTCCGGATGGCGCTTGGCACGCTGGTGAACGCTCGTGCGTCGGACTTCGTCGCCGATGCGCCCGGTAACGTCAATCAATACGGGCTTGAAAAACCGCATCTGGCGGCAACGGTGGTGCTCAAGAACGGCGAGCAGCAATCGATGCTGTTTGGGTTCAAGCAGAACGAGCAGGGCAAGAGCGGAATCTATGTGCGTCGCGGAGAGCGCGCGCCGGTTTACGCCGTGGCCGAATACGTGATGACCAGCCTGGACAAGTCGCCGCTGGATTTTCGCGACAAGACGATCGTGAAAGTCGATCCCGAGACGGTCGAGACCGTCAAGGTGAAAAACGGTGACGGCGAGTTCACGATCAAGCGCGCGCCGGTCGGCAAGTGGGACGTGATCGTCGGCGGCAAGACCTCGGAGGGCGATACTCCGGTCGTCGAGCGCATGCTCAATCAGTTCCGCGATCTGAAGGGCGAATCGATCGTCGCCGATCCGATGCCAAGCGCGCAGCCGTTCGGGCTCGATAATCCCGCGCTGGAAATTACGCTCATCGGCAAGGACGGCAAAGACCTCAGCACGGTCAAGCTCGCGAAGATCAGCGTCAAACCAACGGCTCCGCCAATTCCCGGCGAACCGCCGCAGCGGACGGAATACTATGCGACTTCAAGCGGCAGCAAGGCAGTGTACGCGCTGAGCAGTTTCAGTTTCGAGCAACTCAACAAGCCGGCGCCGTTGTACATGGCAAAGGCGCCGGAACCGCCACCGCCGTCGAAATAGGGGTTAGTTCCCCGGATTCCGCTTAGGTCTCAGCAATCACGTGCGCGATTGCCTGCGCGGCGGTGTGCGTGATGCTCAGGTGAAATCGCGTGATTTGTTTGCGCCGCGCGAAGGCGGCGGCCTTGCCTGAGAGCGCGATGGTCGGCGCTTTGCCGCGTTCGCGCACGACTTCAATTTCGCTCCATCCGACGTTGCGGTTCCATCCCGTGCCCAACGCCTTCATCGTCGCCTCCTTGGCGGCGAAGCGCGCGGCGTAGCTCTGGTAGCGCGGACGCCCGCGCGACTCGCAATACTTGACCTCGCCGGGAGTGAAGACGCGGGCGCGAAAACGCTCGCCGGTTGCGGGCCGCGTGAGTGCGCGCTCGATGCGATCGACTTCGATGACGTCGATTCCGGTGCCTGCGATCTGGCTCATCGCGAACGAGTATTAGCCGCGGTGCGCACGGATTCAATTGCGCGCGCTGGTTGCGGATTCTATTGTTCATTCAGAATGTGGAGGTAGCGATGGCAAAGCTTTCGATCACGGTGAACAAGATTCGGTGCATCGGCAGCGGCGACTGCGTCGAGACGGCGCCGGCTGTGTTCCAACTGGACGCGGAAGGCAAGTCCGAAGTCGTCAACGCGACGGGAGCCGGCGACTCGGTAATTGTCGCGGCGGCGCGTTCGTGTCCGGTCAAGGCAATCACAGTGATTGACGAAGCGCGCCTGCAGCTTTTCCCGCCGCTGAAAAAGTAGTTCGCGGACGGCGGCATGGCGATACGCAAGCATCGCGCAGGCGAACTGGTAATCGAGCAGACGCGCGATTTCGCGCTGGTGCGGGCGATGCTGGCGCGCGGCGGCCTGACAACCGACAGAATCGAATGGCCCGCGGCGTGTTACCTGGTCGCGTACTTTGGCGACGACGCCATCGGAGTGATCGGAGTCGAGCCGAAAATCGACGCGGCGCTGATACGCTCGCTGTACGTTGACGAATCGATGCGTCGGCGAGGGATCGGCGCCGCCCTGGTCGCGGCGGCCCGCAAGGCAGCGCACACGCGAGGCGCGCGTCACTTGTATTTGTTCAGTACCGACGCCGGCGAGTTCTTCGCGCGGCATGGGTTCGCTGTGGTTCCCGTCGCCGATGTCGTCGCAGCCCTGCCAGGAGTCCCGCAGGTCGAGTTCTATCGCGCGCGCCCCAAGGAGCTTGCCCGCGAGGTTGCATACCACCTGGATATCTCGGCGGACGGCGTGATCGAGCGATAATTTCCGTCCCTCTGCCTCTTCCCCTCTCCCTGTAAGGGAGAGGATCGAAGGTGAGGGTCCTCATGCAGCGCGCATTTTTCGCGCGCGATTCAAGATTCTGCCTCAGCCCCGAATCTATGACACCACATAGCGGCCCCGGTATTTGCCCTTCTCGGTCGTCACTATCAGGTACGGATTCGACCTTAAGAGTTTCGCCGCCAGGCGCTGCGTCATATCGGGGCGGATTGTTTGCGGGTTCGGATTCATCGCATCAAGCGCGCGCGGCGCGGCTTCGGATTGTTCGATCGCGCCGAGCAGGACTCCTTCGGTATTGAGCACGACGGCGCGCGGCGTCGGAGAATCGGGAGAAGCGGGCGGGACACTTTCATTGGGGCCGAGACGGATGAGGTCGTCGCGCATGAATTCGTCGATGCGCACGCGGTCTGTGCAATGGACCCAGAACGCGCGCAGTCCGGGCGCCAGGCTGTTCACGAAATATGGAAACGCTCGCATCCGCTCTGAGAACGGAGCCGGCGGATCGGTGGGCAATCCGCGGACGATCCAATCGGCTTTGCCGCGGAAGTAGTGGCGGACGTCGGTGAAGCCAAGCAGTTCGAGCTGCGCCGCAGCTCGCGCGCTGAGGTCTCACAAGGAATCGCGGCAATAGACGACGACGGGGCGCGTGCGGTCGAGCGACGCAGTCGCATCGGGCAGGATGCGCCCGACCGGAATGTGAATCGCGCCGCTGATGTGCGCCGCGTTGTACTCATGCGACGCCAGTGCATCGACAATCTGCACGCCGGCGGAGAGCATCCGGCGAAGTTCGCGATGTCGAATCTCACGCACTGCTACGCGCGTATCGCGGCGAGAGCGGAGAGGGCGGTGCCGACCATTGCCTCGCCGCTGCCGGCGGCGACCCGCGCGGTGTCGACTTCGTAGCCGCCCTCGGGGTACGCGGCGCGGGTGGGAATATATCCGATCAGATCGTTGCAGTAGCCGGCGACCAACGTCTTTGTGAAATACGGGTTTGCTTTCAGCGCGAGGCCGAGCTCGACGAACAGTTCGCCGGGGATGCCGACGATCGCGAGGTCGCCGACGGTCACGACCGTGATCGCAGTGGCAAGTTCGCAGTGCGCCAGGTCGACGCGCCGGTCGCGGCGATTTTGCTCCTCGAGGGCTTCCAGAGCGACCAGCGCCGCGCGGGATTGTGCATGGTGGTCGCGCAGGCGCTTCAATTGGTAGCCGTCGCCGCCGCGATGGTTGTCGAGCGAGGCCTGGGTCTGCGCGGCGCAATCGCGCGCGAGCGCGAGGTCGTCGCTGAAATCTTTGAGTTTGAGATTCAGCACGATTCTGCGCGCGGCAATTGCTGAGTTGGCAATCGAGGGTGCGTGTTCGAGCGCGTCGAGCGCGCCGCGGCCCATCGCGCGGCCGTGTTGTTCCGCGACTTCGAAGTTACCGCGGCTGCGCGGATCGATGTTACCGGTCGCGCCCTGGAGGAAAATCGAGATCGGACGCGGGCCGCCGGCGGAGCCGCTGGCACCTTCGATTTCGTCCATCGCGAATCCGGGCCAGTCGCGCGAGTAGAGCAGATTATCTTCGCACAGCACGACGCCGTGGCATGGATAGTTCATAAGGAACGCGATCGGAGTTCCGTCCGCGCGATATGCACCGAGAACCTGGGCCGTGGCGTCGGCCGGACCGGAGCGATTCGCGGCGATCTGAATTTGCCGCTGCGGCCGCATCAGGCGGCGATTGATCCCGAGCGTGAACGGGGCGGTGGCGGCGCGAAGCGTCGCGGGTTCGAGATTTTTGTTGGCCTGAACGATCGCGTCTGCGATCTTTGCGGGCAGCGCGCGCTCCCATTCGAGGTTGCGGCCTTCGGCGGGCTTCGCGTCGGCGAGCGGCGTCGCAAAGATGTTGAAGGCAGGCGCGGAGTGGGTGTGCGTCGCGCAAACCAGGATCGAATCGGCTGGAATGTCGGTGCCGGCGGCGACCCGCGCGCGGATGTCGTCGGCGATGCGGGCTCCGAGCGCGAGCACGTCAACGCCGACGATTGCGACTTTCGCATTGCCGGCGCCATCGGCACCGCCGCGCAGCACGAGCGCTTGCGCGGCGAGGTCGTCGTGCACGCCGGCGTTGCGGCCGACGCGATTGCCATAACCGAGCATCGCGAGGCCCGCGGGCGGATCGAGCTTGACGCGCGCGGCGCCGGCGTAGAGGGGACTCATTTCAATTTGGCAGCTGCCAGTTCGGTGGCTCTGGAAGCCACTTTGGCAGCTGCGGCGATGATGTCGTCAACGTCGCAGTCGTCGCCGAGTAGGCATTCGTGCGGTATCGAGACGATCGAGTGCTCGAACAGGCGTTCGGCGGTGGGGCAGTCTATCGGGACACTGTCGGGATTGGCGCCGGCGAGTTCGCAAGCTTTGCGGTAGGCGGCGGACTCGCGCGGGAAGAGGGCGGATCGATAGACGGGGTCGTTGGCGACGCCGCACGGAATGCCCTCGGCGCGAAGTGCGCGGACGAAACGATTGCGCGACATGCCGAGCGCGGATTCATCGACGAGAAATACAAACGTGTAGATGACTTCGCGCGTAACGCGTGGATCGCGCGCGACCGGCGCCAGTCCTTTGATTGCGACGAGTCCTTCGCGCAAGCGGACGGCGGCGCGGCTCTTATGCTCGATCTGTTCGGGAATGCGCGCGAGTTGCGCGAGCAGTATGCCGCATTGCCATTCCGTCATCCGGTAGTTCGCGCCCATCAGCGGGCCTTCGAAATTGTCATCGGGGCGACGGCGTCCACAATTGATCAGCGACTGGCATCGCTGCTCGAGATCGGGATCGTCGGTCGTGATCATTCCGCCTTCGCCCGCGGTCATCGGCTTGGAAGACTGAAAACTGAAGCATCCGAGAGCGCCGTGAGTGCCGACGCCTCGCTCGCGGAATTGGGCGCCGGGGACGTGGGCACAATCTTCGACGAGCGGGATGGAATGCGCGCGCGAAATTTCCGCGAGTGTGTCGAGATCGGCGAGCGGCGCGCCATAGTGCACGGGAATGATGGCCTTGGTGCGGCGCGTGATGAGGTGCTCGACGGATTTTGGATCGATGCATGCGTCGGCGGCGCTGACGTCGGCGAACACAGGACGCGCCATGCATGCGACCGCGGCATACGGGGTCGCGGCGAATGTGATCGCGGGGACGATGACCTCGTCGCCAGCGCCGATGCCGAGCGCTTTGAGCGCGACCTCGAGCGCGCTTGTGCCGGACGTCGTCGGGATGGCGAAGCGAGCGCCCTGATACGCAGCGAACGCGGCGGCGAACTCGGCGGCTTTGCGATTGGGGCTGGGATGACCGCCCCAGCTCGACGAGGTCAGGACATCTTCGAGTTGGGCCCGTTCGCCGGCGTCGAAGACGGGCCACTTCGGGAAGGGTCGGGTGCGAAGGGGCTGGCCGCCAAGAATTGCGAGCGTGGAAGGCAAGTTAAACTACCACTTTAAGTTTAAAGAAATCTGTTCTGGTCCCCCTTCCCATCATGGGAAGGGGGTTAGAGGTTAGGTTGCTGCTTCTTACTTACGGGCGACTTCCTGGAGGATCGCGATTTCCGGGCGGCCTGCCAGGAGAGATCCAATCTTTCCGCCGAAGGCTTTCATGTGATCGGTCTTGCCGTGGGCGTCGAGGGCGGCCTGGTCCTGGTAGACCTCGTAGTAGATGAACTCGGTCGCGTCCTTGGTGTTCTTGTGCAGGATGTAAGCGACGGTGCCGGGCTCGGACTCTTTCACCGTTGCGATCATCTGCTTGGCGGCGGCCTCGAACTCGGTGTCCTTGCCGGGCTGTACTTTCAGTTTGGCAATCACGGTAATTGGCATGGTGTATCTCCTTCGAATTTTAAACTCATCTACCCTCGTATCGACATGCGGCCGGTTTTTCAAGGCGAATCGTGCGTCGGGTAGTGCTCTTTCTTTGCGGCGCTTGGTCGACTAACACAAATGGCGACGATCGATCACTGGAGAATATGAAGATGCTTGGTTTTGATTTGACCGACGAACAGCGCGAACTGAAACAGCTGGCGCATAAGTTTGCCGAGCAGGAAATAATTCCGCGCGCACGCGAGTACGACGAAAAGGAAATTTTTCCGGTCGACGTGTGCGAGAAAGCGTTCGCCGCGGGCCTGATGAACTTCGGCGTGCCGAAAGAGTTGGGCGGGCCTGGACTCGGCGTGCTCGACACCAGCCTGATCGTCGAGGAGCTGAACTATGGATGCGCGGGAATCTCCAACGCGGTGGGCGCCAACGACCTGGCGACGCTGCCGATTCTGATCGCGGGCAACGACGAGCAGAAGCGCACCTATCTCGGGCAGTTGGTGAAGAAGCTCACGTTCTGCGCGTTCGCGATCACGGAGCCGGGCGCGGGCTCGGACGTCGCCGCGATGAGCACGACCTACCGGCGCGAGGGCGACGAGTTCATCATCAACGGCACCAAGCATTTCATCTCGAACGGCTCGCGCGCGGACTGGTACGTCACGTTTGCGACGTCGGACAAGCGGCTCAAGCACAAGGGCATCTCGTGTTTCGTGTTTCCGTCGAGCGTGCCGGGAATCACGCGCAACCGAATGCATGGCAAGCTTGGGCAGCGCGCGGCGGACACCGGTGAGATCTTTTACGAGGACGTGCGCGTTCCGGCCAGCGCGCTGGTCGGGCGCGAGGGCGAGGGTTTCAAGTACGCGATGGCGACGTTCGATCACAGCCGGCCGGAGATCGGCGCGATCGCGATCGGAATTGCACAGCGGGCGCTCGACGAATGCCTCAAGTATTCGAAGCAGCGCAACGCGTTCGGGCAGCCGATCGCAAACTTCCAGGCGATCCAGTTCATGATGGCCGACATGGCGATCCAAATCGAAGCGATGCGCCTGTTGACGTACAAGGCGGCGTGGCTGGTCGATAAGGGCGAGGGCGCCAACACGATTTCCGCGTACGCGAAGGCTTTCAGCGCGGACGCGACGATGGAGATCACGACCAACGCGGTGCAGATTTTCGGCGGCTACGGCTACATGAAGGAGTATCCGGTCGAGAAGTTGATGCGTGATGCGAAGTTGCTGCAGATTTACGAGGGCACGTCGCAGATTCAACGAGTCGTGATCGCGCGCAATCTTTTGAAAGAATGAATTGAAATGAAACCCACCGTGGGTTTCGTGCTTCCTTGGGCAGGGGTGACCCCTGCACCCAGTACTGAGAAGGACGCTTATTCCGCAGGCGTTGCGACCGGATGCGGGACTGGCGGGTCTTCGTCGGCGGGCTCGTTGCCAGTGACGGAGCCGACGTAACCGCCCTGGTGATAGACGTCGACCTGGCCGGTGGTTGGATCGGGCAGCAGGTTCCATTCGTCGGGCGGCGGCGGATTTGGATCGGGCGGCATGTAGACGATTGGGTCAGGGGCAGGAGCCGGCGGCGGTGTCGCGGCGCATGACGCGATCGCGCAGGAGAAAAGCATGGAGAGCGCTAACGGAATCTTCCGATTCATGATGCGGCGCGGGCTCGCGCGGACGGGACTACATTTATCTTGTCGCCGGATTGCCGGAATCGCAAGCGGGAAGCGCGCGCTATTTATGTGGGAGGCCGAGGATTTCGCGGAAGTGCGCGATTGATTTTTCCAGGCCAGGTCGGAGTGCGATGCGCGGCTCCCATCCGAGTACTTTCTTGGCGAGCTCGATGTTTGGTTTGCGGCGGACGGGATCGTCGGCCCGCGGATTCTTGATCACCACCTTCGACGAGCTGCCAGCCAGCTCGATGGCGAGTTTGGCGAGTTCCGCAATTGTGAATTCGTCCGGGTTGCCGATGTTCACCGGGCCGATGTGCGTGTCCTGATTCATCATGCGCACGAGCGCGTCGATGATGTCGTCAACGTAGGCAAAGGAGCGTGTCGAATTGCCGTTGCCGTAAATTTCGAGGTTCTCGCCGCGCAATGCGGCGACGCAGAAGTTGGAAACCACGCGGCCGTCGTTGATGGCCATCCGCGGGCCGTAAGTGTTGAAGATGCGCACGATGCGGGTGTCGACGTTGTTCTGCCGGTGATAGTCCATCATGAGGCATTCGGCGACGCGCTTGCCCTCGTCGTAGCATGAGCGCACGCCGATCGGATTGACGTTGCCCCAGTACGATTCGGTTTGCGGATGCTCCTCGGGATCGCCGTAAACTTCGCTGGTCGAGGTGAGCAGGATGCGCGCGTGCACGCGCTTGGCCAGCCCCAGCATGTTGATCGTGCCCATCACGGAGGTCTTGATCGTCTTCACCGGGTTGTACTGGTAGTGCACCGGCGATGCGGGGCAGGCGAGGCTGAAGATGCGATCGACTTCGAGCAGGATTGGCTCGACCACGTCGTGGCGGATGAATTCGAAATTGCGGTTGCCGAGCAGGTGCATAATGTTGGCGCGCTTGCCGCTGAAAAAATTGTCGAGGCAGATGACTTCATTCCCGTCGTTGAGCAAGCGCTCACATAGATGAGAGCCGAGGAATCCTGCGCCGCCGGTTACCAGTACACGCACGGTTGTTCTCCTGGGTCAGTGGCGATTTTCGCGCGCGATGGCGCGAACGGTTTCGATTACGTAAGCGACATCCTCGTCGGTCATCGCGGCGTAGATTGGCAGCGACAAGCATCGGCTGAAGATGTCTTCGGCGACCGGAAAATCGCCGTCGCGGTAGCCGTACATGCGCTGATAGTAGTGCATCGTGTGCAGCGGGATGCAGTGCACCGAGCATCCGACGCCGCGCTCGCGCAGAATCTCAACGAACTGATTGCGGCCGAGCTTGAGGCGCTCGGGACGGATGCGCAGCACGTAGAGATGCCAGGCGTGCTCGATGCCTGGCTC
>NZ_DATDGQ010000322.1:0-3330 GCF_036522015.1 Binatus sp. (SeqCode)
CTGGCGCCGTATCTGGCGCGCTGCGAGGAACGCCCTGCCTTTAAAAAGGCGCTCGCCGATCAGATGGCCTCATTCAAAGCATGAAGGGAGTTGGAAAGATGGAAAATCCGCAGGAATATTACAAGCACGACGGCCCCATGACGGCTCTGGGAACGCACGCGGACGAAATGCGCGAGCTGCCCACGGACCTCGCATCGCTGTGCGAAGTCGTACAAGGCGCACTGATCCACCGCGACATCGCGCCCTGGCTCTACGGCATCACGCTGACCGAACAGCAGCGCGACGATGGTCATATTCGTCCGATGGCGCAGATGCTGACGCGGATTCACGAGCTCGACTCGCGGCCTTTAACGACTGCGCGCGACGTCGGTCACCGCCTGCCAAGCGTCTGTCGTCATTTCTCGCTGATGCTCTGTTCGATCCTGCGCGCGCAGGGAATTCCGGCGCGTCCGCGATGTGGCTTCGGCGCTTACTTCACGCCTGGCAAGTTCGAAGACCATTGGGTTTGCGAATATTGGAACGCCGGCCAGAAGCGATGGATCCTGGTGGACGCGCAGCTTGACGCGATTCAGCGCAATGCGCTCCACATCGATTTCAAGCCGCTCGACACGCCGCGCAACAAGTTCATCATCGCCGGCGATGCGTGGCAGATGTGCCGCTCCGGTCTCGCCGATCCGAGTAACTTCGGGCTCACTCACGCCCACCTGCAAGGGCTGTGGTTCGTCGCCGGCAACGTGTTGCGCGATCTAGCCTCGCTCAATCGAATGGAAATGCTGCCGTGGGACGTTTGGGGACTTATGGATCTGAACGACGCGGGCTTGACCGACGAGAAAAAGGCGCTGCTCGATCGCGTCGCAGCGCTGACGCTCGCAGGTGACGACGCGTTCGGCGACATGCGCGCAATCTACGAGTCCGACGATCGCCTGCGCGTACCGCCAGTCGTCTTCAACGCGCTCCGCAACGCCCCCGAGAATGTCGCGAGCTGAACGCTAGTGGCCGACGAAAAGTTGCCTCGCTTCTCGTCCGGCCCGCGACCGCTGGCCCGCGCCGCGCGGCTTGTCGTGGTTGATTCGATCGTCGCGCGCCTGCTCGAAACACATCGTGATCACGTTGTTGCGATCGGACTCTACGGCTCGACCGGCCGAGGCACCGACGGAACTTACTCGGATATCGAAATGTTCTGTGTGATCGATCAGCTCGGTGAAGACCGTCGCTACGAGTGGATTCACGGTGATGGCAAAGCCGAGGTTGCGTTGTTCGGCGAGGACGTGATCCGCGGCAAAGCTGCGACGGTTGATGAAGGATGGTCCGTCACGCACGCGGAATTCGCCTATCCGCAGCGGCTTCGGGGTGACCAGCGGTTCTTCAGCGAGCTGCACGACCTGGTGTTCGCACATCCCGATGAAACTTTCGCGCAGGCCGAGCGCGGGATCATCGTCGATGAACTGTACGAAGGAATCGGCAAAGTGCGGAACGCGGTTGCCACCGGCGATTTCGTCAAGCTGGCGTCGCGCGCCTGCCGCACCGCGCTCATGAGCGCCCTGTTGCTTGGTCTTGCCCGCCGCAAGATCTACACCGCAGCAGGGCTCGATCTGGCTGAGTCGATGCAGCTGGCCGGGCGCCCCGAGGGTCACGACGAACTTTGCCGAATGGTAATGTCAGGCGACCTCGCGGACTCGAAGCAAGTTGCCGTTACGCTCGAACGCCATTGGCAAGGCGTGGCCGAATGGATCGATTGCGAGGGCCTCGACCTGTCGCCAAGCCTCAGATGGCCGTTCTAGAGCGACGTGACTTTGGCAGCTTCGCTTGATAAATCGCGATCTGATCTCCTCGGCGCAAATCCGAATGAACCTCGCAGTTACACAATCGACGCTGGAATGCCTCGGCCACAATTTCGATCCGCGCCAAATATTTGAGGACGTGCGCCTGCGCCGATGCCGCGGATGCGGCCGAATCTGGCGATTCAAAACCGCGGACAACTCAATCGACACTCTGACTTACGCGTGGTTAAGGCTCGTGGAGCCGACCGGATGGACGATGACCTTCGACTTGCCCTTCGAGCCAAGCCTCGACGAGGTCTCCCATCTCTCACCAATCGAAATGCTGCTATGGAACGCCGAGCTCTGCCCCGGCCCGCCCACCCGCGACTATCCCGGCGCAATCGAAAACGCGGCGTACCGACTTATCGCACTGGGAGTCCTGGACGCGATCAGCGCCAAGACCGCAATGGAAGCTACGCCACGAACTCTTCCCCTCGCCGGGTAAGGCGACCTTTTGCATAGCGGGCGCGATCGCCTTCTTCCCCTCTCCCAAAGGGAGAGGATCGAAGGTGAGGGACCTTATTCAGCGCGCTCCTTCTGGTTCCCCTCTCCTGAAGGGAGAGGGGTTAGGGGTGAGGTCGCGCGCGATTCAAGATTCCGCCTCCGGCGTGCACGGCGTCCATCCAAACGCTTCTTGTCAGAGCGAGGCCGCGCCTCCAGCATCACTCCAATCGGCGCGCCGCACCACGTTTGTGGAGCTTGCGCTGCGGGAGATCAATCAAGTTCCCCCGCTAGCGCGGCCGCTTTGGCCGAGGCCCGGCACCTATCCTCCCGCTTCACCTGCCGCCCGCTGCGGGCGCCGGGGCCGCTGGACGCGACGGCTTCGGCATATGTATGTACAGCTTGTCCGCTGCTGGACGTCCGTCGGTATGCATCGACGGCGGGCGCATCGCGTATTTCACTTCGCGCGCGTGTTCGGCCAGCTGCCGGTCCGGATTGTACACGCTGTTGAACTTCCACAGCATCTTGATGAAGTTGGTCTGCCCCTTGAGCGCGAGCTTGCCCGCGATCGACGCGACAGACTTCAGCGCCGCGAACCCCAGGTGCTTGCGATTCAACACATCCTGCGTCTTCACCAGCTCCTGGTAAAATTGCAGCAGCGGCAGCTTGGTCGGCAGCACCGCGTGCTGGATGTCGTAGAGCCGGTAGTCGAACGTCGTCAGCTTGCGCGATTCCGTGAACCACAGCTCGGTGCCCGGATACGGCGTCGCCACCGTCAGATGAACGATCTCCGGGATGCTCATCGCCCATTCGCGAATCACCTCGAAGCGCTTCTCGTCCCATGACGGGTCCGCGATCAGATTGACCGCGACCGTCAGTCCGATCTCACGCGCCACTTCGAGCGCCTTGAAGTTCACGCCCATCGACGAGCGCTTGCGATGCAGCTTCAGTCCCTCTTCGTCGATCGCCTCGAGGCCGAGGAACATGTACTCCATGCCGAGCTTGCGCCAGTAGCGGAACACCTCCGGATTGCGGCACAGCACGTCGGCGCGAGTCTCGAGGTAGTACT
>NZ_DATDGQ010000323.1:0-5405 GCF_036522015.1 Binatus sp. (SeqCode)
GCTTCGTCTTCATCGACGGCGCAGATTATTCTGCACACCACGTCGAGTCCCGCGGGATCCTTGCCCGCCGCGCGCATTCCGTCGCGCGTGTTGTCGAGCATCGGCGCGACTGTCTCGGGCGTGATGAAGTTTACGATCACCCCGTCGCCTATTTCGCCTGCCAGCCGCAGCATCTTGGCGCCCTGCGCACCGATATAGATTTTCGGCGGATGCGTGATCGGCGCGTCGAGGCGGAAACCGTTTATTTTGACCTTGGCGCCGGTCATCGTGACCTTCTCGCCGCGAAAAATCGCGCGCAACGCTTCGACCGTCTCGCGCATCTGCGTCACCGGCTTGTGAAACGGCACGCCCATCCAGTTCTCGACGATATTCGGCGTCGAGATTCCCAGGCCCAGGATAAACCGCCCGCCCGCCAGCTCGTTGACAGTGACGGCAGACATCGCAATCAGCGGCGCGGGCCGCGTGAACACCGGGATGATCGCGCAGCCGAAACGCATCTTCTCACTCAGCATCGCCGCCGCCGCAATCGGCGCAAACGCGTCGGTCGAGAACGACTCGTACGACCACGCGTCGGTGTAGCCGCATCGATCGGCGGTGCGCACCAGCTCGGGAAAGTGAATGCCGTTGAACGGATCGAAAGGGATAGTGATTCCAAGTCGCATTTTTTGGTTCCTCAGAGACGCGAATGTAGCGCAGCCGGTCGAAGTTAGCCTACCCGCAGATTCAGCACCTCCGCCAGATGCATCGGCGTGCGCGTCGGACAGAAATGGCGAATCTGCGAGCGGCACGAGAATCCATCGGCCACGATGATCGCGTCGGGCGGCGCATGCTCGATCGCCGGAATCAAAACTCGCTCGCCAATCTGTTTCGATACCTCGAAGTGCTCGCGGTCGTAGCCGAATGCGCCCGCCATCCCGCAACATCCTGCGTCGAGCACTTGGAGTTCCGCGCCCGCCGCGCGAGACAGCAGGGCGATCTCGTCGCCGATTCCCGCCAGCGCCTTCTGATGACAATGCCCCTGCACCAGGATCCGCCGACGCAGCTCGGGCGGCGCGAAATCCGGGGCCTCGCGGGCGAGGAACTCGTCGAGCATGAATGAATTGGACGCGAGCGCGCTGGCACGCGCATCGTCGGGAAAGAACGAAGGCAGCTCGTCGCGAAATGTCAGGATACAACTCGGCTCCAGCCCGACGATCGGAATTCCCACGGCGACGAATGGATCCAGCACGTCCATGACCTCGCGCAGTCGAGCCTTCGCCCGTTCCAACATTCCCTGGTCGTATAGCGGGCGGCCACAGCACAGTTGGTGGCGCGGAAGGATTACTCGGAAGCCGGCGCGCTCCAGGACTTCGACCGCGGCGATTGCGACGTGCGGCTCGAAGAAGTTGTTGAAGGTATCGGGGAACAGGACGAGCTCGCGCGTGCTCGCTGTGGGAGCCGTCCGGCGTTCGAACCACGAGCGGAAAGTGCGCCGCGCAAAACGCGGCAACTCGCGCTGCGGGTGAATCGCAAGCATTTTCTTCGCAAGCTCTCCAAGGACCGGCGCGTGCGCCAACGCATTGGCGAGCGACGGCGCATACGATGCGAGTCGCGCGACCTCGTTCATTCTGCCGAAGAACGCTGACGACAGCGGACGCCGATGACTACGATAGTAGTTCGAGAAAAACTCCGCGCGGTACGCCGCCATGTCCACCGATGACGGACATTCGCTCTTGCATCCTTTGCACGACAGGCAGAAATCGAGCGCGTCCTTCACCACAGGGTCGGCGAAGCCATCGGGCAACAGGTCGGTGGTCAAGGATTCGAACAGGATTCGCGCGCGCCCGCGGGTCGAATGGATTTCCTCGCGCGTCGCCATGTACGACGGGCACATCGTCCCCGCCTCGGTCTTGCGGCATTTCCCGATACCAACGCATTTCAGCGCCGCGCCCGCGAGTCCGCCCTCCGCGCTAAAGTTGAAGTGGGTTGCGATTTCACGCGGCCGATAGTTCGCGCCCAGTTTCAGATGCGAGTCGAGCGGATGCGGCGCGACAATCACGCCGGGGTTCATCATCGAATCGGGATCGAAGATTCGCTTGAAATCGCGGAAGGCGTCGATCAGATCGGGCCGGAACATCATCGGCAGCAATTCCGAGCGCGCCAGCCCGTCACCGTGCTCGCCCGAGAGAGAGCCGCCGAGACTTGCGACGAGCGCGCCGAGCTCGACCATCGCCGAGCGGAAGGTGGCGATTCCAGGTGCGCTGGCCAAATCGAAATTGACGCGCGCATGAACGCATCCTTCGCCGAAATGTCCGTAGTAGGTTGCTACCTTGAGGCTGCGGCTGCTGAGAATGCGATCGAAGCCGCGCAGAAACGTACCGAGATTGGCCGGCGGCACCGCGAAGTCTTCGGCGCCGGGCCAACTGCGCGGGCGGCCCGGAATGAACGCGCTCGAACCGAGGCCCGACTCGCGAATCTGCCAGACCGCAGCCTGCTCCCGCGCATCCGCCAGGTACTCGGCACCGGTGCATTCGCGCAGCTCGCGCGCCTGCGCGATTACTCGTTCGGCACGCTCGTGCGCTTCGTCGCGCGAAGCTCCACCCAGCTCGACGAGCAGGAAGGCACGCCCGGCGGGCAGAAACCGCACACCCGGCATCTGCTTGATGCGCGCGAACTCGGGGAGATTCTGGTCGAAGCCTTCCAACGCTTCAGGATGATGCTCGAGCAGCCACGGCGTTTGATCCGCCGCGATGAATACGTCGTCGAAGCCGAGCACCGCGAGCCCAACTTCACGCGGTCGCGGCACCGCGCGAATCGTTGCGCGCAGAATTGTCGCGAGCGTACCCTCCGAGCCGACGATCGCGCGCGCGACGTTGAAGCCTCGTTCTGGCATCAGCTGGTCGAGGTTGTAGCCCGAGACGCGGCGGGGCAGTTTCGGAAAGTGAGCGCGCACTGAATCTGTAGTTTGATCGCGAAGCTCGCGCAGCCGCGAGTAAAGCTCGCCTTCGCGGCCGCCGCGCGCGATTGCTGCGTCGAGCTGCTCATCGTCCATCGATCCCTGAAGCGAGAGCTCTGTGCCGTCGTATAGGATGACCTCCATCGCCTCGACATTATCTACCGTCTTGCCGTACGCCGCCGAATGCGCGCCGCATGAGTTGTTGCCGATCATTCCGCCGATGGTGCATCTATCTTTCGTCGATGGGTCCGGCGCGAAGAACAGGCCGTGCGGCGCGAGCGCGGTGTTGATATGACTCTGGATGACCCCTGGTTCGACCTGAGCTGTGCGCGCGTCCGAGTCGATCGCGAGCACTCGATTCATGTACTTCGAGAAATCCAGCACGAGTGCGGCGTTGCATGCTTGACCGGCAAGGCTGGTGCCTCCGCCGCGAGCCAGAATCGGTATCGAGTTCTCACGTGCGAGCGAAAGCGCCGCAATCACGTCGCCTTCGTGGCGCGGAATCACCACGCCCACCGGCACCTGGCGATAGTTCGACGCGTCGGTTGCATAGGCCGCGCGAGTGCCGACGTCGAAGCGCACTTCGCCTTCGACTGTGCTGAGCAACTGAGATTCGAGCGCTGCAATTGAGGTCATAATCGACGATGATTGTAGTTCACTCGAATATCCAGCGTGAACCGCGGAGGCCGATATGTCGAACGATCAGAAAAAAGTGGTGGCAGGGATGCTTGCGGCGGTCGCGTTCAGCGCGACGTTCTTCGCGGTAGTTTTCCGCCTGACCGCGATTGACCTGACGCCCCCCGGCGGTATCGAGATATCCTGGCGCCTCGAGTACGCCCTCAAGTGCGATGTCTTTGCGGCGTTATGCCTGCTGGCGGGTGTCGCGATGATCGCGAACCGCCGGTTCTTCATCGCGGACGCGATTGAGGGTGGGCCTTCCCCGTCCATCGAGGTTGACCGGCGCTATCTTCAGAACACGCTGGAGCAGTTGGTGCTCGCGATTGTCGCGCATCTAGCGCTTGTCACGATTGTCGCGCCCGAATCGATCCGCGCCGTCGCAGTTCTGGTTATGCTCTTCGTGATCGGACGCGTGACGTTCTGGATCGGATACCATCGCTCCGGATCTGCGCGCGCGTTCGGCTTCGCCACCACGTTCTATCCGACCGTCGCGGTCTATGCGTACGTCGTGTCCCGGATCGTCAGCTAGGAGCTACAGCGGGAGGTCTTTCAATCCTGGCTTTGGGGCGCCAACCAGCGCTACCATCTTGCCCTCCGGGGCGCGATTTTCATGCATCGCCTGGTGGCATTCCGGAATTTCTTCGAACTTGAAAGTCTTGGCGAGGCACGGGTCGATCTTGCCGTCGAGCACCAGCTGATTGAACGCGTAGGCCTGCTCGTCGTTGGCGAAGTGCGAGCCCTGCAGGCGCTTCTGGCGCATCCACAGGTAACGCAAATCCGCGACTGCGTTGTAGCCAGTGGTGCCCGCGCAAATCACGACCATCCCACCCGTGTCGCAGACGAACACAGAAGTCGGGATCGTATCTTCGCCGGGATGCTCGAATACGATGCGCGGATTTTTCCGCTCGCCGACGATGTCCCAAACCGCTTTGCCGAACGCGCGGCATTCCGCCGCCCACTTGTTGTACTCGGCGGTCTCCTTCCAGTGCGGCATCATGCCCCAGTGCAAATATTTTTTCCGGTTGATGCATCCCTTGGCGCCGAGCTTCATGCAGAAAGCTATTTTGCGATCGTCGCCGACGATGCCCACGGGAATTCCGCCCTCGGCCTTGACGATTTGAATCGCCATGCATCCGAGGCCGCCGGACGCGCCCCAAATCAGCACGACGTCGCTGCGATGCACGACGTGCGGCGCCCATCCCATCAGCATCCGATACGCAGTCGCGCCCACCAGCGTCGGCCCGGCAGCCTCTTCCCACGTCAGATGCGTCGCCTTGGGCATGCACTGATGGGCCTGGACGCGGGCGAACTGCGCGAAGCTGCCCCAGTTGGTTTCGTAGCCCCAGATCTTGAACGACGGGTCGTACATAGGATCTTCGCCATTGCGGATGGCGGGCGAGTGGCGATCCCAGACGCCGCAGTGAATCACGACGCGGTCGCCGACCTTGACGTTGTGCACGTCATGCCCGGTCGCATACACGATTCCCGACGCGTCGCTGCCGCCGATATGAAAATCCGAATGATCGTACTTCGCTTTCTGGCGCGCGCCGATGACGTCCACCGGCGAGCCGAGCGCGGCCCACACGTTGTTGAAATTGACGCCCGCCGCCATTACGTAAACGAGCACCTCGTCGGCGCGGATTTCCGGCACCGCGATCTTTTCGACTTTGAACGCATGCATCGGGTCGCCGAAGCGGTCCGCGCGGATCACCTGCGCGTACATCTGCCTGGGCACCTGTCCGATTGGGGGTACCTGTCCGATCTCGTAGATTTCCTTGTGCATCATTTCAGT
>NZ_DATDGQ010000324.1:0-18699 GCF_036522015.1 Binatus sp. (SeqCode)
GGTCACGTTTTCGTACGGCGCCAGCGCGTTCATCACGTCGTCGCCGTCGCTGGTGAACCATTCCCATTCCGGCTTGAGGTCGAACAGCGGCCGATGCGTGAACACGATGATGGGCGCGGTTTTCGGAAAACGCGCGAGATCGGATTTCATCCACGCCAGCTGCTCGGCGCCCACTGCCGGCCGTCCCGCTGAGACGTTGTCGAGCGCGATGAAGTGCACGCCGCGATGATCGAACGAGTAGTGGGTCGGCCCCATGAACTCGCGGAACATGTCGCCACCGTCGAGCGCGGCGTCATTCTCGCCCGGCACGACTTTGATTTGCGCGGCGCCGATTTTGCCGGAGATCTCCTTGAACAGCCTGAAACGTTTTGCGTGCTCGTCGGGAGAGTCGGCGTCGTGTGTCAGGTCGCCGGTGACAATGACCAGCTCGGGACGATTCTTCAGCCCGTTGATCGTCGCGACTGCACTTTCGAACGCCTTGGTGCCAAGCGGATCAGGCGGCCCGTTGAATCCGACGTGAGTGTCGCTCAGTTGCATGAACGAGAATGCCGCGGGAGCTTCACCGTTGAGCTCGGCCAGGGTGCGCGTGATCCCTTCGGCGCCGGCTTTGCGTGTCAGCGCGGGGAAGACGCTGTAGACCGCGCCGATACTGAGAGCAGTTCCCGTCACGCGCAGGAACGATCGACGATCAAATTTCTTTTCCATCCAAATCACCTCGCGCTGATGTGCGCTTTCAGGGTTGATGACTCGATGGCTCGGAGAAAATTCCCGCGATCGAGGCTCGGGAATAAAATTGGCGCGCGCGCAGTCTGGGACTGATTGCGGAAGGCGGAGCGAAAGCGTGATCTGGCTGGAACCTTGTGCCGAAGTTGAATCGCTACACCACTTTGGTGCAGCGACTATTGGCGATTTTCAGTGATTTACGATCCAGATCGCGAAGCAAACATTGAAACGCGGGTGGGAAAGTCTCCGAAAGGCATTCCGATAGAGATTCGTCGTTCCGCGACAGAACGCGGTAGCCGATGCACGAAGATACCCGTCGAAGGTGCGGAGCTTATCCAAGGTGAGCGCCGCATTCGGATTTTCCGTAAGCGGTCGCGGAATTCCCGGTTTGTGCGTTTAGGGTCGCCGCGATCGTTTCTAACCGAATTATCGAGTCACTTCGAACTAAGTTCGGCCTCTCTTGCGGCTCGTGGGGCCGCGCCCGGCTCTGCCGATGCGAGCCACTGGTCGATTGCCTCAACGGTAAAGCGCCAGTCGCTGCCGACACGAAACGCGGGCAACTGATTTCTCTTTAGCATCTTGTAGATCGTGGATGGGTGCACCCGTAGGTAGTTCGATACGTCCCGCACTGTCAGTATCCTGTTATTCGCTTTGTCGAATCGATCCATGTGACTCCTCTGCGTAAGGATAACGCCCACACGGCGGGACATTTTTCTGCGGGGGGCGACAGAAAAGCGATGTCTCGACCGTGTGAGCGATTTTCTTGCTACGCAATTTCAGGTCTCCGCTGTTATAGGCGTGAAAAATGACCGCACAACAGCGAGGACGTGCCGAGAGTACGTAATCGAAGTCACCTCGCGCTGAAGTGCGATTTCAGAGGGCAAGACTCGATAGGTAAGCGAAAATTCCCGCCATTGAGCCCCAGAAGCGGTCGGGAATAAAATTGTCGCGCTCGCGGTCTGAAGCCCAACGGGGACGTGCGGGCTGGCGAAAGAGAAGCTATTGCCTGACGAAACCAAAGCCGTCGATTTCGATCGCACGTTCCTGCCGCATATGGATGCTGCGTACAACCTCGCGCGATGGCTGGTGCGTGATGAGCACGACGCACAGGACGTCGTGCAGGAGGCCTACCTGCGCGCGCTCCGCTTTGCCGGTGGATTTCGCGGCGGCGATCCGCGTGCGTGGATTCTCGCGATCGTGCGCAACACCGCGTTCACATGGCTCAAGCGCAACCGCGGTCCTGCGTCGCCAACTGAATTCGACGAACAGATGCATTCGGCGGCTGGCGAAGAAAGCGGTCTTGAGGCAGACGCCGTTCGCAAGGCCGATGGCGCGATGATTCGGGCGGCGCTCGAAGAGCTGACGGACGATTTTCGCGAGGTGATTGTGATGCGCGACATCGAAGGACTTTCGTACAAGGAAATCGCCGATGCGGCCGACGTGCCGATAGGGACTGTAATGTCGCGGCTGGCCCGAGCCCGCGGCAAGCTCGCGCGGTCGCTCCAGGAACGCATCGGCAAAGACCGAATCGCGAAGGAGCCGGCGTGACCTGCGACGACGCGCGAGTGCTGATGCACGGGCATCTCGACGGCGAGCTCGACCTCGTCGACGACCTGGAAGTCCAGCGGCATATCGAGGAATGCCCGCGATGCGTCAGCGAATATGCCGCATTGCGCGCAATGCGGACGCGGCTCAAGGACGATGCGTTTCGCTTCGAGGCGCCGGCGGCATTGAAGGAAAAGATTCGCCGCGCGATTCCTGCATCAACCACCGCTCGCGCCAACGGGTATCAGTCGCGGCGCGGAGCGTGGGTTCCGCGCGCCGTCCGGTTCGCGGTTCCGATGGCGATTGGCGCGATGCTCGCACTGATCATAGCGCCGCGCACGATTGCGCCGGCCCTCAACCAGCAGCTGGCGAGCGAAGTGGTCGCGAGCCATGTCCGATCGCTGATGGCGACGCATCTGATGGACGTCGCCTCGACCGATCAGCATACGGTCAAGCCGTGGTTCAACGGCAAGCTGGATTTCTCGCCGCCGGTCAACGATTTCGCGAAAGACGGATTCCCACTGGTGGGCGGGCGCCTCGACTATATCGAAGGACGCCCGGTGGCGGCGCTGGTGTATCAGCATGGCAAGCACGTGATCAACGTTTTCATGTGGCCGACGGCGGGCACTGCGACCGGCGCGGAGCGAATCGAGACGGAACACGGCTACAACGTCGAGCAACTGACGGTGGCGGGAATGAATTGCTGGATGGTGTCGGACCTGAATCAGCTGGAGCTCGACAACTTCGCGAACTTGATCCGTACGAAGGGCTAAGCGCGGCTTTTCCCGCCGAAGGGACGGCGAATAACTCATGCGTTCACGGGTTGCGCAGGTGGGGCGCGGCTGAAAGAATGCATCGGTTGCCGCCCGTTCCATAGAGGCGTCCCCTACCTGCCGATGCGCCGCGTCGAGACAATTTTCATCGTTATAGCGATTGCGTTTTACGCCTGGTTCCTGAGCCACTATGGCCCGCGCCAGGTGCTTGGCTACGTGCGGATGGCGGGTTGGGGCCTGGCGCTCACCATCTCGCTCGAGGCGATTGCGCGAATCGCGAACACGCTCGGCTGGCGCGTCACGATCGAGGACTATCCATCCAGGCTCAGTTTCGTCGAACTGTTTGGCGCGCGAATTGGCGGGGAGGCGGTTGACTACGTGACGCCGTCGGCGCAGCTAGGCGGGCAGTTTGTGATGGCGCTGGAGGTGCGCGAGAAATTGCGGATGCCGGTTGGGCTGGCGACGGTAGTCGTCGCGTCGCTGGCAGAAGCGGTCGGGCAAATCGTGTTCATGTCGATCGCGCTGGCAATTTCGCTGCGCATGATACCGGTGGCGGCCAACCTGTACTGGGCAATCGTCGGCGGGTTCGCGCTGGCGGTTGCGCTGGCGGGCGGATTCTTTTTCGTCCAGATGAAGCGGCCGTTTTCGCATCTGTGGCGGGCCGTGGCCAAGTTCGATATCGCGCAAATCAACACCAACGAAAACGAAATCCGCGATTCCGCCGGTGAGGCCGACGCTGTCCTACTCGACTTCTACGCGCGCAATCGCAGCCGCTTCGTGGCCTCGTGCCTCTGCTATGCGGTCGCGTGGAGTCTTGGTCCACTCGAGATTTATATCCTGCTGCGGATGCTGCATCAGTCGCCGACCTTTCAGACCGCATTGCTGGTCGAGTCGGTCGGACTGCTGATCGAGCGCGCGACCTTCCTGATTCCGGGCAAGCTGGTAAGCCAGGAGGGCGGCAAGGCGCTCATCCTGGGGATGCTTGGTTATCCGCCGGGAATTGGCTTCGCGGTTGGGTTTCTGCGGCGTATCAAGGAAATGGTATGGGTGTTGTTCGGGCTATTGGCCCTGATGATACATCGTACGGTAATGCCGCAGCGCGGTGATATTAAGGGCACCGCGCCGGTCGGGCATGACTCTGTGATGAAAATGCAACGAGGAGCACAAGGAGAGCAATCGCTATGAGGAAACTAACCGCCCTGGTTGCGGGGATGACGCTCGCAATGTCCGCGCTGCCCGCGGCCGCCGGGGTCGTCATCACGCAAAAGCAGCACGTGAGCAGCGGAACCAACGCCCGCGACTCCGAACAAACGATTTCGGTGCAAGGCAACAAACAGAAGATGGTGACCGAGCGTCACACGATTATAACCGACCTCGACGTTGGAAAAATGTACGTGCTCGATCCGACGGCAAAGACCTACTTCGAGATCGAGTTCCCGCCCAAGGGACAAATGGCCGCCATGATGGCGGCCAGCACCAATTCGGCGATGAACTTTAAGAAAGCCGGTTCCACCCGCGAAATCGCCGGATTCAAGTGCACCGATTTCGACGGCGGCGGGCACATGATGGCGGGCGACTACACGGTCAAGGAATGCTTCTCGAGCACGGCACCCGGCGCCGAGGAGTTTGCAGCGTTCGAGAAAAATATGGCGGCCAAACTCAAGAGCTCAGGCACCCCGACCGGCAATGGCGAAATCCCCGGCGGAGTACCGCTCGCGCTGGACTCCTCGATGAAGATGGGGAAGGTGAACATTCCAGGGATGGCGCCGGAGCAGGCGGCGAAGATTAACGAGATGATGGCGAAGCGTCCGCCGGTCACCACCAACACGGTGGTCGAGAAGATCGAAACGAAGAAACTGGCGGACGCCGATTTCGCCATTCCCACAGGCTTCACCAAGCGAGATCTGCCGGGACCCGGCACGATGATGATGAAGCCGGGCGCAATGAAGATGCCGCCGCCGGCAGGCGCCCCATCGCCGGCAACGCATTGAGTCAGCTGAGCGTTGACTCGCGCGTACTCTATCAAGCTCGCGAGTGAGTCGAATAAAAAAGAGCGGGGTCCGTCATAGGCCCCGCTCTCAGTCTCATTCCAATCCGAAAAACTACATCGATGCTGACGCCGACGCATCCTGTTTGGGTGCGTTGAGTGCGGCGCACGAATCCCAGATCCATTTTGCCGTCGATAGTTCGTCTTCCGCAAACAATCGCAACGCTTCCTTGGTCGAGAGATCTTCCTTCAGCAGTGCCGCGAACTCGCAGATCGGTTTGATAGCATCCTCGGGCTTACCGACGCGCCTGGTGAAATCGAGCAGTTTTTCGTTGTCGGGAATCGAAGGGTCGCCCAGATAGGCGACGGCCTTGCGCCCGGCGTCGGTTGCCATCGCGCGCATCTCACCGCCGAGTTCGGCCAGGCGCTGCGCGAAAATTCGCGAATGATAGGCTTCACGCTCGGCCACGATTCGAATGCCGGTGCGGATGCAATCGGTAGTGCAGACTTCCGCCCACGCCGCGAATGCTTCGCCGCCGTTGGCCTCGCCCACGCGGACCTTGTCGAGAAAACTGACGACCGCCGCGCGTTCCGACTTATAGGTACGGCCAAACGCTTTGAAACCAGCGCCGCCGTTACCATTACCGTTCGTCGGCGCGCCTGCTTCGAGCCACGTCAATTCGGCCTCGAAGGTGGACTGGGAGATCACTCCGTTGCGGTAGGCCCTCAGCAATTGTTTGAATTCAAAATCGTAGCTCATCGGGTGTTCCTCCAGATTGGTTAAACCCCGTTCCCATTAAACGAGCGTTCAGTGTGTTGGACCTGAGAGCATAAGTCGGCGCCCTTGATTGTGTCAATTACGACTTTGCCGGCTCCAATTGCTGGCTTCGATACAAATATTGCCGCATGATTCCCAAAGCCGCGGTTAATCCACACGGCACAGACGAGGCATTGTTTTTGAGGTGCGCGGGATGAGCGAAATCAAGCACAGCTTTGTCAGGACCAACGGCATCAATATGCATGTGGCGGAGATCGGCGACGGCTTTCCGGTGGTATTCTGCCACGGCTTTCCCGAGATGTGGTACTCGTGGCGCCATCAGATGAAGGCGCTGGCCGAAGCGGGCTTCCGCGCGATCGCGCCCGACCAGCGCGGCTACGGCGAGACCGAAGCGCCCACTCCGATCGAGGCATACACGCAGCGCAAACTGGTCGGCGACATCGTCGGGATGCTCGACGCGCTGGGAATCGGCAAGTGCGTGATCGTCGGTCACGATTGGGGCGGCATGGTCGCATGGAATACCGCGCTGATGGCGCGCGACAGCGTCGAGCGCGTGATCGGCGTCAACACACCGTTCATCCCGCGCTCTCCGGTAAAGCCGACCGACGCGATGCGCGCAATGGCGGCCGGCGGCTTCCACTATATTCTCTACTTTCAAACGCCGGGAGTGGCGGAGGCGGAACTCGAACGCGATGTCGCCCGATCGCTGCGCGGCTTCTACCAGGATCCGCCGGAAGTCGATCCCATCGGGATTCACAAAGCGGCGCCCGGTGTGTGGGGAGCGGCAGGCGGAGGATTGCTCGATCGATTCTCAGATCGTCCGCATGGAAAGTTTCTCACCGACGAGGACTTCGATGTTTTCGTGCGTGCGTTCAAGAAGAGCGGCTTTCGCGGCGGGCTGAACTGGTATCGATGTATCGACAAGAACTGGGAGGAGAGCGCGGGCCAGACCGATCGCATCGAGCAGCCCGCGCTGATGATCACGGCGGAGCGCGACGTCGTGCTGCGCCCCGAGATGGCCGAAGGGATGAGCACCTGGGTGCCGAATCTGCGCAAGACCGTGCTGGTCAAGGGTTCCGGTCATTGGACGCAGCAGGAAAAGCCGGCCGAGGTGAACGCGGCGATTCTGGATTTTCTGTCCGATATGAAAAAGTAGCGCGGCTATTCAAGCGGCGGCGGGGAAACGCATTCGCCGTTCTTCAGAATCAGGTACTGGCGATCCGGCGCGTCACACGCGGCGTTGGTCTGCACGACACGCGCGCCGTCGGGAGCGTACTGCAGAATGTACGACTTGCGAACGCCCGCGGTGACGTTGGGGCCGGTGCGATGCGGCATCAGCGAGGAGAATACGACGATGTTGCCCTCGCGGACTGGAACGGCGAGCGCCTCGCGGCCGTCCTCCTCGCGACATACGTAACCGAGTTTGGACAGCCGATGCGCGAGGGTCCCGCGCAAATGCCCGCCGGGGATCACCCACGGACAACCGTTGTCAGCGGTCGCGTCATTCAGCGCAATCCAACAAGTCAGGTACGCCTGCGGTTCGACGTAGGTGTAGCCGTTGTCCTGATGCCAGGGGAACGGCTTCGGATACTCGGGCTTTTTGTACACGGCCTGATCCCAGTAGAGGCGCACGTCGGGCCCGATCAGATCGTGGCAGAGATCCTGAAAGGTGCGGCTCGCGGAAACCTCGCGAAGCACGCTCGAAAGCCTGACGAGATGCACGGTGAAGGTTATTCCGTCGGCCTGCGCGATGCCCATCCGGCCGTCGGGGCGCGAGCGCAGGAACTCTTCCGCCTTAGCCTCGAACGGATCGATCGCATCGCGAACGCGCACGACAGCTGCAGGATCGATCGCATTTTCGAGCACGAAGAAACCGCGCTGGTTGAACGATCGCGCCTGCTCGTCAGTGATCAGGCGAAACGGCCCGCGCACCGGCGGCCAGGAGAATCCATGATTCAACGGATGCAGCGCACCAACCGCGTCGTTCGTCGATGGCTGCGTGCTCATGCCTTCCTCACTTCGTGCTGATGCCGGTGGATTCGGCGACCAGCTCCGCGAGGTCGCGCACGCGCATCGTTTCTTCGAGCGAGCGCGACTTCACCGCGTCTTCGAGCATCGTCATGCAGAACGGGCATCCTACGGCGACGCACTTGGGCTTGGCTTCCTGCAATTGATCGAAGCGCTTCTGATTGATGCGCGTGCCCTCGTGTTCCTCCTTCCAGAAACATCCGCCGCCCGCGCCGCAGCAGAAGGTGCGATTCTTCGACTGCTCGACCTCGGCGACTTCAGCGCCTGGAATCGCGCCGAGCGCACTGCGAGCGCTGTCCCATTTGCGATTGTGCCGCGCCATGTAGCATGGATCGTGGTACGTGATCCGTTCGTCGATCTTGCCGCGCGGCTTCAGACGCCCGGCCTGGATTAGCTCGTCGATAAACTCCGCTTCGTGCAACACAGTGTAGTTGCCGCCGAAGTCCGGATACTCATTTTTCAAATTGTGGAAGCAATGCGGGCATTGAGTGACTATTCGACGCGGCTTGTAGCGATTGAGCGTCTCGACGTTCTGCGCGGCGACCGTGGCGTACAGGTATTCGTTGCCCAGGCGGCGCGCCGGGTCGCCGGTGCAAGTTTCCTCGCGCCCGAGAATCGCAAACTTGACGCCCGCTTGTTTCATCAAGCCCGAGAACGACTTGCTGACGCGCTGGTTGCGCTCGTCGTAAGAGCCGGCGCATCCAACCCAGTACAGCACGTCGATCTCCGATGGATCTTCGAGCTCGGCAATTTCGGGGATTTCGAGTCCGTTAGCCCATTCGGCGCGCTTCTCCTGCGCGAGGCCCCACGGATTTCCCTGGTTCTCGATTCCCTTGAACGCGCCGGTCAACTCGGTCGGGAATCTCGATTCCATCAACACGTCGTAGCGCCGCATGTCCACGATTCGCTGGATGTGCTCGATGCTGACCGGGCATCCCTCTTCACACCATCCGCACGTCGTGCATCCCCACACCGCTTCTTCGGTCGCGACCTGCGTGATCATGTCGGGACCGTTCCAGGCTGGCGCTTCGGCGCCCTCGGCGGGTTTGCCGTTGGCCTTTGTCGCCAGTAAAAAGGGCGCCTTGTCGAGCAGATGCTCGCGCTGTTCGATCACGAGGTACTTGGGATTCAGCACTTTGCCGGTATTGACGGTGGGGCAGTTGATCGTGCAACGGCCACATTCGAGACACGAGCCCATGTCGAGCAATTGCTTCCAGGTGTACTGCTCGACTTGCGAGACGCCGAAGGTTTCTGCGTTCTCGAAATCCTTGATCGGCGCGAGCCGTCCGCGCGGACCCAGGTTGCGGAAGAAAAGATTCAGCGGCCCGAAGATCAAGTGGCGCAGCTTGGTGAACGGAAAACAAAACAGCAACACGAACACGAACAGCACGTGCACCAGCCAGAGCCATCGATGGTACGTGACGCCAGCGCCGAGTCCGCCTTCAATTCGTCCCACGACTCGTCCGACATATGCCCATTCGTGAAAGGCCGGATGCGCTGCGTTGATTCGCGCGCCCTCGAGCATCAGGCCCGTGACGGCAGTCAGCACCATCATCGACATCGGGAACCAGTAACCGAGCCGGTTCTCGAGATTGTCACGCATCTTCTCGGCAGGCGGGTCATTCAGCACGGTTGGTTTGCGAACCGAGCGGCGCATCCCTTCCATCAGCACGCCGAGGATCAACAGCAAGAAGAAGGTGTCCATCGCGGCTTTGAAATAGAGATAGAAGTCGCCGTAGTAGAAGTAGAAATCGACGCCGAACAGGTTGAGCAGGTCGCGCAAGTCGCTGTTGATCAGGACGATCGTCGTGCCGATGAACAATCCGACGAACGCGACGTAGAACGCGTAGTGCATCCAGCCCCAGGTCTCGCGAATCACGTTGCCCTGGCCGAACGAGTCGCGCAGTGACAGCAGCAGTCGCTCGATTGGATGATCGAGACGATTTTCGGAGACGCCGAGGGTCACCAGCCGGTACCATTTCATGAATGCGTAAACGCAGCCGGCCATAAACAGCGCGAGCAGGCCGTACATCAACACGATGAACGGCGCGGGGATGTTCCACAGGATCTGGCGGGTGACTTGCTCGTTCATTTGCGCTCCATCGGAAAAGCCGCTGGCGAAGGTGCCTGTAACAGAGTCTTAAATCAGACCATCGCGGATGAATTCAATCCATCGTAACTCTCGGTGCCGGTTAGGGTTGCCAGGCTGACAAAACTGGCGCGATCCAGGCGGATGGATTTCAGGCGAGGCGAGTCTTTTCATACCATAGGTTGCGGTTTTGAGATGGCTGACCACTGAGGGTAGTTTTGTTCCGTCAAAAACTGTTTTTGTTGGAGGCTGGGGTCGGCGTGCTTCGGGCGAGAATGGGGCGAGCGCGGCGCATTTTGAATGATGGCGCATACCACATTGTTAGCACGGATATTCAGGCGGGTTCAGGCTAAAAAGTTCATCCCCGCGAAGAGAGCTGCGAGATAGGGTGCGCGGGTATCGGAAACCGGTACCGGCTTCGCGTGCGCGAAGCTGTCCGAGATCCTTCCTGCCGCTCGCGTTGCTCGCTTTGTCAGGATGACACAAGAAGTGATGCGAAGAGCATCGCGGATGTGCAAGCAACCTAACCCCTTCCCCTAGTGGAAGGGGGACCGGATTGGGAGGTGGACGGTTCAATCGTGAATTGAGAGACGGTCCTGTTCGACGTCTTCGAACCAGATCGCTAGTGCGTTAGTCATTTTCGATACGCGGGCGGGGTCTTGCGCGGCCAGGTCGTTGCGCTCGAAGGGATCGCTGACGATGTCGAAGAGTTGAGCGGAAGGCGGCGCGGGTTTGATGCGCTCGGGCTCGGGGGTGCGCGAGATGTCGTGGAAATTTTCGGGGTTGTACTTCGACTGAATGTCCATCGCGAGGTCTTCGGTTGATACCTGCATCAACTCGCGAATCGCGGGACGCACCAGCTTCCAGCGGCCGTCGCGCATCGCGGCGTTGCACTCGGCGTCGGGCGTGTAGCGGTTCCATTGCCAGAAACGTTCGGTCGGGACCTTGCCATGCGCGCCTTGCAGCGTTGGCGTCACGTTGATTCCGTCGAGCTTGAGATCGCTTGGCGGCTCAGCGCCAGCAATCGCGAGAAGCGTCGGCAGCCAGTCGGTGAAATGAATCATGTCGTGGACCTGGCGGCGGCCGTCGAGACCGGCGGGCCATCGAATTACCATCGGCAGGCGGATGCCGCCCTCGTACACGAGTGTCTTCGCGCCGGCGAAGCCGCAATTGAAGCGGTCGGTGCACATCTCGCCCTTGCCGCCGAACTGCGGCCCGTTGTCGCTCGAAAACATCACGATCGTGTTGTCGGCGAGGCCGGATCGGTCGAGCGCGTCGAGCACGCGCGCGATTCCGCGATCCATGCATTCGATCATCGCGTAGATTTGGCTGACCGCGGGCGTGAAGTTGCCGCTCGCCTTGTAGGGCGCGGCGTCGGCCTCGGGCGCTTCGAACGGAAAATGCGGCGCGTTGTACGCAAGGTATAGAAAAAACGGGTTGCCAAGATGACGCTGGATAAACTCGGTCGCCTCGTCAGTAAAGACTTCGGTCAGATAGCGGCCGTCTCCACGCGAAAAAGAGCCGTTACGATCGAGATTCCACTGGTAGTACGGTTGCCATCCGCCGGAGAATCCCGCGAACTCGTCGAAGCCGCGCTGGTTCGGATGGTAGCGCGAGTCGTATGCGCCGTTGTGCCATTTGCCGATAAGGCCGGTGGCATAGCCCGCGCGCTTCAGGAGTTCGGCTATCGTCAACTCGCGCAGCGCGAGGCGGTCGAGTCCGCGCGTCTCGAGCGTGTCGATCACGCCCGTGCGATGCGGATAGCGGCCTGTCATCAGCGACGCGCGCGCGGGCGCGCAAACCG
Source organism: Binatus sp. (SeqCode) (assembly GCF_036522015.1). Taxonomy (GTDB): domain Bacteria; phylum Desulfobacterota; class Binatia; order Binatales; family Binataceae; genus Binatus. The sequence continues at coordinate 11,728 of NZ_DATDGQ010000324.1, forward strand.
GAGACGCCGAGTAGTGCTGCGTCAGGCAGAGTCCTTCGCTGACGAGATGATCGAGCGTCGGCGTGCGCGAGGCGCCGTAGTTGAAGCATCCGAAGTCGCCGTAGCCCATGTCGTCGGCGAGAATGAGGATGATGTTCGGGCGCGTGGGCATCGAACGAATTCGTAGCACAAAAAGATGCGAGCGGATGCGGTCGTGACTTAGGAACCTAACCCCTAACCCCTTCCCGCGCGGGAAGGGGGACCGAATTTAAGAAAAACTGCGGGTTACTCCCGTTCCTGGAAACCTTCTAGGTTGCGCGATCTGCCGGTTTGGCGCAGCTTGCGGAGCGCCTTGGCTTCGATCTGGCGGATGCGCTCGCGGGTGACGGCGAACTGCTTGCCGACTTCCTCGAGAGTGTAGTCGGTCTTCTGGCCGATGCCGAAGCGCATGCGGAGGATTTGCTCCTCGCGCGGCGTCAGCGTTGCGAGAACTTTGCGCGTCTGCTCGCCGAGATTGCCCTGGATTGCGGCCTCGACCGGCGACGGTGCGAGTTCGTCCTCGACAAAATCGCCGAGCGAACTTTCTTCTTCGTCGCCGATTGGGGTTTCGAGCGAAATCGGTTCCTTGACTATCTTGAGCACCTTCTGGACCTTGTCCAGCGGCATCTCCATCTGCTCAGCGATTTCCTCGGGCCCCGGTTCGCGGCCGAGCCGCTGCACCAGCAGGCGCGTGACCCGCAGCAGTTTGTTGATCGTCTCGACCATGTGCACCGGGATACGAATGGTGCGCCCCTGGTCAGCGATCGCGCGCGACATCGATTGCCGAATCCACCACGTCGCGTACGTCGAAAATTTGTAACCGCGCTGATACTCGAACTTGTCCACCGCGCGCATCAGGCCGATGTTGCCTTCCTGGATCAGATCGAGAAAGCCAAGTCCGCGATTGGTGTAGCGCTTGGCGAGGCTGACGACGAGGCGCAGGTTGGCCTCGGTCAGTTCCTTTTTCGCTCGGCGGCTCTTGTCCTGTCCGGCGGCGATCGTTTCGAGCTTGCGCGCGTAATCCTCGCCGTCGTCCTTCGCTTTTTTCTCGACTTCGCGAATCGTCTTCTGCGCCAGGCGAATTCGTGCGGCGATGTCGAGCAGGTTCTCGCGAACGTCATTGATCTTCAGGACGTGCCGGCGATCCTCAGCCTCGGCCGCTTCCTTGAGCAGATTCGTACGCGAGCGGCCGGTCGCTTCCTCGTATTTCGCGATGGTGTGATGGGCGATGCGGTACTGTTGCAGGAAGTCGCGCATCTCGCCGATCACCGCTTCCATCAGGCGCCGCGACAGTCCCATCTCGCGCAATTCTTTTTTCACGCGCTCGTTGTAGCGTCCCAGGTCCTTGTCGAGCTTGGGCTTGCGGCGCGGGCCGGGTTTGTTCCGAAGCTCTTCCTCGATTGCGTCGATCTTGGTGCGCAGGTCGGTTAGCTTTTTGGTCGCGACACTCAGCTTCTTGAGCTGGCGCTCGTCGGCTTCGGGTCCGCGTTCTTCGTCGGGATCGTCGGGCGTTTCGGCGGCGTCCTCGAACACGTCGCGCAGATCGGCTTCGCCCGCCTCGACCCGCTCGCCCACCCGAATCACGAAATCGAGCATAATCGGCGAGCCCAGCACTTCCTCTTCGACTTCGTTTTCGCCGGCCTCGATGCGCTTGGCAATTTCGACTTCCTGCTCTCGAGACAGGAGCTGAAAGTTGCCCATCTCCTTTAGATAGAGCCGAACCGGGTCCGACGACTCGCCGAGCGAATCGGCAGCCGGCGCCGGCGCCTCGGGCGCTTCCTCGGCCTCTTCCTTGGTCTCGACCTCGACTTCGTCAGCGCCTTCAGTCGGGACTTCCTCGAGCACCTTGATATCAAGATCCTCGAAGCTGTCGAGCGCAGCGCGCAAGTCGGTCGGCGAGGCCACATCCTGCGGCAGGAAGTCGTTGACCTGCTCGAAAGTCAGGTAGCCCTGCTCGCGCCCGAGATCGACCAGCCCCTGTAGGTCCTTACCTTCGTACTTCTGCTTCATTCGTTTTGCTTCCGTTGTGCGCGGGCGTTTGGCCGTTAGTGCTATCGGTGAAAATGGGCGCGCAGTGCGGCCGTCATTGCGACCGCGAGCCGGGGAATCAGGCCTCATTTATACAGACAAGAATACAAAGGCAAGTGAGCGACACCAAAGGTCCAATCTAAAGATCGCTGCCGTCGGAGTCAACTTATTTCTCGCCGTCATCCTCACGATCATTGGGCGAATTGCTTAAGAGCGCTCTGCCGCCCGCCCTAATCGCGAATCCGCGCTCGTCGATCAAGCTCTACCGATATTATACGCATCATTTGTCCATTTGGCTGCATCGCCGCTGAGCTTTCCTCGATTCATGGATTGTGATGCGCGCTGGAAATCGTGAGCGAGCCTCTCTATTCTCGACGCTGCTCCGCTCCCTTCGAGCTGAATTTTGGCAATCAACGCAATAGTCCTGGCCCTCAGCTTCGCGATAATTCTTGTAGGCTCGGAACTTTTTACCAACGGCGTCGAATGGGCCGGGCATCGGCTGCATATCGCCGAGGCTGCGGTCGGCAGCCTGCTCGCCGCGGTCGGAACGGCGCTGCCGGAGACGTTCATCCCGGCCGTCGCGCTGCTGACCGGCCGCGATTCCGCGACTGCCCACACCGCGGTCGGACTCGGCGCGATCGTCGGAGCACCGCTGATGCTCTCGACGGTGGCGCTGTTCGTGATGGGCACGGCGGCGATCGCATTTCGCAAGCGTCGCGGACGGATTGCACTGCGAGTGGTTCGCGAGGACGCGCGCCGGGACCTGGCCTTCTTCTTCCCGGTTTTTTTGTGCCTGGTGATAGCAGGCACTCTCGACATCGGTCCGGTTCTTCGCCACGTTCTCGCAGTCGCACTGTTGATCGTGTACGCGAGCTACACGGTCGTGATGCTGCGGCTGAAGCGGGCGGTCGGTGCGGAGGTCGAGCGCGGACTCTACTTCGAGTCGATCTTTCGCGGCAATCCGCTCGAGCCGCGAGGATGGGTAGTCGCTGCGCAGGTAGTCGTCGGTGTCCTCGCGATCCTGATCGGCGCTATCGAGTTCGTCGACAAGATCATCCTGTTCTCCGCGCATGCGCATCTGAATCCCGGCGTCCTCTCGCTCATGCTGAGCCCGCTCGCGACCGAGCTACCCGAGAAGTACAACTCCGTCGTCTGGATTCGGCAGGGCAAGGATCATCTCGCGCTCGCCAACATCACGGGCGCGATGGTCTTTCAGTCGTGCATTCCGGTTGCGCTGGGCCTGGCGTTTTCGCCGTGGCATCTAACGAATCCCGAACTGCTCGCGGGTTCGATCGCGCTCGCCTCGGTAGTGATTCTCTTCGTCAATCTGCGCGACTCGGAACTCGGCACGCCGACACTCATGATCGGCGGAGCGGCGTACGCGATCTTTCTGATTGGCCTCGGCTACCTCGGCGTCCTCTGAATCTAATCGCGCCGCCGCGTTGTCTGACGCGCGGGCGCGGGTGCACAATCGAAGTACGCAATGACCACCTACCAGGAAATTTCGGCGCAGTTCTATAGCAACCGCTTGCTGTTCGGCGATCCCGCCGATGCGAGCGTCGTCGCGGTCGAGGTTGCGTCGAAAACTGAGATCGACGTGTACCGGCGCCGGTTGGGCAAGCTCACGCGCGAGCGTCGTCCAATTCGGCTGTTTGCGCTGGTCGAGAATGTAGCATTGCTCGAAGGATTCAAAGCACCGCACGAGACACGCAGGCTCGACGGCGACTTCCGTTACAAGGTGCTCGTCACCTTCAACTCGCTGGACACTCTGGAAGCCATCAAGCGCCATCTAAGGAACGTGACCAGCCAACTGCCCAACGCGCCCGACGCGCCGTATCTCGTGCTGGCCGATCCGGTCGAGCAGCATCTGATGCTCACCGGGACCACGTTTTTCATCGGGATGGATTTCGCCGAGCTGCGCCGCCTCCAGCTCGATATCGAGACGTTTATTTCGCCGGGGTTTGAATTTCCGTCGGCCGCGCGCGAGGGCGATCGCGTCATCGCGATCTCGCTAACCGACTCGACCGGCTTCGAGCGCCTGCTCAAGGGCACCGAAATGGACGAGCGCGCGATGCTCGAGGAGATGGTGCGTATCATCCAGGAGCGCGATCCCGACGTCGTCGAGGGTCACAACCTGTTTCGCTTCGACCTCGAATATCTGGAGACGCGCGCGCGGCGCCATCGCGTGCCGCTGAAGCTGGGACGCGACGGCGGCGAGCTTCGTGCGCGTCCGTCGCGGATGCAAATTGCCGAACGCTCGATCGCCTATCGCCGCTACGACATTCCGGGCCGCAACATCATCGATACGTGGATTCTCGCGCAGCACTACGACATTTCGAGCCGCGAACTCGAGAGCCTGGGCCTCAAACAACTCGCGCAGCATTTCGGGCTGGCGCGCAAGGATCGCGTTTATATCGACGCGTCGAAAATCAGCCACTACTTCCAGCACGAGCCGGACAAGCTCTACGAATACGCGCTCGACGACGCTCGCGAGACCCGCGCGCTCGCCGAAACCCTCTCCCCCAGCTACTTCGTGCAGGCGCAGATTTTCCCGTACTCGTACCAGAGTGCGGTGCTGCGTGGGAACGCGACCAAGATTGACGCGCTCATGATGCGGGCGTACGTGGCCGCCGGACATTCCATTCCCGAGCCCTCGCAACCCGCGCCGGTCGCGGGCGGCTACACCGAGGTTCGCCGATGCGGCGTCGCGCACACTGTCCTGCATTGCGACGTGACGTCGCTGTATCCGTCGCTGATGCTGCAATATCGGCATGCACCCGTTGCCGATCGCCTCGGCGTGTTTCTCAAGTTGCTCGGGGATCTGCGCAGCTTCCGGGTGCAAGCCAAGGCGCTCGCGCGCGAACTCTCAGGGAGCGAGCGCCGCAATGCCGACGCGCTTCAGCTCACGTTCAAGATTCTTATCAATTCGTTTTACGGCTACCTGGGATTTTCGCTCGGGCACTTTAATGACTTCGGCGAAGCGAACGCATTGACCAAACGCGGACGCGATCTGATCCAGCGCGCCGTCGCGGAGCTCGAGCAGCGCGGCGCGCAGGTTATCGAGGTCGATACCGATGGAATCTATTTCGTTCCGCCGCCCGATGCCGCCGATGACAAAGGCGCAGAGCGGCTCCTGGCGCAAGTCGGCTCGATCATGCCCGAGGGTATTCGGCTCGAGATCGACGGCCGTTACGCCGCGATGTTCTCCTACAAGATGAAAAACTACGTGCTGCAGGATGATGCCGGGAAGATGACGATTCGCGGCTCAGGGCTGCGCTCGCGCGGGCTCGAACGCTTTCAGCGACGCTTTATGGAGCAGATGTTCCGCCTGCTGCTCGAGGATCGTCGCGACGAAATTCCAAAACTACTCGACGATTATCAGGCGCGGCTCGCACGGCATGAAATCGGAATCGAAGACCTGATGAAGACCGAGACACTGCAGGATTCGCTCGACACGTACCGCAGCAAAATCGGCGACAACAGCCGCAACCTCGCCGCCGCCTACGAACTCGCACTCAAAGCCGAGCGGCCCTACCTGCCCGGCGATCAGATTTCATATTACGTCACCGGCCGCCGCGCCACTGCGAGCGTAAACGCACTCGCGAAGATGGCGGCGGAATACGATCCGCAGAGTCCCGACGAAAACGTCGAATATTACCAGTACAAGCTCGCCGACCTCTACGAAAAATTCCGCATCTTCGTGGAGAAGCCCGGCCTGTTCGTGCCGATCGTAGAGACCGACTACAATCCCGCTCAACTCTCGCTATTCGGTGCCCCGCCGGCCAAAGCGGAAGAACCTGCAATTGCGTCTGAGGAGTAGGGGATGGTTGAGTTAGAATTCTGGGAGAGGGTTCGCGCGGCCGCACGAAACTCCAATCGCGCTTATCTCGCCACCTCCGACAAGGGCCAACCCAAGGTTCGCGTGGTGTTTCCGGCGTTCGAAGATCGCGTTCTCTGGATAGCGACTCAGCCGCGCTCCGCGAAAGCGCTCCATATCGCGCGCGATCCCCGAGTCGAACTGTTCTATGAAGTCGGGACCCAGCGCCCCATCACTCATCTTACAGTTACTGGCAAGGCACGGCTCGTATACGATCTTGAAGAGAAGATCCGTGTGTGGAATTTGCGGATCTTCAGATACGACCTCAAAGAGTTCTGGCCTGCGGGACCGGACTCGAAAGACTTGACGCTAATTCACATAGATCCGCTTCGAGTCGAACTGGGTGTTCAGCCGGCACTGTGGCTGGGTCAAAAGCCCGAGGTCTGGAAAGCCTAGCCGCGTCGCCTGAACTGATCGATACTCTCCGGAGGAAAACTATGGCGGAAGAAAAGCAGCAGCTCGATTGGGACAAGATCAAGAAATTCTCGAAGCAGGTATCGAATGATATCGGCGCCGCGATGCTCGGTGCGCTGAGCTATATCGGCGACCGTCTCGGAATTTTCAGCGCGCTGGCGGAAGCGGGCGCTGTCACGAGCGCGCAGCTCGCGGAAAAAACCGGACTCAGCGAACGCTACCTGCGCGAATGGCTCGGCGCGATGACCGCGGCTGGATACGTCAACTACGACGCGGCGGCGAAGAGCTACGCGATGCCGGCTGAGCATGCGATGGTGCTGGCGCGCGACGACTCTCCGTTCTTCGCCGGCGGCTTTATCGAAATGATCGTCCCGCAGATGTCGATTGCGCCGAAGGTGCTCGAGTCGTTCAAGAACGGACGCGGCGTCTCGCAGAGCGAGTATCCGCCCGAGACCTGGGAGGCGATGGAGCGTTCGTCGGCCTCGATGTACCGGCACTCGTTGGTTCGCAAATGGCTGCCGACGATGCCGCAAGTTGTCGGGAAGCTGACCGAAGGCGGCTCGTCGCTTGACGTTGGCTGTGGGAGCGGACGCGCGGTGATCGCGATCGCGTCGGCGTTTCCCAAGTCCAAGGTC
>NZ_DATDGQ010000325.1:0-14452 GCF_036522015.1 Binatus sp. (SeqCode)
AGTCGTGCTCACGATGGGGGCCGACGGCAGCTTGCTGACGACTGCGCGCGGGCGAGTTCATCTGCCGGCCCACGATATCGAGGTCGTCGACACGTCGGGATGCGGTGACGCGTATTGCGCCGGCTTCATCCGCGCGCTGAGGATGGGCTGGTCGCCATCGGAGTGCATGAAGCTCGGCAACGCCGCGGCCGCGTTGGTGGCGCAAGGCCTCGGATCGGACGCTGGCATTGTCAATTTGGACGATACTGTCCGCTTCATGCGCAAAACTGCCTTGCGTTCCAGCTAACCGTCTTGCAGATATAGAAAATATGAAAACCCAACTCTCGCGCCGCGCGTTCGTGGTAGGAAGTCTGGCCGCCGGATTCGCACTCGCGGTCATGCCGGTGTCGGCCGACACGATCACAACCGACAGCAACGGACTCGTCGCCGGTGAGGTCAAGATTCCGGTCGAAGGCGGCGAGATTCCCGCTTACCGCGCGATGCCGGCGAGCGGCGGCCCTTTCCCAACCGTGCTGGTGGTGCATGAGATCTTTGGCGTCCACGAACACATCAAGGACATCTGCCGGCGCCTGGCCAAGCTCGGCTACTTCGCAGTCGCGCCGTTGCTCTATTCGCGCGAAGGCGACGTCGCGAGCATCAGTGACGTGCAGCAGATCATCGCCAAGGTCGTCGCGAAAGTACCCGACCAACAGGTTGCATCCGATCTCGACGCGACCGTGGCATGGGCAAAAAGCACGGGTAAGGCTGACACCACGAAACTCGGCATCACCGGTTTTTGCTGGGGCGGCCGTCAGGTCTGGTTGTATGCAGCGCACAACCCATCTCTCAAAGCCGGAGTCGCCTGGTACGGGCCGCTGGAATCGCCGGCGGCGGATCTTCGACCAAAGAATCCGATCGATTTGCCGAATCAGATCAACGTGCCGATTCTAGGTCTCTACGGCGGCAAGGATATGGGCATACCGGTCGCGCAAATTGAGCAGATGCGCGCCGCGCTGAAGGCTGCCGGCAAGCCGTCTGAAATCGTGATCTATCCCGATGCCGGCCACGGCTTCAACGCCGACTACCGCCCCAGCTATAACGCGCAAGCCGCCAAAGACGGATGGAAGCGGATGCAGTCCTGGTTCAAGGAGCACGGCGTCGCCTGAAATATAAAGGCGACTGACTATTGGAAGTAGCTAGTCAGCCTGGATACGGAGGACCGTTCGCGAGTACCTTGCCCAGCGATTTGTCATAGCCATATATGTCGTCGAAGAATCTTACTTCGCCATCTGGATCGACGACTGCCGTACTATAGAGAATGAGTACTGGAATTGGTTTGTTGAGATTCACCTGAACATTGTCGGGGCCGGTCTTCATTGCCGCTTGTATTTTGTCCATCGTCCATTCCGGCCGATCGCGCAGCACCCAGGCAGCCAGATCCGCAGGTTTCTCAACCCGGATACATCCATGACTGAAGTCGCGGCGCGAGCGCGAGAACAGTTCCTGCTCCGGCGTGCTATGCAGATAAACGTTGTATTGATTGGGGAAGATGAACTTCACCAGGCCGAGCGCATTCTTGGGGCCGGGCTTCTGCCGTACGCGGTACGATCCGGATCGAAGTCCGTCGATGACATCGTCTGACGCCGGCGATGAAGGCACGACGTTGCCGCTTTGATCGACTACTTCGAAGCCGTTATCTGACAGGTAGTCGGGATTACGCCGAGTCTTCGGAATCGTCTCGTTACGCAGGATCGAGGTCGGTACCAGCCAGTATGGGCGGAAAATCAGGTACTTCATATTTTCAGCGAACACTGGCGTCTGCGTTCGCATCGCCTTACCGACCACTACTCTCATCTGCAGGTAGGTCGCCGGTTGGCGGCGCATGGTACGCAGCTGGAATTCGGGAATGTTCACGATAATCGGCGGCTCGGGGAAGTCCGGCGGTATCCAGCGATATCGTTCAAGCGTGAGTTGGAGTTGTTGTACCCGGGTTTTGAGCGGCACATTCAATACGCTCACGGTGCCCTTACCCAGGACGCCGTCAGGTTCCAGGCCGTGTCGATGCTGGAAGTGTTTTACCGCGTCGACGATCGCACCCTTGTAGAGCGTTGAGTCGGCTGGCACATCGGCGTTCGCGGGGAGGTCGCCGAGCTGACGCAATCGCGCGACCAGCTGAGACATCGACGCGAGGGTACTCCCGGGACGGACACCCTTTTGCGGGACAGGTATGAGTGGAGCCTCACCCGCTGTCGCCATTTTCGAGTAAGCTAGGAGCGCATCTTCGGCGCGACGATAACCGTCGTAAGGCGGCTCGACTTTCGCGACGACCGCAGGAATGTCCGAGGAAGGCAGCACCTGCGTCCTCAGCAACTCGGCCAGATCGTATCTTCTGGGTCCTACGGTCAGTCCAAACTTGAAATGCTGGGGATTTACTCTTCCAATGTGCAGATCAGAAATGTAGCGCATCGCCGAGACAGTCAGCGCCAGATCGATATGCGCAAGGTCGGTGTCGGACGGCTTCGGCGCCGTAGGTTGTAGCCTGGTCAGGCGCGCGTCCCAGCGCGACGCGTCGTAGTCTTCGGGGTTCAGGCCCTTCGACGCGGCCTGCTGAAATAGCAATATCATCGATACGGCCTGTGGGCCGGCCTTGCCGTTCTGAATCCACGCCAGCGAGTTGCCGCCGGCGGCATAGAATTTTTTTACATAGTCGCGATAGTCGATGAAGTTAGGCCAGCGCAGATCCGGCAGCGTGCCGGCGGCGATAACGGCGTTAAGATCGTCGGGCCCTTGAGGCGCGCCAGCAACAGCTTGCGGCGCGCTGGTGGTCGCCGCGGGAGAGCTCGCGGCGATGATCGGGCTGCTCGCGCCGCAGCAGAGCGATATGATCAATGCCGCCACCGCGGATTTGTGAATCTTCATGCTTGATGTTCCCTCGCGAACACACAGTACATAAGTGGCGCGCGGTTTCGTCGCAAGGGCAGCGGCTTCGTCGAATTGCGACAATGCCGGGGCATCCGTAGTCTTAAGAGAGTCTCTTGCATACGGGTTAGAAATGCCGAGTATCGCGACGTGGATTCGCCAATGCGACGAACATTGGTTTACGCATATTTTCAGCCGTTATCCGCATCTGACGGCGCATAACGCTCGATTGCATCCGGTCGATCTGGGCCAGATGGACGGGTTGATGTTGACCGGCGGCGGCGACATCTCGGCCAGCTTTCTGCGCCAGGAGATCGCGGAGCCGTCGTTGATTGTCGATACCGACCGCGCGCGCGACGAGTGGGAATTCAAGGCATCGCGCGACATGCTCTTTTCGGGAAAGCCTATCCTCGCTATCTGCCGGGGCTTACAAGTGTTGAACGTCGCGCTCGGCGGGACGTTGCATATCGATATTCCCGGCCACGACAACCATGAGAGAGAGAACATACAACCGCTGAGGCACAGCACGAGCGCGATTCATCGATTCGCCGCGGTGAACAGCTCGCATCACCAGGCGCTCGAGCGGCTGGCCGACGGGCTTGAGGTCGAGGCCTGGTCCGCGAGCGATGGAATTGTCGAGCAGGCGCGGCTTCGTTCGCATCCCTACGCTATCGGCGTGCAATATCATCCCGAACGCGATCCGCTTTATCTTCCACTGTTCGCCGACTTCTTCGATCGAGTTCGCAACGGCGCATAAGATGCTTACGGTTCGCGTCGGTTGCAGTATCCATTTTGTATGCGAATCTTCGGCAACCGTTATATTGCTGGTTAATCCGCGATTCGATCCCGACCGTCCGATACGCCACGAAAAGCTCAACTTCGGCCGCGCTGCGAAGTCCGAACCGTTCGAGGACGCCGACGGCAACGTCGCTTATCGAATCATTCTGGAGACTGGACTGAACGAAATTCACCACGACGCGCTGGTAGAGGTATCCGCTGCGTCGGACAAGAGCGAAGAATTCGGAAACGCGCCGTCGATCGCGACACTGGAGCCGGCATTTTTGCGTTACCTTCTGCCAAGCAGATATTGCGATTCAGACAAGCTGTTTGCGTTCGCCGGGGAAAAGTTCGGGCACATATATGATGCAGGCGAACGCGTGCAGGCTATTTCCGACTGGGTTCATAACAACATCGAATATCGCTTCGCCTCGGGGAGACCGGACATTTCAGCCGCGCAAATTATCGAACGCGGCTATGGTGTGTGCCGCGACTTCGCCCATTGCACGATAGCGCTGTGCCGTGCGATCAACATACCGGCGCGATATGTCACAGGTCATCTACCCGACATAGGACATGTGGATCCTGGATCGCCGATGGATTTTCACGCGTACAGCGAAGTGTACCTGGGTGGCCAATGGCATGTCTTTGACGCGCGCTACAACGAACCCAGGATAGGCCGCATCAAGATCGCGCAAGGTCTCGACGCGGTCGAATGCGCCTTTGCGACCGTATATGGACCTGCGCAGATGACTAAGTTCGAGGTATGGGCCTACCAGGTAGATCCCCGCGAAGTCTCGTTAGGTGATCCTATCGACCTGGCGAAGAGACTCGACGGCACTGAAGAAATCAAATCGTAGCCCTACTTACCTGACTAACTCGTCGGAACTGTCCTGATTGGCGAGACTTACTTCCAGCTCGTAGGCCATATGCCGGCCGCCACCTCCGCTGTTATAGACGCCCGATACGGGAGGCAGGTCGTTGTAGTCCCTGCCGACCGCAAGGCGTATATGGCGAATCATGGTCCGAGTCCTATGCGTCGGATCGAAACCGGTCCATCCGATACCGGGCAAAAGCGCCTCGATCCACGCATGACTGGCCAACTCAGGAGGAGGAGAGTTGGCACTCCTTCGAGGATCAGGGGCTAGATAGCCGGAGACGTAGCGGGCAGGAATTCCCGCCAGTCGCAGCAGACCTATGCTTAGGTGCGCGAAATCCTGGCATACTCCGCCGCCCGCGGTGAGTATATCGTCGACAGTGGAGTGTACGTTGGTGGTGCCGCCGTCGTAACCAAATTGATTCCGCACATAGTGTACCATGCGCTCGGTGTACGCGGTGAGGTCTTCGGATAGCTGCGGCCGCACAGACCAGAAAAATCGTCGCAACCGATCGCTGAATGGTACATAGCGGCTCGGATTCAGAAATTCCGAGTATTCCCTCACCCTTGCGGCATCATCCGTTAGATAATCGTGAAATGTGATTCGCGCCGACTGCTGAGTCGGCAGCGCGACTCGATCGACCACCGAAGACGAGCTGATGATGAGTTCAGTGTGAGGCGGCTGGATGTCGATCGAATGCGTGAGGTTGCCGAACGCGTCGCGATACTCGGAGATCTCGGCGGCCGGGGTGACGTCGAGCCTGAATGCGACGCGCTTCTGATCGGGCGCGTCGATTGGAGTGAGCCGCACATCGTTATGAGAATGGGAGGCCGGCTGTTCGTAGATGTATCGAGTGGTGTGTTTGATGCGGAATCGCATGCGCAACGACGATCGAAACTATAGCTGTGCATCGGCACTCGCTCAACGACGAATTTGCCCGGGCGCACCCGGCGCTTTCACGCGGCGGCCTCATCATGCTTTAGATACAAGTTCAGGCGCGGAATTCAACGCGCCGAAGAAGAGACGAGAGAAATATGACTCCGAACAGTCTGCTGATCGCCAACCGCGGTGAGATCGCAATTCGCATCATCCGCGCGGCCGCCGAAATGGGCATCCGCACCGTGGCCGTTTTTCCGGACGACGACTCCAGTTCTCTGCACACCCGAAAGGCCGACGAGGCGCGCCGTCTGAGCGGCGTTGGCGCGGCCGCGTACCTCGACGGAGAACAGATTATTGCGCTGGCAAAAGAAGCGGGCTGTGACGCGATCCATCCCGGCTACGGCTTTCTCAGCGAGAACGCCGGCTTTGCGCGGCGATGCGTCGACGCGGGAATCACATTCGTGGGACCGCGCGCCGAGATGCTCGAGCTCTTCGGCGACAAGGTGCAGGCGCGAGCGCTGGCCGGCCGATGCGGCGTACCGATCCTGCGCGGCACCTCGGGACCGACGACCCTCGACGAAGCTCATGGCTTTTTTGCGGCGCTCGGCGAGACTGCTTCGATGATGATCAAAGCGGTCGCGGGCGGCGGCGGACGCGGGATGCGCGCGGTGTCGCGCGTCGAGGAAATCGACGAGGCTTACAAACGCTGCCAGTCGGAGGCGCGCGCGTCGTTCGGCAACGGCGACGTGTATGTCGAGCAGTTGATGCCGCGCGCGCGTCATATCGAAGTGCAGATCGTCGGCGACGGCTCGGGCAACGTCAGCCATCTGTGGGAGCGCGAATGCAGCATCCAGCGCCGCAATCAGAAGATCGTCGAGATAGCGCCGAGTCCGGGACTCGCGCCGGCGATGCGCGATCGGCTGACTGGCGCTGCGGTGCGGATGGCCAAGGAAGTGCGTTACGACAACCTCGGCACGTTCGAGTTTCTGGTCAATGCAGATACGTCCGCGAGCGACGAGGCAGGTTTCGCTTTCATCGAAGCTAATCCGCGGCTCCAGGTCGAGCACACCGTCACCGAAGAAGTAACGGGCATCGATCTGGTCAAACTGCAAATTCAACTTGCGGCGGGCCGCACGCTCGCGGAACTCGGGATGCAGCAGGCGGACATCCCCAAACCGCGCGGATTCGCAATGCAGGTGCGAATCAATATGGAGTCGATGCGCGCCGATGGCAGCGCGAAACCGGCGGGCGGGACGATCACTGCGTTCGAGGCGCCGTCGGGACCACGCGTGCGGACCGATTCCTTCGCTTATGCGGGGTACACGACGAGTCCGAACTTTGACTCGCTGCTTGCCAAGCTTATTACTCACTCGCATTCGGCGGACTTCGCCGACGTGGTGACGAAGACCTATCGCGCGCTATGCGAATTCAGGATTGAGGGCGTGCCGACCAACATTGGATTCCTGCAGAGCCTGCTGCAGCATTCGGAGTTCATCGCGAATCGGGTGTACACGCGCTTCGTCGAGGACAATATCGCCGCGCTGGTTGGCGGCGCGGAGTCCGGGCATCGGCGGTTGTTCTTCGATCGCCCGACGTCGCCTCCCAGAGCGGTCGTCGAGCAGTCAGGCGGGCGTCGCGCAGGTGCGAAGATCGACGCGAGCGATCCGCTGGCGGTTCTTCATCACGGCAAATCGGAGAGCAACGCGCCATCGCCGATTGCGGCGACCACCACGATTGTGACGCCGCAAGTGCACGACATTACGGCGCCTGAGAACACAGTTGCGATCGAAGCGCCGATGCAGGGCACGATCGTTTCCGTCGATGTCAGCGAAGGCGACCGGGTGCATCGCGGGCAGCAACTGTTCGTGATGGAAGCGATGAAGATGGAGCACGTGATCGCCGCCGACAAGAGTGGAATCGTGCGGCGCATTACGGTTGCCAAGGGAGACGCGATCTTCGAAGGCCATCCGCTGGCCTTCATCGAGAAGGCTGACGTCGAAACGACGCACAGCGCCGAGGCCGGCGAAGTGGATTTGGATCGCGTGCGGCCCGATCTCGCAGAAGTGGTCGATCGGCATGCGCTTGGACTGGATACTGCGCGGCCCGAGGCAGTCGCGCGGCGGCGCAAAACTGGACAGCGCACCACCCGCGAAAATATCGAAGATCTCTGCGACCGGGGTACTTTCGTCGAGTACGGTCCATTGGTGATTGCGGCGCAGCGGCGGCGGCGCACGATCGAAGACCTGGTGAAGAACACGCCGGCCGACGGGATGGTGGCCGGAATCGGGCGCGTCAACGGCAACCTGTTCGAGGAATCCAAAGCGCAGTGCATCCTGATGTCGTACGACTACACGGTGCTCGCCGGCACGCAGGGCCAACAGAACCATCGCAAGAAAGACCGGATGTTCGAGATCGCGCAGAAGTCGCGCCTGCCGGTGGTGTTCTTCACAGAGGGCGGCGGAGGACGCCCCGGCGACACAGATGGGCTGGGCGTCGCGGGACTCGACTGCATGGCGTTCAACTACTGGGGAAAATTGAGCGGGCTGGTCCCGCTGGTGGGTATCAACTCGGGCCGCTGTTTCGCCGGCAACGCGGCATTGCTCGGTTGCTGCGATGTAGTAATCGCGACGAAGGGATCGAATATCGGAATGGGTGGTCCTGCGATGATCGAAGGCGGCGGACTAGGTATATTCCGCCCCGAAGAAGTAGGACCGATGGACGTTCAAGTAGCTAACGGCGTAGTGGACATTCCGGTCGCCGACGAAGGCGAAGCGGTACAAGTAGCTAAGAAGTACCTATCCTACTTTCAGGGAGAGGTTCGCGACTGGGTATGTGCCGATCAGCGGTTGTTGCGTACGATCATCCCGGAGAATCGACTTCGCATTTACGATGTCCGAGCTGTCATCGAGACGCTCGCCGACAGCGGATCGGTGCTCGAAATCCGCCAGCATTTCGGCCCCGGAATGGTCACATCGCTGATCAGGCTCGAGGGACGTCCGGTGGGGCTGATCGCCAACAACCCAGTGCATCTGGCGGGCGCGATCGACAGCAACGGCGCCGACAAAGCCGCGCGATTCATGCAGCTGTGCGACGCGTTCGACATCCCGCTGCTGTTCCTGTGCGACACTCCCGGCATCATGGTTGGCCCCGAAGTCGAGAAGACCGCGCTGGTGCGGCATGCGTCGCGGATGTTCGTGACGGGCGCGAACATCAGCGTCCCGTTTTTCACGATCATACTACGTAAGGGTTATGGATTGGGCGCGCAAGCGATGGCGGGTGGCAGTTTCAAGGCGCCGATTTTCACCGTGGCATGGCCGACTGGAGAGTTCGGCGGCATGGGGCTCGAGGGAGCGGTGAAGCTGGGCTATCGCAACGAGCTTGCCGCGGTCGAGGATCCCGGTAAGCGCAAGGAACTGTTCGACGAGATGGTCGATCGGATGTATCGCCACGGGAAGGCAGTCAACACCGCGTCGCACTTCGAGATCGACGACGTGATCGATCCGCTCGACTCGCGCAAGTGGGTCGTCGCGGGCCTGCGATCGACGCCGACGAAGTCGCCGCGCACCGGCAAGAAGCGTCCGAACGTCGATACCTGGTGAGGGCAGTCCAACTGAATACGAGTGTGCGGCTTGCGCCTTCGCGATCGACATAAGATCATCGGGACATGAGCGCGAACGAAACTGAATCGCAGACGGTTGCGCAAGAAGCCCCTCCGCCGGCGATCGCGCCGGCGTCATCGAAGCCGCCGTCATCGCAATGGATGAACAGGATCGAAGCAGGACTCTTGCGACGCCTGTTGATCGTCGGAGTTCTATCCGTGCTCGTGATGATTGGCCTGTTCCTCACCAACGTGAGTCATCTCCATGCGCGCTACTACTGGAGCGCGATGTTTCCAATCTTCGGGATCGTGAGCCTGTGGCACGAACTCGCCGGGCCGAATAGCAATCCCGGGCCGTTGTGGAAGCGAATACTGCGACAGCTCCTGCACTGGCTCGGACCCATCGTTGCTGTGCAGATAATTTTCCTGCAACTCGCGCGCGGACAAATGGACGCCGACGCCGTTGCGCTCGTCACTTTGGTGATTCTGGCGGTGACCTGCTTCATGGCTGGCGTGCACATGGACCGCAGCTTTTACTGGGTCAGCGCCGCGCTCGCATTTGCGGCCGTAGTTGGAACCGAAGTCGAAGCCTACCTCTGGATGCTCGCGGCGATCGCAATCGTCGCCGTCGCGATAACTGTGTTCGCTGCTGTTGCGCTGCGCCGGCGGGTGGCCGGACCGGCGCCCGCGGGAGGCTAAGGCTCGTCGATGTTCACCAAGATCCGTCGCAATATCGTGGCGGGAATTCTGACGTTCATTCCGATCTGGATCACTGTATGGGTGATCAGTTTCCTGGTCGGGCTGCTCGTTTCCCTCGGCAGTCCGTTGGTCAGGGCGGTCGTGTCCTGGCTGGGAATTCATTCGCCGACGCTGGCCGAGGCATTTTCAGCGCAGTGGTTTCAGGGGACGATCTCGATCGCGATCGTCCTCGCCGGACTGTATGTCCTTGGCGAGATTGCAACCGCCGTCGCAGGACGACGCTTGCTCGCCGCGTTTGACTACGTGATGGCGCGAATTCCGGTAGTACAATCAATCTATGGCGCCGCGCGCCAACTCGTCACCAGCTTTCAGACCAAGCCAGGCGGCTCGCAGCGAGTCGTTTTGATCGAGTTCCCGTCGCCGGAAATGAAAACCGTCGGCCTCGTTACCAGGATCTTCAACGACGCCGATAGCGGCGAAGAGATCGCCGCCGTTTACGTCCCGACCACGCCCAACCCTACCTCCGGCTATATGGAACTGGTCCCAACCAGCCGCCTTATCATGCTCGACTGGACAATCAACGAAGCGATGACTTTCATCATGTCGGGTGGGGCGGCCGCGCCACCGAAACTGAACTACTCGAAGAGCGCTCGCGTGTCAGGGGGCGAAGACCGGACGAAACCGACTGCTGCGAAACCGAGTAGTTTGTAAGTAATACATTCTCACTTCGGAACGACGAGCAGGTATACGCAGACCTCGCGGGAAATAAATCCCGGTATGAGAGTTGCTCCTCTTTCATGGGTTGGGTTTGCCAATAAATTCCCCTCATGCGGGCAAGAGGTGAAGACTCATGAAACGAATATCGAGTCTTTTGATCGCAGCCGTGGTTCCAGTCGCTTTCGCGGCTCCATCGATCGCACAGGACGGAAGGACGCTAGGCACCGTCGTCAATGGAAACACCACGATCGAGTTCAAGGCCGCCGATTCGAGCGACCTCGACGTGCAAAAGCTTCAGACCTGGAGCACCTTCGCGAGCGAGCACCCGGACGTCGCGCGCGAACTCGCCTACAAGCCATCGCTGATAAATAGCGACGGCTACACGCAGAAGCATCCGGAACTGGCGCAATTTTTCTCAGTGCATCCGGATATTCGCGAAGCCATGGCGGAAGATCCTGGCAATTACGTTGCGATTCCGCCGCGTCCCGGCGAATAGCTGCGGCTGCTGGGCGGCCCACTATCGGCCAAACAGAGCATTTGTGTTCCTGACAGCACGCTCGGATTTTTTGCATTTCAGATAAGACGCACTATGCTGAAAAGATGAATCGTATATCGACTCTGTTGATAGCAATCGCGCTTCCCGTCGCTTTCGCTGCTCCTTCGATCGCGCAAGAAGGAAAGACGCTGGGCACCGTCGAAAATGGCAATACCACGACTGTGTTCAAGGCGGCCGATAGTCGGGATATCGACACGCACAAGCTCAAGACCTGGAACGAGTTCGCGAGCCAGCATCCGAACGTCGCGAGCGAGCTTGCGCACAATCCCGCGCTGATCAATGACGACGCCTATGCGAAGAAGCATCCGCAACTCGGTGCGTTCTTCTCGGCGCATCCGGAAATTCGCGAGTCGATGGCCGCGAATCCAGGGAACTACGTCGCGATTCCGCCGCGTCCCGGCGAATAACGCATTCGCCCTGCAGGTTTAATCCGGCGAATGTGAGCCTAAGGCTTTCAGCCTCGGGCTCGCCGTCATTCGGCGACGATCGATTCGTTATTCGCCGTTTCTGTCGCGTACTGCGCGGCGGGCGAAGCCTTTGGAGCGGCGCTTCTTGACCTTGGTTGCTTCCGTCTGGCGCGTCTCAGCGAAATCGATCATTGCCTGCTGGCAGGCCGGCGCGGCGTCAGCGGTTGCGGTCCTGACGTAAGTCCCGTCGGACATCATCTCCCACTGGCATCGATTGGGCCGTAGCTGGATGTCGAGCACGACGCGCAATTCCTTGCGCAATTGAGGATCTTCGACCGGCGCAACGACCTCGACTCGGCTCTCAAGATTGCGCTTCATGCAGTCGGCCGAGCCGATGAGAAAATCCTCGGCACCGCCGTTGCGAAAATAGTAAACGCGCCCGTGCTCGAGGAATCTGCCGACGATGCTCACGACACGCACGTTTTCCGACAGCCCCTGGATTCCGGGACGCAGCCGGCACGTGTCGCGGACGATCAAATCGACCTTCACCCCCGCCTGTGACGCGCGATATAGCGCGCGCGTGATGTCCACGTCCTCGAGCGCGTTCATCTTGAACTGGATCAGTCCCGGCGATGCGGCCGAGTTGATTTTGACTTCGCGCTCGATTCGCGCCAGCAGCGCGCGCTTCAGCACGGTCGGCGCGGGCAGTATCTTGCGGTAGGGACGATTCGGCATATAGCCAGTCGTCAGGTAGTTGAACAGCTCAGTCAGGTCTTCGCCGATCGTACCGTCGCAAGTCAGCAGTCCGTAGTCGGCATAAAATCTCGCGGTCACCGGATGGTAGTTGCCGGTGCCGATATGCGCGTAACGCCGCAGCCCGTTGTAGTCCTGGCGAATGACGAGGATCACCTTGCTATGAGTTTTCAGGCCGACCACGCCATAGGTCACGTGGATTCCGAACTCTTCGAGCTTGGTCGCAAACTGGATGTTCGCCGCTTCGTCGAAGCGCGCCTTCAGCTCGACCACCACAGCGACCTGCTTGCCGTTGCGCGCCGCGTCGCAGAGGTAGCCGATGATCTTCGAGTCCGGCGAGGTTCGATACAGGGTCATCTTGATCGCGCGGACCTTCGTGTCCTCGGCAGCTTCGCGCAGGAACCGCTCGACCGAAGTCGAGAACGATTCGTACGGATGCAGCAGCAGGAACGAACCAGCGTCGCGAATGACGTGGAAGATGCTGCGGCCGACGGTCAGGCGCGGATGATCGACGGGATGATGCGGCGGATCGTGCAGCGCCGGCACGTCGATCGCCGCAAGCTCGGCCAGATCGCGCATCGAGAGCATGCCATCGACTTCGAACACGTCGGAGCGTTCGTCCAAGCCAAGCTCTGCCGCCAGCATTCCGCGATGAACCGGGTTCATTCCGGTCAGCACTTCGAGGCGAACGATTGGCGCGAACCGGCGGTCGCGCAGCTCTGATTCGATCAGCGCCAGCAAATCGTCGGCTTCGTCCTCGTCGCGCTCGGTGTTGGCGTTGCGTGTCACGCGGAAAAGCTCGTACGAGTCGATCAGCATCGAGGGAAACAGCAGGTCGAGGTTGTTCGCGACGACGTCCTCGAGCCGCACAAAATCGTTTTGTTTGCCGACCCGCAGAAAGCGCGGAATTCCAAAGCCGATCGGCACCTTCACCCGCGCCATCAGCGGGTCCGAGTCGTTCTGGTAGCGCGCCGTAACCAGCAAATTGAGTGACAGGTTTGACACGAACGGGAACGGATGGGCCGGGTCCATCGCCTGCGGCGTCACCAGCGGGAAAATATTCTTGTAGTAGTACTCGCGAACCGACTTGCACTCATCGTCGGTCAGGCTGGCGTACAGCCGCACGCGGATGCCGTGGTTCTCGAGCTCGCGCAGGATATGCGGACCAACTTCGCGCTGACGCTGCTCGAGCTCGCGCACCACCGTATAACATTCCGTGATCTGTTGCTGTGGAGTGCGGCCGTCAACTGTCAGCTCGTGCATCCCGGCGACAACCTGCTGCTTCAGACCGCCGATGCGCTTCATGAAGAACTCGTCGAGGTTGGACGCGGTAATCGTCAGGAACTTGAGCCGCTCGAGCAGCGGATTGCGTTCGTCCTCCGCCTCGTGCAGAACGCGTCGATTGAATGCTAGCCACGTTAGCTCGCGATTGAGGAACAGGTCGGGCGAGTTAAGGTCCTTGTCGATGTGGGGCGGCGGCGCCTTCTCGACCGCGGTGACCGAGCCATCAATGACCACCGAGGTCGCTATTGAATCGGCCGCCACTCCATTCTGAAGCGCCGGCGCGTCCGCGACCGTCGTCGCAGTGATTGTTTCTTGACTATCCGATTGATTGGCCATCTGCTCGTCCAATTCCATCCAGCCCCTCCTCCCGACCCATGCATTCTAGCCACCCGCGTGCCCGATTGCCTATCCTGCCGCGATATCGGCCAATACTTGAGTATTTCCGCGATGTTATTAGGTTGCGATTTGTTATCCGCAGGCCGATTGTGCGATTCTCCTGAGCGCATCCATGCCCCGGTGGCACTATGAATGACTACTTGTATGAGGTCGCAAAGCGACTCATCGCGTTCGACACGGTCAGCGCAAAAAGCGATCGCGATGCGATCGAATACATCGCAGCGGAGCTTGCACCGCGAGGATTCAAAACTGCAATTCAACCGGTCGAGCTGTTCGGCGTCGCGCAGGCCAACCTGGTCGCATGGATTGGGCCGCCGCGCGCTGACGGCTTGATAATTTCCGGCCACGTCGATGTCGTCCCGTTCGACGGCCAACCCGGATGGGAGCGTGAACCGCTCAAAATGGAGCTCGAGGGCGAAAGAATCTACGGCCGCGGCACCACCGACATGAAAGGATTCATCGCGCAATGCCTCGACGCGTCGCGCACGCTCGATTCGGCGCGGCTGAGGCGTCCGCTGGTATTCGTTTTCACCGCGAGCGAGGAAGTCGGATGCCTAGGCGCTCACAGCGTCGCGCCTGCCCTCAAACAAATCCTCGGCGAAACGCCAGT
>NZ_DATDGQ010000326.1:0-8594 GCF_036522015.1 Binatus sp. (SeqCode)
TACATCCAGGCCCTGCTCGACGCGCTGCCGCCGCCCAACTAGTCCGAACAATCGTTCTAGACGCCGGTGTCTTCGAACACGCCCGTCTCCGGCGTGTAGTTTTCGAAGCGCGTGTAGTGGTTGATGTACGTGAGTTTCGCCGTGTCGGTCGGACCGTTACGCTGCTTGGCGACGATAATTTCGGCGACCCCCGGCTCCTTGCTCTCTTTGCCCTTGTACATTTCCTCGCGATAGATGAACGCGATCACGTCGGCGTCCTGCTCGAGTGCGCCCGACTCGCGCAGGTCGGCGAGCATCGGGCGCCGATTCTCGCGCGACTCGACCTGCCGGTTGAGCTGCGACAGCGCGATCACCGGGACCTTGAGCTCTTTCGCCAGCCCCTTGAGCGAGCGCGAGATTTCCGCGATTTCCTTTTCGCGATTTTCACCGGGCCGCGCGGATCTCATCAACTGAATATAGTCGACAATTATCAGGCCGAGGTTCTTGGCGCGCTCGCGCTTGAGCCGGCGGCATTTCGCCTTGAGCGTGATCGACGTCGTGTCCGACGAGTCATCTATATAGATGTTCGACTCCGACAGCCGCGCCGCCGCCTGCGCCAGCTTGGGAAAATCGCGCTCGCCCAAAAATCCCTGCCGCGCGCGAGCGCTGTCCACCCGCGCCTCCGCGCACAACATGCGCAGCACCAGCTGCTCCTTCGACATTTCCAGCGAAAAAAACGCCACGCCCATCGGCGGGTCCGCGTCCATCGCCGCGTAGGCCGCAATATTCAGCGCAAGCGCCGTTTTGCCCACACTGGGGCGCGCCGCGATAATCACCAGGTCCGACGGCTGAAAGCCCGCGGTGATTCGATCGAGATCGATGAACCCGCTCGGCACGCCGGTGATCATCTCGCGGTTTTCGTACAGCCGCTCGAGGATCTTGAGCGACTCGCGCGTCAACTCAGGCATCGTGTGGAACGAGGGCTTAATCCGCCGCTCGGAAATCTCGAAAATGCGATGCTCGGCTTCGTCGAGGAACCCGTCCACATCGGCCGGCGCCTCGTACGACGAGCTCGCGATGTCGGTTGCGATCGAACCGAGGCTGCGCAGCACCGCCTTGTCGTGCACGATCCGCGCGTAATGCGCAACGTTCGCGGCCGTCGGCACGATCGACGCCAGCTCCGCGATGTACGCCGGGCCACCGATCTGTTCGAGCACACCCCGCGTGCGCAGCGCGTCGGTCAGCGTGATCGCGTCGACCGGCTGGCTGTGGTCCGTAAGCTCCGCCATCGCGCGGAAGATCTGCCGATGCGACTCGCGGTAAAAATCTTCGTCCGAAAGAATTTCGAGCGAATGGTTAATCGCGTCGTTGTCGAGCAGAATCGCGCCCAGCACCGATTGTTCTGCTTCGAGATTTTGCGGGGGAACGCGCTTTAGAATATCGTCCGACGAAACCGCCACCTGCCACTACCTCCTCAACCAACCGCGCGTCCGTAACTTTCTGGAGCGCCGATTATTTCCGATAGCATCATCGCTTACAACTATTACTCCAGCCGCAAGCCAACGGTTGTCACCATACCGTCCACAGTCGATGCACAGATCGGCTAGCGCGCGCCTCGCCGGCGCGGACGGTTTATCGCCAGCATCGGTCCGAGTGCGATGCCGAACATGAATCCTCCGACGTGCGCCCACCACGCGACCCCGCCCATCGCCGCCGCGCGACCGCTCTGCTCGACTCCCGCATAGAGCTGGGCCGCGAACCAAACGAACAGGTAGATGACCGCCGGAATCTCGATGAACTGGATGAAAACAAAAATCGGCAGAATCGTCAGGATGCGCCCGCGCGGGTACAGAATGAAGTACGCACCGAGCACGCCGGCGATCGCGCCGCTCGCGCCAATCACCGGCACGCTCGACTCGGGTGCGATCCACACCGTCGCGAGCGCCGCGGCGATTCCCGCGGCGCAATAGAAAATCAGGTAGCGCGCCGCGCCCATCCGATACTCGACCGCCGCGCCGAAGATGAACAGGTACAGCATGTTGCCCGCGATGTGCCAGAAACCGCCGTGGACGAACATCGACGTGACGGTCGTCATCAGCGGCGCAAGCGTCGCGAGGTTGCGATGCGTGCCGATCGTGAACGCTTGCGTCACCGCGGTCGGCACCAGTGCGAATTTCTCGACGAACGCCGCAACGCGTGCGCCGAGCGACAGTTCGTAAACGAACACCGCGAGGTTCACGGCAATAAGGGCGACGTTGACAGGAGTCAGGCGGCGCGGCGCGGCGTTGTCGCGAAGCGGGATCATCGAAACATCAGGGCCGGCCCCAGCGGAGATCGACCGCCGGCTATACTACCGGCGCGCCGCAGGCCAGCGCGAGACGGGAGAGTCGTCGGTGGTGAAACTTTCTTATGCGATCGCTTCGCCGAACTTTCTCGCTTGAGCGAGACCTCATCGTATGCGACAAAGATGGCCGGGTCGCTCGTCCCCCTCAACACGCGATCCGCGATCGCGGCCCGCGCGTTCGCGGACGCGATCTTCTAACGGAGGTTTCGATCATGGAAGTCGTTTCTAGCGAAGTATCGATTCGCACCGGCGCCGAGCGCATGCCCGCGCATCTCGCCCGTCCGGCGTCCGGCGGTCCGTATCCTGCGTTGGTGGTCGTGATGGAAGCGTTCGGCCTCAACGATCAAATCAAACGCATCACCAATCAATTCGCGGCCGAAGGCTTCGTCGCCATCTCGCCGAATCTTTATTTTCGTCAACCCAACAACGTTGTCGGCTACAACGATTTGCCCGGCGCTTTTCGCCTGATGGGTACGGTCAACGACGACCAACTCGCCGCGGACATGGGCGCCGCGATCGATCACCTCAAAGCTATGAAGGAAGTTAAGCCTGCGTTCGGCACGGTCGGATTCTGCATGGGCGGCCTGGTTGCGTTCCTGACCGCGTGCCGCAATCCAGCGGTTAAAGCGACCGTGCCCTTTTATGGCGGCGGAATGGTGAAGTCACGTCATGCCGGTATCAGGTCGCCGATCGAATATGTCGACCGCCTCAAGGCCACCGTGCTGGCGTTCTTCGGCGGCAAGGACGCTTTCATTCCGATCACCGAAGTCGACGAATTTCGCGACGCACTGAAGAAAGCCCGCAAGCCGGCCGAGGTGGTTTTCTACCCCGACGCCGATCACGGCTTCATGTGCGACGATCGTCCGTCGTTCCATCCTGTACATTCGAAAGAGGCGTGGGCGCGCACCATCGCATTCTTCAAAGAGTACTTAGGCTGAACCTGCGTGGTCGTGTTTTGTTGAAATTATTGCGGCGGGCCGGTCTTCGCCGGCCCGTTTTTTTTCTCGCACTAGCCATCGTCGCAGCCAGCGGATGCTACTCGTCCGACTATAACCGCACGATGAAGGCGAACGTGTCGCTGCTGTCCGATATGTCGGACAAGCTCGCCGACTACTGCCGCACTTATTTCAAGCTCGACGATCGCCAATTGTCATCCGAGGAGATGGGCGAGTTCTATTACGCCTTCAACAAGGCCAACGCCTTCTCGTCATCGACGCCGCGCGAGGCATCGCGGCCGTCGCATCGCGATTTCGTAAAGCTGCTCAATGCGTACGAGAAATTCGCGCATGCCGCCGACGAATACCGGCTCGGCGGCAAATCCGACCCCGCGATACTCGCGTCATTGCTGTCGCAACACGCTCAAGTCCGCCACCTCGCCGGCAAAGTCACCGAAGACTTGAAGAACGAGCCCGACTGATACTTTCCGCCGCGCTCAACCCTTCCAATGCTTGCCGTAGTTGTCCAGGTAGGCGACCTCGCTTACGGGCCGGCGCTTGATCGGTCCGAACTTCCCTTGCGGATATCCGATCGGCATCAACGCGTACGTCATCACTTCGGGCGGCAACCCCAATATCTGTTTCACCTCGTCCTCGAAAAACGTGTGAATCGTCGTGAGTACCGTCCCGAGTCCCAGCCCACGGCATGCCAGAATAATATTCTGCACGGCGGGGTAGATGCTCGAGCCCGAGATCCGCGCCTGGCTCTTCATCGCCGCGGCCACCTCGGGCGGCAGCTTGGGCGGCGGTCCCGACAATGGCACCTGCTTCAGGCATGCGAGCAACAGCACCGGCGCATCGGCCATGTGATCAATCAGGTAGTACGCCGACGCCATGAGTTTTTTGTAGGTGTCCTCGGTCATGTGCTCGGGTTTGACCCGGTCCGTGTAGAGCGCCTTCAGAATTGCGCCGCCCTTCTGATACACCGCACCAATCTTCTTGCGCTGCGTCGCGTCCTTGACGATCACGAACTCCCAACTCTGTTGATTGCTGCCCGACGGTGCGCGAATCGCCGCATCGAGCACCTTGGTGATTACCTCATCGGGAACCGGATCGGGCTTGAACCGCCTGAGCGATCGCGCCGAATAAATCGCCTCGAAAAGTCCTATCTCCGCCATCGTCATAACTCCTGGTTTGGATTTGTGCTCAGCCGCGAGAATGGCATCCCTCTAGGAAAAAAGAAAAGCGGCCGGCGAATCGCCAGCCGCTCACTTAATCTTTACTCTTTCGCGTTCACACCGGCGTACGATTTACCTTCGCCGTTGATTGCGGCCCCATCAGCATCTTGTGCACTTTCTTCGCGTCCTCTGGATCGGTCACCATCGGCCCCGGCTGATGATGATGCCTCATCACCTTGTCGTCTTCAGTGAACGCCCGGACTGTCGCGCAGTATTCGAGTAGGAGGCCGTTGGGATCGCGGAAGTAGATCGAGCGGCACCACTCATGATCGACCACCGGCGTCACCTCGACGCCCTTTCCGGTCAGCTCCGCGCGCTTGGCTTCGAGCTCGTTGACGTCGTCGCAATGGAACGCGAAATGGTAGAACGCGCCCGGCAGTCCCTGCGCGCTGTTGATGTCGGTCGCCCATTCGGTCGGCACGCCCGGCACTTTTTCCGGACACATGAACGCCACGAGGCTGCCGTCGCCGGTGTTGAGGAAGACGTGCTTGATCTTGCCCTCGCCGGCCGTCTCGATAATATCGGCCCACGCGACTTCCCAGCCCAATTTGGTGGTGTAGAACTCGACCGTGCGATCGATATCGAGAGTCGCCAATCCCAGATGATGGACCCCAGTGCGTTTCATAACCGCGCCTCCTGT
The DNA here is from genome assembly GCF_036522015.1 of Binatus sp. (SeqCode). Classification (GTDB taxonomy): domain Bacteria; phylum Desulfobacterota; class Binatia; order Binatales; family Binataceae; genus Binatus. The sequence continues at coordinate 5,137 of NZ_DATDGQ010000326.1, forward strand.
CCCGTCATCCACTCTACTAATACACCCAACCGATAGTCCAACACTCCAGAACGATCGTTCAAGACCATCGTTCAGCCCCGGCTCCTTCCTTACCTCTCCTTGTCCGAGGAGAGGTTAGGAAGGGTCCGGAATTCTTCGCATCGCTCTGAATGACACGGGAAAAAGAACCTGAGAGCAAAATGGCGTCCTCACCATTTTGCGATTAGTACTTTTCACTGGGTGCAGGGTCACCCCTGCCGCGCAAGCGTGAAACCCGCGCAGGGTTTCACATTCGATAACGTGAATTATTCCTTGCATTCATTCCAGGCCTGCGAAGGCAGATTGTTATAGTTGAAGCGAACGCAAGCGACCGAACTGCAAGCGCTGACCAAATCCGCCGTCGGCGACACGCTCGCATTCTTCATCAGCCACAGATTGAGCTGATTAACCATCTGCGGACCGAGGCCGTTCAGCTCAGGCACAACTACAATGTAGAGCGCGTCCTCCTGCCGCCGGGCCGTCGACCACGACCCCGGATGCGCGAGCGACGGAAACGCCTGCATCCTGCGATGTGTCGTGGGACCTTCGACGACCTTCCAATTGTTGGCAATCTCAAGCGCCAGATGACGTGGGAACTCTTCGATCAAACCGCTGACGTCCGTATCTCCCGAAGGCTCGACGCCGACCGCGCACGCGCGAACCTCGCCCCAGTATCGATCGATCGCATTCGCCGCCGCCATCCGCGACGCGTCCGTCTTGTACTGCCCGTTGGTCTTGACCCGAATTCCAGTGGCAGTAACCAAATCGGCCGCAAATTCCGAAGACGACAACTCAAGCGGCCGCTTCCCAACCTCAGCGGAAGTACCAGTGTTGTTCTGCGAATAGTAAGTCGATTGGGTGGCACAGCCGATCAGCGCAATGGAAAGCGCAAGCGAAAACCCGAGTATCGATACATGGCAAATTGCCGCGCGAAGGCGCCTACCCCCCTCCTCCACCAATCGCACAACCCGCATCCGGTCAGATGACTCCGTCGCGCTTTAGACTTTCTAACTCGTTTGCGCCGATTCCGATCGATGCGAGCACTTCGGCGTTATGCTCGCCGAGTTCGGGCGGCCTTCTCAATAGCCTGCCACCCTCGGGCGCCTCGGACATCTTGATTGGAGTGCCGGCCACGCGAATCTTACCGCGGGTTGGATAGTCGCTGTCGATAAGCATGCGGCGCTGCGCTGTTTCGGGATCGGCAATCACTTCTTCAACTGTGCGCACTGGGGCGCATGGAATTCCCGCCTCGATCAGTCCTTCGACCATCGCGTCGCGCGGCTGCGCGCTGGTCCATTCGGAAACGATCGCGTCGAGTTCGTCGGCAATCTTCAGCCGCGCGCCGTGATTCCTGCATCGCGGATCGGCGATCAACTCTTCGTGGCCCATCAATTTCGCCAGCGTGCGCCAATGCGCTTCCGTCAGGCAGAAGATCAGAATCTCGCCGTCGCGCGCCGGATAGACGTTGGTCGGGCACGCGCCCCAATGACGATTGCCGAGCCGCTTGAACTTCATCCCTTGCAGCGCGGGCGCGACGGCGCTGGTCAATGCGGGAATCGCCACGTCGAGCATCGCGACCTCGACGTGCTGTCCTCTCCCGGTCTTCCCGCGATGGATCAGCGCGGCCAGAATCCCGCTCACCATGTGACTGCCGGTGCCCATGTCGATGAACGTCGCCGAAGTCTTCACCGGATGGTCGGGAAAGCCGGTGATACTGATGAAGCCCGACGACGCCTGGATTGTATTGTCCATCGAGCCGAGCCTCGCGTATCGGCTGTCAGACCCGTAGCCCTTGCCTGAGGCATAAATCAGCCGCGGGAATCGCGCGGCGATCTGATCGTAGGCGAGCCCGAACGACTCCATCACGCCGTCGAGATAGTTCTCGACCAGCACGTCGGCGTCCTCGAGCAGCTTGAGCACGATTTCCTGTCCGCGGGGCCTCTTCAGGTTGATAGTGACGGAGCGCTTGTTCGCATTGAGCATCAGGAACGAGTAGCCGGCGCCGCCTGGCGGAAGTTCCGGCCGCCGCAGAACTTCGCCGGTTACGGGCGGCTCGATCTTGATGATATCCGCGCCCATCGCCGCGAGTTGCAACGTGCAATACGGCGCCGCGTACACCTGTCCAAGATCGATCACGCGGATCCCATCGAGCGGCAGACTCATCGCGGCCCTCCTTGTTCGATCTTCATCGCAACAGTGAGCGCGCGATCACCATCCGATGCACTTCGCTGGGACATTCGCCGATTCGGCGTATTCGCGCCTCGCGATACCATCGCTCGATCGGAAACTCCTTGCTGACGCCGTACCCGCCATGAATCTGCACCGCACGATCGACCACGCGGCCGAGCACCTCGCTCGAATAGAGCTTCGCGATCGACGCCTCGGTGCGAGAGTCCTCGCCGCGGTCGGCCTTCCACGCCCCTTCCCACGTCAGCCACCGCGCCGCGCGCAGCTCGACCTCCGAATCCGCGAGCATCCATTGTATCGCCTGCCGCTTCGAGAGCAGCTCGCCGAAAGTGCTCCGCTGCTTGGCGTGATCGATAGCCATCCTGAGCGCCGCGACACCTACGCCGACGTTGCACGCCGAGTAGGGGAAGCGCAGCCGAGTCAGCAGGTCGAGGCACAGGTTCAAGCCTTCGCCCTCGGGCCCCAGCCGCTGTTCTAAAGGCACGATGCAGTCCTCGAAGTGAACTTCGTTCGGCAGCGCCGACGTGCGCAGCGTGCGAAAAGGCCGCGCCGTGAATCCCGGCGTGCCCTTCTTGATGATGAAGCAGGTGATTCCCTTGCGGCCGGCCTTCGCGTCGGTGCGCGTGAATACGACGCCCCACTCCGCCTCATGCGCATGCGAAATGAAAATCTTGGTGCCGTTGAGGACGTAGGTATCGCCCTGACGAACCGCCTTGCACTGAATCGCACCGGCTGGATCGGAGCCGCCCGACGGCTCGGTGATCGCGAAGAACGTATGCCACGCATTCTTGATCGTGCCGCCGGCGTAGGTGCGCTTCTGTTCCTCGGTGCCCGCGTAGACAACCGGCGGTGGCGTACGTCCGAACACCCCGCATCCCGGGTTGTAGAGTCCCATGCGATGCTGCGCCATTTCCTCGGTCAGCACGCACATGTCGAAAGTGCCGAGGCCGCCGCCGCCGTACTCGCGCGGCGCGCCCATGCACCACAACCCGGCAGCTTGATTCTTGCGCGCGATCCGCCAGTAATCGTTCTCGGGAATTTCGGGCGCGTCGGGATCGCATCGCGCTTCGATTGGAATGATTTCCTCGCGGATTATTTTCCCCACCTGGTCGCGCAGCGCCCGAATTTCCGGCGACAGTACGAATCCGTTGTCAGCGTCCATCAGAACAGTTCCTCCGCCGGTTTTCCGATTCCATCGAGCCCGCGCTGAAGTGCGCGGAGCCACATCTCGCGAATCCATTCGAGATCGTACG
>NZ_DATDGQ010000327.1:0-8282 GCF_036522015.1 Binatus sp. (SeqCode)
CGGCCCGACAAGCTCAACGCGATGAGCGCCGAGATGATGGGCGGGCTGGTGGACAACCTGTCGCGCGCCGCGACCAATCCCGAAATCGGCGCCGTCGTGCTGACCGGCGCGGGGCGCGGATTCTGCTCGGGCGGAGATATCGGCGGGATGCGCGAGCGCAACGAGAATGCGAGCACGAGCGCGACGCAAACGATCGAGGATCGCGTCGCGGGACTGCGCCGCGGCGAAGAAGCGTCGTTGATGCTGCACGAGATGTCAAAGGTGACGATCGCGGCGGTCAACGGTCCAGCGGCCGGGGCCGGCTTGAGTCTAGCGATGGCGTGCGACATCAGGATTGCGTCCGACGCGGCACGCTTCGCCACGGCGTTCGCCAAGGTCGGCTTCTCGGGCGACTACGGCGGCACATGGTCGCTAACGCATCTGGTGGGATCGGCCAAGGCGCGCGAGCTGTATTTCCTGGCCGATGTGATCAGCGCCGATGAGGCGCTGCGTATTGGGCTGGCAAATCGAGTCGTGCCGGCGGCGTCGTTCAAAGACGAGGTGCACGCGATCGCGTCGCGAATCGCCAATGGCCCGACGGTTGCCTACGGCTATATGAAAGCTAATCTCAACGCGGCGCTGAATCATGAATTCAACGAGCTGCTCGATCGCGAGGCGTGGGGACAAACGATGACGGGGCGGACGGAGGACCATCGCGAGGCGGTGAAGGCGTTTCTGGAAAAGCGGCCGCCTACGTTTAAGGGTCGATAGTGCTCGTGCCCGCTCCTTGTCCGAGGAGGGGCATCCCTTTATTTGGACTCTCACCCGTGCCGTCGGCGCGGCCTCTCCCTGACAGGGAGAGGCTATTTATGGAGGTCAGTGACGATGGATTTCAAGACGATCATTTATGGCTCGCGCGACGGCATCGCGAAAATCACTATCAACCGCGCCGAGCGGATGAACGGTTACAACGAGACGATGGTCAAGGAGATGTGCGCGGCGATCGATCTCGCGCGGCAGGACGACGACGTGCGCGTGTTGATCGTCACGGGCAGCGGACGCGCGTTCTGCGCCGGCGGCGATATCAGCGGCGCGCCGGAGAGCCGTTCGCGATTTCATGGACATCCGATGGGGCACATGCTCGAGATGCGCGAAGGGTTCCATCAGCTGGTAATTTCGTTGCATCGCTTCGACAAGCCGGTGATTGCGGCGATTAACGGTGCGGCGGTGGCCGGCGGGCTGACGCTGGCGCTGTCGTGCGATTTCAGGATCGCGTCGGACCAGGCGCGGCTGGGGGACACGGCGCTCAAGTTCGCGCTGCTCTGCGATGAAGGCGGCGCGTACCTTTTCCCGCGCTTCATGGGTCTGGATCGCGCGCTCAAGATGACGCTGCTCGCCGAAGTCTATGACGCGAAAACGGCGCTCGAGCTCGGGCTGGTGACGGAGGTGGTGCCGCACGCGGAACTCGAAACGCGCGTGAACGATTTCGCGCGGCGGCTCGCGGACGGACCGCCCTTGGCAATCAGGCTGGCCAAACGCATGATGTACAAGCAGCGCGAGATGACGCTCGAGAATGCGCTCGAGGACGCCGCGCTCAACGTGATGATCACCAATCCGTCCGAGGACGTGCGCGAGGGTATCCGCGCCTTCCGCGAAAAACAAAAACCGAACTTCAAGGGCAAGTGAGTTTGCCGCGCCGCTACAGGAGACCTCGTTCGCATGCCGATGAAGAAGAAAGATGTCGAGAAGCTGCTCAAGAAACCGATCGTCGCAGTGGTCGCCGTCACCGCGCCCGACGGCGCGCCGCATGCGGTGCCGACCTGGTACGAATACGCCGACGGGCAAATCGTTTTTCACACGGGCGCGGAGTCGTTCAAATACAAATGCCTGGTGCGCGATCCGCGCGTCACGCTGGTCGTCGATACCAAGAAGGCGCCGTACAAGACGGTGGTACTGAAGGGACGCGCCACGCTCGAGGAAAAAATCGACGACAAACGCACCGAGCGGATGGCGGTCGAGTACCTGGGCAAGAAACTCGGCAAGGCGTACGCGAAATCGCTCAAGGGCAACAAGGTCGTGGTCGTGACTTTCAAGCCGTCGCGGACGGTCTCGTGGGACTACAGCCAGGAGCGCCCGTAGCGCGTAAGGTACGGCCGTAGGGTTGCGATGGACGAGCGACTGAAAGCAAATCTCGACGCGTGGAACCAGATGGCGCGGATTCACGCCATGTCGCCCGAGTACCGGCTTGCCGAGTTCAAGGCGGGCGAGAACGTCCTCAAGCCCGTCGAGCTGCGCGAAGTCGGCGACGTTCGCGGGAAATCGCTATTGCACATGCAGTGTCATTTCGGACTCGACACGATGTCCTGGGCGCGGATGGGCGCGAAAATCACCGGTGTGGATTTTTCCGACGACGCGATCGCGCTCGCGCGTTCGATCAGCGCCGAGTTGAAGATTCCTGCGAGATTTCTGCAATCCAACATTTACGACGCGCCCGACGTATTGCACGAGCAATTCGACATCGTGTTCACGTCTTACGGCGCATTGTGCTGGCTGCCTGATATCAAGCGATGGGCGCAGATCGCGTCGAGCTTCGTGAAGCCCGGCGGTTTCTTCTATATGGCTGAGTTTCACCCCCTGATTCTGATGAGCGATAATCGCCGCGGTATGACGAAGCTCGAAAACGAGATTTCATACTTCCACACGGCGATGCGTGAAGACCCGCCCGGCCCCGACTATTCAGACCCGAGTAAAATCGTTTCCAAAACTCATCAGTGGATGTACCGCCTTGGCGACATCGTCAGCGCGCTTGCGGCGACGGGACTGCGAATCGAGTACCTGCATGAGTTCGCTGAGTGCATCTATCAGCATTTCCCGTTCATGAAGCAGGGCAGCGACGGCCTCTGGCACATCGAAGGCGATCCGATCCCGACTATCTTTTCGATCAAAGCGAGCCAGCTCTAAGCCGATGCTGAAGACGAAATTCTGCGAGCTGTTCGGCATCGAGTATCCCATCGTTTGTGCCGGGATGGGCAACGTCGCGCTCGCGAATCTCGCCGCTGCAGTATCAGAGGCGGGTGGGCTCGGCACTATTGCGCTGCCCGGCTTCTCGCCCGACGCGATAGCGGCGGAGATTTCCGCGGCGCGCAGGATCACGGCGAAGCCGATCGTGGTCAATCAGCTGATTCCATTTCTTCGGCCGGGAATTTTCGAGGCGCTCGCGGAGCTGCCGATTTCCGCGGTGACGTTGTTCTGGGGCGATCCTGCCGAGCATATTCCGGCCTGCAAGAGGCTCGGGTTGAGAGTCATCTGGCAGTGCGGTTCGGCTCTGGAAGCCGCCGCGGCGAAACGCGCCGGCGCGGACGCGATTATCGCGCAGGGGTTCGAGGCGGGCGGCCACGTGCGCGGCGTCGTCACCACGTTCGCCCTCGTACCGGAAGTGCGCGACGCGATTGGCGACCTGCCGATGCTCGCGGCGGGCGGGATCAGCGATGGACGCGGCCTGGCTGCCGCGCTGGCACTGGGCGCCGACGGCGCGGTGTTCGGCACACGCTTCCTGGCCTCGCGCGAGTCGTCGGCGCGTCCGGAATACAAGCAAGCGGTGCTTGACGCGAACGCCAACGACACGGTTCACACCAAGCTGTTCGACATCGGATGGCCCGACGCCGCGCATCGCGTGATCCGTACGCCGCTCGTCGACGCGTGGGAACGTGCGGGCAGGCCAATCAGTCCGAATCGCGCCGGCGAAGGCGAAACGGTAGCGCATCTTCGCCGCGGCGGTGTCGACGCGCCTCTGCCAAGATACTCGGTGAATCCACCGTCGGATTCGGTCGAGGGCGATATCAGCGGCCTGCCATTCTACGCCGGGCAATCGGTGAGTTTGATCGATAAAATTATGCCAGCCGCTGAAATCGTCCGCCAAATCGTGGCGGAGGCGCGCGACGTGATCGCATCGAGCCTGGCGCCACTGGCGCGCTGAGCACCTTGAATTACCGCATAACTATCGATGCGCCAATGCATCTGCGATACTTGAATTAGTGGCACGACAGGTTCCTAACGACGCGGTTATCGAGGCGCTCGGACACGTAAAGTATCCCGGTCACTCCGCTGACATCGTTGCGCTTGGTCTGGTTGAGGATGCGCAGCCTCTGCCCAACGGCGGGTATGCGATCACTCTGCGGCAGGTTACCGAGCGCGACGAGGTGATCCGCGAGCTGGCTGCGAATATCCATCGGGCGCTGACGCATGACCTTGGCGTACCGAGCGTCGAGCTTCGGGTGCATCGGATTGAAGCCGAGCTCGGCGAGAAGACCGGGCGCGTGCGGCTTGACGGAACCAAGCACATCATCGCGGTGGGAAGCGGCAAGGGCGGAGTGGGCAAATCGACCGTCGCGGCGAATATTGCGGTGGCACTCGCGCGATTGGGACTCAGCGTCGGTCTGCTCGACGCCGACATCTACGGGCCGTCGGTGCCGATGATGTTCAACGTCGGCGACGAGCGGCCCAAGTCGGTGGGCGGGCAGAATTTCTACCCAATCGAAAAGTACGGCGTGAAGCTCATCTCGATTGGATTTTTTCTCGGCGAGAAGGCGCCGGTAATCTGGCGCGGACCGATGGTGATGGGCGCGGTGCGGCAATTTCTGAAAGACACGCTGTGGGGTTCGCAGGATTTTCTGGTTGTCGACCTGCCTCCAGGCACCGGCGACGCGCAGTTGACGCTCGCGCAGCAGGTCTCGCTCGACGGCTGTGTGATCGTGACGACGCCGCAGGACGTGGCGCTGCTCGACGCGACGCGCGCGATCAAGATGTTTCGCCAGGTGCATTGCCCGATTCTCGGCGTGGTCGAGAACATGAGCTATTTCATCTGTCCCGATTGCGGCGAGCGCGACGAACTTTTTGGCTACGGTGGCGGCGAGCGGATGGCCGCGGAGGAGGGCACGCAACTGCTCGCGAGGGTCCCCATTTACCCCGAGGTGCGACAGGCCGGCGACGACGGTATGCCGATTGTAGTCGCGGACCCCGCGCATCCCGCCAGCATTGCGTTTCTGGAGCTCGCACGACGCATCGCAAATGCCGTCGCCGACTGACCGGGTAGCGCCTTGAAATACTTGCTCCTCCTGCTGCGCGCCGATATTCTTGCCGTTCGGTCCGATCGTTTTGTCGACGCCCATTGCGCGGCGCCAATTCCAACAATGACCGGTTTCGGAGCTCGAAATGTCGACGCTTATAACTGAGGAATGCATTAACTGCGGTGCGTGCGAGCCGGAGTGCCCGAACACCGCGATTTATGAAGGCGGCGCGCAGTGGGAACTCAACGGCGCGAACAAGCCCGCGATCAAGGACGACATCTACTATATCGTCCCCGACAAATGCACCGAGTGCGTCGGCTTCTTCGACCAGGAACAGTGCGCGGCGGTGTGTCCGGTCGATTGCTGTATCCCGGATCCCAACATTCCCGAGACCGAAGAGGCGCTGATCGAGCGGGCGCGCGTGCTGCATCCCGATCAAACCTTCGGCGCTGAATTCCCGTCACGATTCCGAAAGGGCTGACGCCAAGGAGCCTGAAGTTTGACGACAAAAGGTCCCGTCCGAATCGCACCCGCGGACGGCAAGCTCGGCGTGCTGCTCCCGGGCATTGGCGCGGTCAGCACGACGTTCATCGCCGGAGTCGAGGCGGTCAAGCGCGGGCTTGGCGCGCCGATCGGATCTCTGACGCAACTCGCCACCGTTCGTCTCGGCAAGCGGACCGAAGGACGCACGCCGCTGATCAAGGATTTCGTCCCACTTGCGAAGCTCGAGGATCTCGAATTCGGCGGCTGGGACATTTACGAGGACAGCGCGTACGAAGCGGCGCTCAACGCCGCGGTGCTCGATCGTGGGCTCCTGGAGCAGGTGCGCGAGCCACTGGAAAAACTTCATCCGATGGATGCAGTTTTCGATCAGGACTACGTGCGCAACATCCGCGGCCCCAATTTGAAGGAAGCGCGCACCAAGATGGACAAGGCCGCGATGCTGATGGACGACATCCGGCAGTTCCAGAAACGCACCGGCGTCGCGCGCACCGTGATGGTCTGGTGCGGCTCGACCGAGGTCTTCCATCGGCCGGCAGCGGTGCATGAAACGCTGAAGGCGTTCGAAGCCGGGCTCGCCAGTAACGATCCCGAAATTGCGCCGAGCCAGATTTACGCGTACGCCGCGCTCAAGATGGGAATCCCGTATGCAAACGGGGCGCCCAACCTGACCACCGACACGCCCGCGCTGCTCGAACTCGCGCGCGAGACGAACCTCCCGATTTGCGGCAAGGACTTCAAGACCGGGCAGACGTTCATGAAGACGCTGATCGCGCCCGGACTGAAGGCGCGCATGCTCGGGATGTCGGGATGGTTCTCGACCAACATCCTCGGCAATCGCGACGGCGAGGTGCTCGAAGATCCCGGCTCGTTCAAGTCCAAGGAAGAGACCAAGCTGTCGGTGCTCGACCAAATCCTTCAGCCGGAGCTGCATCCGCAGCTTTACAAAGATGTTTTTCACTCGGTGAAAATCAATTACTACCCGCCGCGCGGTGACTCGAAGGAAGGGTGGGACAATATCGATATCTTCGGATGGCTCGGCTATCCGATGCAGATCAAAATCAATTTCCTGTGCCGGGATTCGATCCTGGCGGCGCCGCTGGTGCTCGACCTCGTGCTGTTCATGGACTTGGCGCATCGCGCGGGCATGCGCGGAATCCAGGAATGGCTGTCGTTCTACTTCAAGGCGCCGATGCACGCGCCGAACATTTATCCCGAGCACGACATTTTCATCCAGCTGATGAAGCTCAAGAACACGCTGCGATGGATGCGCGGCGAGGACCTGATCACGCATCTGGGGCTCGAATACTACGACTGACAGTCGATATGCAGGCCGTTTCAACCGCGGGCGCGCCGCATTAGAATCTAGGCCTGATGGGCGTGCTTGACGGCAAGACGATCGTGCTCGGCGTAAGTGGCGGAATTGCTGCTTACAAATCCGCCGAACTCGTGCGCCTGCTCGTCAATGCAGGCGCGAACGTCCGCGTGATGATGACGCGCAACGCCACCGAGTTCATCACTCCGCTCACATTGCAGACGCTCAGCTCGAATCCTGTCGCCACTGACACGTTTTCGCTGACGCAGGAATCCGAAATAGGGCACATCCGGCTCGCCGACAGCGCCGACGCGATCGTGATCGCGCCCGCAACGGCAGACGTGATTGCCAAGGCGGCGGTCGGTATCGCCGACGACATCGTAACAACAGTGTTGCTCGCGACGCGTGCGAAAGTCGCATTTGCGCCGTCGATGAACGTGCATATGTACGAGCATCCGACGGTCGCGGAGAACATTGGCAAGCTGCGCGCGCGCGGCGCGGTGATAATCGAGCCGGGTGAGGGCGCACTCGCGTGCGGGTACGAGGGCAAGGGACGTTTGCCGGATCCGGCGATTGTCGTCGCGGAAATCGAGAAGATGCTGTCGGCGCAGGATCTTGCGGGCGAGAACATCCTGGTGACGGCGGGGCCGACGCAGGAGCTGATCGACCCGGTTCGATTCGTCACGAATCGCTCGTCAGGCAAGATGGGATTTGCGATCGCGCGCGCGGCGCGGCGCCGCGGCGCTGCTGTGCGAATCGTGGCAGGACCGTCCGCGCTCGCTACGCCTTATGGCGTCGAACGAATCGACACCGTGACCGCGGCCGCGATGCTCGCGCAAACGTCGAGCAATTTTACCTGGTCCACGGCGCTCGTGATGGCCGCGGCGGTTGCGGATTTCCGTCCCGCGAATCCAGCGGGCGGCAAGATCAAGAAGGACGCTCGCGGGCTTCGGCTCGAGATGGAGTCGATCGCGGACGAGATGCCGCGCCTTGCGGCGAAGAAGGGCGCGCGCCTGCTGATTGGATTCGCGGCGGAGACCGACGATCTCGAAGCCAACGCGCGCGCCAAGCTGAAACGCAAGGGGCTCGACCTGATCGTCGCCAACGACGTGACCCGCGAGGCCGCCGGCTTCGAGGTCGATACCAATATCGTCACGCTCATCGGCTCCGATGGCCGCTCCCAGAGCCATCCGCAGATGTCCAAGGACGCGGTTGCGGAGCTGATCCTCGATCGAATCGTCGCGCTCCGAACTAACAAACCGAAATCCGGCCGCGCCGATAAACCGCCGCGCCTGCGCGCTGTCAGATAATCTCGAATGGACGCGCCATCGTCGCTCGATCGCCGTACGCTGGTCGCCACGATTCGCGACTACGTGGAGCAGTTGCGCGAAGAGGGCATGGAGGGACTGCCCGCGTCGGCG
>NZ_DATDGQ010000328.1:0-3448 GCF_036522015.1 Binatus sp. (SeqCode)
GGGTTTGAGCGAGCATCTGGCGCAGTTGGGTTTTCGAATCGGCCGGCTCAAGACCGGCACCTGCCCGCGCCTGGACGCGCGCACAATCGACTACTCCGCGTTGGAGATCCAGCCGGGCGACGAGCCGCCGCCGCCGTTCTCGTTCCGCACTGAGAGAATCACGCAGGGGCAAATCCCCTGCCATCTGACGTTCACCAACTCGCGCACTCACGAGATAATCCGCGGCGGGATCGACCGCTCCCCGATGTACTCCGGCGTGATTCAGAGCAAGGGCCCGCGCTATTGCCCGTCGGTCGAGGACAAGGTGATGCGCTTTCGGGACAAGGAGCGCCACCAGATTTTCCTGGAGCCCGAGGGCCGCGACACGGTCGAGGTCTATCCCAACGGCCTGTCCACCAGCCTGCCGCTCGACGTGCAGTTCGCGATGGTGCGATCGATCGCGGGGCTCGAGCAGGCCGAGATAATGCGGCCCGGCTACGCGATCGAATACGATTTTTCAGACCCCACGCAACTGACGCCGTCGCTGGAGACCAAGCTGGTGCGCGGGCTGTTCTTCGCCGGCCAGATCAACGGGACGACTGGTTATGAGGAGGCGGGCGCGCAGGGTTTGATCGCGGGAATCAACGCGGCGCTGAAAGTTCGTGGCGCGCCGGCGCTGATCCTGCGCCGCGACCAGGCGTATATCGGCGTGATGATCGACGACCTGGTGACGCGCGGGATTGGCGGCGAGCCGTACCGGATGTTCACGTCGCGCGCCGAGTACCGATTACTGCTGCGCGAGGATAATGCGGACCGGCGGCTGTCGCCGATTGGCGAGCGGCTCGGATTGCTCGACGCGTCGGCGGGCGCGCGCGTGCGGGCCAAGACCGAGGCGGTGCGCGCCGAGATCGAGCGCCTCAAGCTGGCGCCGATACCCGCCTCCGACGAGGTCAACGCCGCGATTGTGTCGCACGGCTCGACGCCGATCGCGCAGCCAGTGCGCGCGATCGAGCTGCTGAAGAGGCCCGAAATCGGGTACGACGCTTTGATCAAGATGAGCGGTGCGCACTCGACGCTTAACCTCGACGAGGCGGCGGAGCTCGAGACCGAGATAAAGTACGAGGGCTACGTCCGTCGGCAGGCGGAGGCGGTCGAGCGATTCGCGCGCCTCGAGGACACGACGATTCCGGACTGGGTGGATTTCAAGGGCGTGATGGGCCTTTCGACCGAGGTGTCGGAGCGCCTATGCGCCGTGCGGCCGCGGTCGTTGGGGCAGGCGGCGCGGATGCCGGGCATCACGCCAGCGGCAATCTCGATCCTGGCGGTCCATATAAAGAGCCGTCGCGATAGGAATGCCCGGGCAATCTAAGCCATTTCGCCGCAAAAGCGACGTTTCACGTGAAACATTTTGTCGCGATTATTCAATCAAATCAGGCACTTAAGATTTTACGATCGACGTTTCACGTGAAACATAAGAGCAAGGGCAAAGCCCCTCATAAGCGAAAACTCAAGGCCGCGGCCAAGAAAAGGGTTCTGACTCCCGACGAGATTGCGGCCGCGGTGCGCGCGCAGCTTGCGCCCGCGATAGCACCGCTCGGGGTGGTCGCCAACACGCACGAGTTCCTTGGCCGAATCGAGCGGATGGCGGCGACGCTCGCGGTGTGGGGCCCGAAGCTCAACCTGACGGCGCATCCGCGAGACCCCGACGAAATAGTCTTTCACGTCTTCGACAGTATTATACCGATCTCGATTGCGGCCAGCTCGAAGATCCTGCGGCTGCCCCGAGCGCATCGCTTTCTCGATATCGGCAGCGGCGCCGGCTTTCCGGGGCTGGTGATCGCGGCGGCGATTAGCGCGAACGTGACCCTGGTCGAGGCGCGGCGCAAACGCGCTACCTTTCTGGCCGAGGCGGCGATCGAGATGGGGCTGCAGAACGTGCGGGTCGAATGCGCGCGCGTCGAATCGCTCGACCTGCGCGACGGCTTCGACCTGATCACGTCGCGGGCGGTCGGGAATCCGGAGGCGCTGTTCGAGATCGCGGGCCGCGGGTTAAATCGCGAAGGCGTGCTGATGCTCTACGTCAGTGCCGACCAGAAGTTCGATGTCGAAGCTCCTGCGGCGGCGGCCGCCGGTCTGGTTGATGGGGTAATTTCGGGCTACGATCTGCGCCACGGGAAGCAGGTGATGCGCCGCGCCGTCGCGACCTGGACTCGCAGATAGAACGAAGAGTGGAACCCCTCCTGGGTTCCACACCTCCCTGGGCAGGGGTGACCCCTGCACCCAGTGAAAAGTACTAATCGCAAAATGGCGAGGACGCCATTTTGCTCCCGGATCCTTTCCTGGCCTACCTCAATGCGCTCGTATCGACGTTTCACGTGAAACATTCGATCGCGATAACTCAATAAATTCAAGCACTTGTGCAAATCTGATCGCGCGATTTGACCTTTTGCGATCGCGGGGATTTAATGATCTTCGGGCCCGGTGTTTCACGTGAAACGTTAAACGTCCGCGCGCTCGTGGGTGAGGTGGTTGTCGTGGGGCGGGTAATCGCAATCGCAAATCAGAAAGGCGGCGTCGGCAAGACTACTACGGCGATCAATCTCGCGGTCGCGCTGGCCGATACGGGCTGCCGTATCCTGCTGGTTGACCTCGATCCGCAGGGCAACGCCACTTCCGGTATCAGCACGCCCGAGGATGTGAGCGCGGCTCGTCGCGAGGGCAAGACTATCTACCAGGCGCTGGTCGGCGGTCTGGAAATTTCGCAAATCCTGAGGCAGGTACGGCCGACGTTGGCGCTCGCGCCGGCGGGTGACGATCTGGTCGGCGCTGAGATCGAGTTGGTGACGATGGAGGGTCGCGAACGACGCTTGCGAGCGCTCCTGGAGCCATCGCGAGCAGAATATAACTTCGTTCTAATCGACACGCCACCGTCGCTCGGGATTCTCACATTGAATGCGCTCGTAGCGGCGGACTCGGTATTGGTGCCGATGCAATGCGAGTACTACGCGCTCGAGGGTCTGAACTCGTTGCTCGGAACGATCAACAAAGTGAAGGCGTCGCTAAGGCCATCGCTCGAGCTCGAAGGCCTGGTGCTGACGATGTTCGACTCGCGAAATCGTCTCAGCCACGAAATCTCCGACGAAGTCCGGAAACACTTTCCTGAGAAGGTTTTTCGCAGCGTGATTCCGCGCAGCGTGCGGATGTCCGAAAGCCCGAGTCATGGACTGTCCGTGCTCGAATACGAACCGAAGTCGGCTGGCGCGGAAGGGTATCGGGCGCTCGCGGCGGAGATCATCGCGCGTGGAGGGGGGAGTGGAACTTAGGAACTCGATTGTAGAGGAACCCGCCGTGGGTTCCTCGCCTCCTTGGGCAGGGGTGACCCCTGCACCCGGTGATTGGAAAGATGCGGGACTTCGTCCCTGTCAGGAAGTTGGTTTGGGAAGAAAGGATTTCTCCGCGTCCGGTTCCC
>NZ_DATDGQ010000329.1:0-6382 GCF_036522015.1 Binatus sp. (SeqCode)
GTCCGCACCGCCTGGTCTTTCTCCTCAATGCGGGACACATGGCCGGCGGCGCCGGCGTGCATGCGTTCATCGATCGACACAGGACGGAGCTGGATCGCGTGGTGCTCGAAGTCCACCTCGAGCACGCTGCGAATGAGATCGTCGAGTGCGATGGCGTTCTGGTGGCCTCCGGACATCCAGAGCCGCGCTGGTGGTTTACGAGCAGAATCGCGCCGCTTGAGGCGATCGTGCGTGAGACGATCGTCGCCGAGCAGCTCGAGCGGTCGCTGATCCTTCCGCCCGAGGTCTTCGGTCCGATGCCAACCAGCGACGGCGGCCCCTTTCATCTTGCCGGCGTTCCGCTGGTCAACTTCCTCACCGCGCCTTTCTACCTCTTCGACGCCATGGACACACTCGACAAGATTCACCGCCAAAGCCTGGTGCCCCTGACCCGTGCCGCCGTCCGCATCATTGCTTCGACTCGCGGGGTGAGTGCGCCTGCGATGCGCGAAAGCGCCGCCGCTCGCTCGCATCGGTAACTCGGCGCAACTAGACTTGCCGCATGAAACGGTTCACGTCATGAGTTCGAATCGAGCCCATGTCGCCGCCAATACCGAGCGCTTCTCGGGTTTCGCCGAACTTTATGACATCCACCGGCCGAAGCCGTCCGAGGTCATTCTAGATCTCCTGACGCAGATTGCCGCAAAGCAACATCCCGTA
Source organism: Binatus sp. (SeqCode) (assembly GCF_036522015.1). GTDB lineage: Bacteria > Desulfobacterota > Binatia > Binatales > Binataceae > Binatus. The sequence goes on from NZ_DATDGQ010000329.1 coordinate 700, forward strand.
GTCGTCGATCTCGGCAGCGGCACCGGACTTTCGACTCTCCTGTGGACGCCGGTCGCGGCCGAGGTGGTCGGAGTCGAGCCTAATGCCGACATGCGAGTGCAGGCCCAGCGCCGCGCCACCAAATCCGGCGCGAGCACCGTCAGGTTTGTCGAGGGGCTCTCGACTGCGACCGGCCTCCCCGACCGATACGCCGACATAGTGACCAGCTCGCAGTCGCTGCATTGGATGGAACCGAACGGCACCTTCGCCGAGGTTGCACGCATTTTACGCGACGGCGGAGTGTTCGCCGCCTACGACTGCGACTGGCCGCCGACACTCAACGTCGACGCGGAGCAGGCTTTCAACGCGTGTCGGGCCAGCGCGGAGGCGATCGAACGCTCGCGGCGCTTGGCGCCTGAGGTCCATCAGTGGAACAAGGGCGACCATCTGGATCGGATCAGGCAGAGCGGGCGGTTCCGTTACGTGAAGGAGGTCGTGCTCCATCACGTCGAGAGCGGCGGCGCAGAGCGGCTGGTGGGACTGGCGCTCAGCCAGGGCGAGATCGCCACACTGCTCAAACACGGCATAGGCGAGGACGAAATTGGGATCGCGGAGCTGCGCGAAGCAGCACGCCGCGCTCTCGGCGACTCGATCGTGCCATGGTTCTGGAGCTACCGGCTCAGGATGGGCGTGAAGTGACGGCGCCGTCGAATCTCTTCTCCGTATCGCCCAATCCGACACTCAACGGAGGACACTGTCGCGCGTGCGGCTACGTATTCTTTCCGCCGCAGAGCTATGGTTGTGAGTCCTGCGGCGCACCGCCGGAGCAACTCGAATCGAAGTCGCTCAAGGGTGACGGCGTGCTGAGTTCCTTCGCTACGATCAACCTGCATCAGGACCAGGGAATAGAAACTCCGTTCACGGTCGGCGTGATTGTTCTTGATGACGGCCCCGCCATTCGAGCGGTTCTCACTCACAAGACCGACGAGGGCTTGAAGATCGGAGATCGGATGCGCGCGGTTGTGGTCACGGTCGGTAGCGAGGGCGGCGCGCCCGCAAACGAACTCCGTTTCGCGAAGCTGGAGACTCTGAGATGAAGAAGACGCTGCGCGAAATGCGCCCCGTGTGCGTGGTGGGAATCGGTCTGCATCGTTATCAGCGCATGAGCGAGACTCCATATGTCGCGCTCGGGCTGACCGCGGTGCGCGAGGCGCTTAAGGACGCAAATATCGAATGGCGCTCGGTTGAATCCGCATACACCGGCACTGCGATGCTCGGAATGGCAGCGAGTCGCCCGATGCTGCGATATCTTGGGGCCACCGGCATACCGATGGCGCAGGTGGAGAACGCTTCCGCTTCAGGCTCGACCGCCATTCGCCAGGCCTGCCTCGATGTCGCCAGTGGCATCGCCGATGTCTCAATCGCGATCGGAGTGGACAAGCCGGCACCGATGGCATTGGCTTCGGCAAAGACCAATATTCACGACCTGGTCGGGCGCCGCGTCGTTCCGTTTACGCATTTCGCCCTCCTCGCCAACGAGTACATGAATCGTTACGGCGCCACTGCCGAGCAGGTCGCCGCAGTGGCGGTGAAGAATAATCGCAACGGTGCAAACAACCCGTATGCGCAGCGACAGAAGCCAGTCACCCTGGAAGAGGTGCTCGCCGGTCCGCCAATTTCCGGCTCGCTTACGCGGCTGCAATGCTGCCCGATCGGCGAAGGAGCAGCCGCGGCAATCGTTGCATCGGACGACGCGATCGAAAGGCTTCGAATCGATCGGTCCCGCGCAGTGCGTGTAACTGCGTCAATCTCGCGGAGCGAAAGGGTTTACCGTGGCGAACAGAATTTCGATGCCGAACTAACTCGCGAAACTGTTGCGCAAGCGTACGAGGAGGCACAAATTTCGCCCGAGGACCTCGACGTAGTCGAACTGCACGATGCGTTCACAATCGAAGAACTGCTGTACGTCGAAGCCATGGGTTTGTGTGGCGTAGGCGAGGGAGCGCGGATGATCGCGAGTGGCGACGGCGACATCGGCGGCAAATGCGCGATAAGCGCCTCGGGAGGATTGCTCGCGATGGGCCATCCTATCGGACCTACCGGAGCCGGTCAGGTGGTGGAGATTACGCGCCAGTTGCGTGGAGAAGCAGGCATTCGCCAGCAGCCAAATGCACGGACCGGACTCGCGCACATGGTCGGTATCGGCGCGGTCTGCGTCGTGCACGTCCTGCAGAAAGCTGCCTGAGCGATCACTCCGGCAGATTCAATTGTCTTGCCAGGCGGCGGAGTTCCTCCTTGCGCCCTGGAAGCGGCGCCGGTGCTTGCAGCATCTTGGATTTCTTCAGTTCCTCGACGACTTTGGGATCGCGCGGAAACGGATTCCCGTACTTGCCGAGGAAGTATTGCTCCTCGAACGGAGGCCGCGGCCGCTGCCCGCCAGCTTCGCGAGACTCCAGCGAGTAACCGACATTCAGCTGATAGAGCGGGAACCAGTCTGCGGGCGGCTTGGTGATCGCACCGATGATAGGAGCAGTGAACGCAGTTAGACACGCACCAAGTCCTTGCTCGAACGCCATCAGCAGTCCCTGGCACGCCGCGATGCCGCAATCGAAAGCAGCCATGGCCGGATATTGCGGCGATTCGGTCATCGGCTTGAGTATCATCGGATATACGACTTCATCGACGAACTTGGTACTCCAGCCATGAGTCGAAGCGACGATGTTCGCATCGACCAACTGCCGCAGGCGAGAACCCTTGACCCGATTCACCACACCGAGATCAGCATAGAAGTAGATATGCACCGGCGCGAGTTCTATGACGACAGCCTGCACCGGGTTTTTGAGTTTCTCGAGTTCGGCCTTGGGTATGTCGTCGCGCTTGACGACGATTGCGCGCAGCCAATGCGCATTGACCGCGCATGAAGCGATCAAGCATGCCTCCAAAATTCTCTGAATCTTGTCCTGTTCGACCGGTCGCTTAGGATCGAAGAATCGAATCGAACGCCGCGTGCCGATTAATTCCTGGAATTCCATTGTCCCTCCTCGCGTCGCGAATGTGGTACCACTTTGCACCGCCTCGACGGCGACCTGTTCACACCGACGCGCGCGTTCGTTCGACCTTGATGCCTGCCTGCTCGCGATCCCACGCGCCAGCCACACCTCGCGCTTTCAGGGCCGCATACTGGATGCGCTGAGTGCCGGTTTTTGGAAGCTCGTCGACAAATTCGATGAAACGCGGCACCGCGTAGTAGGCCATCCGGTCGCGGCAAAACTCGATAAGGTCTTCGTAACGAATTTTCGCGTTGGGCGCCAACACAACCGCGATCTTGACCTCATCCTCTCCGAGTTCCGACGGCACTGCATAGGCCGCCGACTCCAGCACGGCAGGATGCTGATTGACGACGGTCTCGATCTCCCATGCGGAAATGTTCTCACCGCGTCGGCGGATCGACGCCTTCTTACGTCCGCAAAAATAGTAGAAACCATCCTCGTCGGTCCTGGCGAGATCGCCCGAATGAAACCATCCGTTGCGGTATGCCTCCGCGGTCGCATCGGGAAGCTTGTGATAGTGACTGAGCTGTCCTTTGGGATGACGGAAGACGAGTTCGCCGATCTTGTCTGCGGGGAGGGGATTGTCGTTATCGTCGACCACGCGGAACTCTACCTCGCCGACCGGCTTGCCCATTGAGCCGACGCGGTCAACGTCGTTCATCAGGAACCCGGGCGAATCGACCATTCCATAGACTTCGATGATTTTGACGCCGAAACGATCCTCGAATTCTTTCCACACCGATGGCGGGCACGCTGCCGAGAGCACTACGCGCACGTCGTGCTGGCGATCGTCGGGACGCGGCGGCTGCTTGAGCAGAATCGGAATCATCCCGCCCAAGGTGTTGAATTCGACAGCGTGGTACTTGCGGCATTCGTCCCAGAATCGCGACGCGCTGAAACGCTCGGCGATCGCGAATCTAGTGTCCAGAACCATCGACCCGAATCCCGAGATCATCAGCGCGTTGCCGTGAAACAATGGAAGCGCCGTGTAGATGGTCTCGCCCGGGCGCACCTTGATTGCGCCCAGCACGGCGCTGAGCGCAGTGCTATCGCCGCCGCTCGCGATCACGCCTTTCGGAGGTCCGGTAGTGCCCGACGTGTACATCATGTTCGCACCGCCGGCACTCGAGCCCACATCGATGTCAGGTTCCCGATCGGGATGCGCCATGAGGGCATCGAGCGTCGTATCAACTCCATTTCCTATCTTGCCGTCCGCCACGACAGTAGCTTTCAGGCTCGGCAGCGAATCCTTTACCGCCATCACCGAATCGCGCAGCAGCTCTTCGAAGATCACCGCCGCGGAGTCGGAGTCCGCGAGCACGTGATGCAACGTCACGCCGCGTTGCGAGGTGTTGACAGGAACGCTCACTGCGCCGATGAAACCGATCGCGAAGTGTATCCACAAGAATTCGGGGCGATTGCCCATCATGATCGCGACGCGGTCGCCGGGCACGATACCGAGAGCAAGCAAACCATTCGCAGCGCGATGAATGTTACTCAACACTTGCTCCCACGAAAATTCCTGGTCTTTGAATTTGAGCCAGGTGTCGTGTGGATGCTGTTTCGCGCGCAATCTGATCAGCTGCTCAATCGCTCCCTGTGCACGTGCCATCGGCGACCTCCATCGCGATCAATCAAACCCTCATAGATGCTAAGCGTGTGCGTGGCCATTGGACTCGGCGAGGATGTGCCGCGCGCCAGCCAGGCTCAGAACGTCGTTGGTGCCGTCCTCGATCAGCGAGGCGCGCGCATCGCGGAACATCTTCTCGACCGGATATTCCTTGCTAAGCCCGTTGCCGCCGAAAATCTGCAAAGCGTCGCTAGTCACCTCGAATGCGGCCTGCGTGCAGAAGGTCTTCGCGGCGATCGCATGCTGTAGCGAAGGCGCCCCCGACGAGCTGTTGTAAACGGTAACCGCACGCGAGAGAGCGCGGCACGCCTCGACCTTCGTGAACATCTCGAACAGATGCTTCTGCACCAGTTGATGCTCACAGATTGGGTGCCCGCCCTGGATGCGCTCCTTGGAATAGTCGAGTGCGGCCTCATACGCGGCGCGGGCGAGACCCGTAAAGGCAGTCGACATGCCGCCGTTAGCGCCAGTCAGCGTCGCCATCGTGTGCTGCTCATAGGTGTCGGAGTTCACCACCATGTAGTGGCGCGGGATGCGCACGTTGTCGAAAAAGATCTCGCCCTGGTTAAGCGCGCGCTGCCCCAGTTTGTTTAGCGGCTTGCCCTTCGATACTCCCGGCAGGTTCAGTGGAACCACTGCCACACCTCCGCCCGACATTCCTGCCGGCGCGTGAGCCGATTTGGATGCGATTCTCAGATAAAGCGCCGCGTGAGTTGCGATAGTGCCGTTGGAAACCCACGACGACTTCTGGCCCTTGATGACGTAAGAGTCGGCGTCGAGGTGGGCGACGACCTCTCCCTTCACCTTCGGATCGTGATACTCAGGCGTGCCTACCATTATGTGATCGGAGCCATGGTTAGGCTCGGTGATAGCCCAACATCCTATGAAGGCGGCTTCGCGGTCCTCGACGTAAGGCTTGACGAAGGTTTCGTATAAATCGGGATTGCCGCTGCTGGCGGCGACGAAGTACGGGAACCCCGAGCATCCAATCGCCAACGACAGATCAACCGATCCCCACGCCAGT
>NZ_DATDGQ010000330.1:0-26710 GCF_036522015.1 Binatus sp. (SeqCode)
AGATGGTATTTACCGCCATTCTGGATCGCGGCAATTCTGGGGACAAGGCGCAGCCGCGTCCGCTATGGGCAACGTCAACCCGTTACTCAACGGGAAAGAAGGCCAGGAGCTTGCGGCCCGCTGGGTGAGGGTTCTGCAGCGTATCCGATCGTCGCGATATCGTGTCGTTGCGCAGGTGGCTCCGGCTGATCTAGCTTCATGGACGGGCTGGACAGGAGCCGGCACCACCTATGATCGTTGGCATCGATATCGGCGGCTCGACCACCGACGCCGTCATCCTCGAAAATGGTGGCGTACACGTCGTAACGATCGAGGCTAACGACCCGGTCGCCGCGGCAGCGGGAGCGCTGGGCAAACTCGTCGCCGACTTCGGCATCAAACTCGAAGACGTCGAATGCGTAGCGGCCACCGGCGCGGGCTCGCGCGTGCTCACGAAATCCTTGCTCGGCAGGCCAGTTGTCAAGGTCAACGAATTCACCGCGATCGGAATCGGCGGCACTTCGCTGGCCAGCCTGGACCGGGCGCTGGTGGTCTCGCTCGGCACCGGCACCGCAATCGTGTCTGTCACCGGCGACAAGATCGCGCACTTCAGCGGCACGGGAGTCGGCGGCGGCACGCTGCTCGGACTCGCCAAGCACATGCTCGGCGTCTCGACGATCGAGCGTCTCGAAAAACTCGCGCGCAAGGGCGATCTGCGACGAATCGATCTCAGCGTTCGCGACATCGCCGGCGGATCGATCGGCGATCTGCCGCCCGGCACCACGGCGGCAAACTTCGGCAAGGTAAGCGCCGACGCGACGCCCGAGGACAAAGCGCTCGCCATCATGAACATGATCACCGAATCGATCGGCGTGCTGGCGCTTGCGAGCGCGCGCGCCTGCGGGCAGGAAAACATCGTGCTGACCGGCAAGCTGTCGCGCCTGTTCCGATTCATGCAGGAGATGAAGCGACTTAGTTTTCCATTCGGCCGCCGGTTTCTTATCCCCGAGCACGCCGACTTTGCGACTGCGATCGGCGCCGCGCGTCACGCCCGTCAGCAGAAGTAGCGAGCCTCTCTGCTTGCAACTGTCGCAGCAACCTAACCCCTAACCATTCCCTCGTCTATGGAAGCAGCAAGGCGGTTTGTCCGCCGCGCGCGAAGTGCATCGATTTGGTCTTCTTGAAGGTATTGGTTGTGGGAGTGAAGATCTCCGCCTCTTTGGTCGCCGCTCCCATCTGCAGACCGGGCCGTCCGTAGCCGGCGAATCCGCCCGCAATCAGAACGGTGCCGTTGTTGAGCAGGGTTGCAGTATGGCCCGCGCGCGACGTCTTCATCGACGGATTGCATCCGCCCGACTTGGCAGCTCCGCCGATGCAGGTGAACGTCTCTGAAACCGGATCGAACAGCTCGGCCGACTTGCTGATGGTCGTAAACGCCGCGGCGCCCGGCACCGTACCCGCGCTAAGACTCGCCTCGACGTTGACCCCGCCGGCAACCAGAACCTTGCCATCGTCGGAACTCCCGGATCCCCTGATCAGGGTTGCGGTGTGCGTCAGGCGAAACTCAGTCATCGATCCCACAACCGAAAACGAGTCGGCTACCGGGTCGTAGATCTGGGCTGTTTGGCTGCTGCACACGAAATTGATTCCGCAGCCGTCCCCACCTGTGATCAACACCTCGTTGGCGCGCGGTCCGCTTGGGAACAGAACTGCCGCCGCGGCGGCGCCGACCGCCGGAAAGCCGGCGCTTTCGGTGAATACGCCATGGGTTCCGGCCGAAGGATCGAAGATGTCGGCGGTTTGGGAGAGTGTACCGTTATTGTCGGTCAAACCGCTTACGAGCAGAACTTTGCCGTTTGAAAGCAGCGTGGCAGTATGATGCGCCCGCGGGTCGGTCATGTTGTTGTCGGTTGCCGTGAACGTACCAGCGGTGGGATTGAAGATCTCCGCGGTGTTGAGCGCGACCTCGCTTGCGTTGAAGCCGCCCGCGATCAACACATTTCCCGACCCAAGCAGCGTGGCGGTGGCTCCCGCTCGCGGCACCGACAATGAGTTGGCAGTTGCCGTCCAACTCCCGACCGACGGATCGTAAAGCTCGGCGCCAGACAGTACCGTGCCGCTGAATGAGAGCAATGCCACGGACGCCTTGCCCTTTCCGCTGATGCCGCCGAATGCCACCACCTTCGCGCCCGGCGATGAAGATAGCGCCGTCGCACCCGAGATTGCGGCGGTGGCGGGCAAGGCGCCGGTCTGGGAAAAAGCGCCTTTGACGGGATCGTAGAACTCGGAGCTGGCAAGCGTCTTCATCGTTTTCTTGCCGGAGCCCATGCCGCCGGCGATCAGAACGTCACCAGACGCCGGCAGCGTCACCTTTGCGGCCAACGTCAGTTCGTCATCATCGGGCATCAGCGCGGGAGTATCAGGCGAGACCATGATCGAAACCGCCAGGACATGACCGGCGATCAACGCGGCCATGACAGGCACTGCCGCAACCATCAAACCCAGCCAGATCCAGAACCGCCGCCGATTGTTCGTCAATTCTGTTTCTCCCGGAGCGCGACTAGCGCCCGCAGTGCACAATAGACTCATTCTAGAACCGAATAAACAATGTGACAGTCGCAATAATAAGTCTAACTCGCCGCACCTGGATCGCCCGAACTCTCAGGTATGGATGCCCATGGGCAGCGACCACGGCTTCGTGGAGTCGGTCGAAACAATACCCATCGCACCTCACAATTTTTCAACACCCTGTCGAAGGAAGGGGGACTGGTCTCGAACAAGGAAGACCAACTCCCGCGAGTTCAGGGATGAACTGTTCAGCCTGATGCCGGCCGATTTTCACTGATATATCTAACGCTATGGACTATCAGTCAGGATGCCGCTCGCTCGCCGATCTCCTATCCCAAATCGGGCGGCGCCCGCCTCTTACGAAAACAACTTTTGACGGAAGAAAACTACCCTTGGTAGAGAAGCCGTCCAAAACCACAACAGGTGGTATGAAATGCACGTGCCTGCTCTGCGACCAAGTGCTCGAGCTCGTCGCGCAGTTACAACTTTGGCCCGGTAGGATATAAAATTTCGAGATTCAGGGGCGCGGATTCGCGAGGTTTTTCACTAATGCCATCAGAGTTGCTCAAAGGATTTCGCCTGCTCGATCTGACCGACGAGAAGGGCGCGTTGTGCGGCAAGATGTTCGCCGATCTTGGCGCCGAAGTTATCAAGGTCGAGCCGCCCGCGGGATGCTCGACGCGGCGCATCGCGCCATATCTCGAAGACAAAGCCGATCCCGAGCACTGCCTTTATTCGATTGCGTATCACGCGGGGAAAAAATCCGTGACCGCGAAACTTGCGACTGACGAGGGGCGCGCACTCGTCGCCGAGCTCGCGGCGAAGTCGGATTTTCTGGTTGAATCGTATCCGCTCGGCTATCTCGATTCGATCGGCCTCGGCTACGACGTGCTCGCGAAGAAAAACCCGCGGCTCATCTATGCGTCGATCACACCGTTCGGCGACACCGGTCCGGGCAAGGATTACAACTGGGCCGACATCATCACGTGGGCGGCCGGCGGCATGATGTACCTGATGGGCGAGGAGCACAAGCCGCCGCTGCAGATGAGCCTGCCGCAAGCGGGATTGCACGCGGGCGGCGAGGCGGCGGTCGCGATGATGCTCGCGCATTACCCGCGCCAGATCGACGGGCTCGGCCAGCGCATCGTCGTGAATATGCAAGCCTGCATCGTGTGGACGCTGATGAACGAGCAGGCGATGCCGTTTCTGCACGGCAACCATCTCTCGCGCACCGGGATTTTCGTCGGATCGACCGACGCGCGGCGCAAGATGGTGTACGAGTGCAGGGACGGCCACATCTCGACTCTGATCGCGGGCGGCACCACCGTCGGCAATTCGACCAAAGCGCTGATCGAGTGGATGGGCGAGAGTGGATTCGGATCCGACTGGATGCGCACCAAGGATTGGGTTTCGTGGGTACCCGGGGTCTTCATGAAAATGACCGAGCAGGATTACAAGGAGATCGACGACCTCGAAACGACGATTCAACGCTTCCTGCTGACGATGACCAAGCACGAGATCTACGCGCAGGGACTCAAGCGCCGGATCTTTCTCGCTCCGGTCGCTAACGTCGCCGACGTCGCCGCCGACGAGCAACTCAAGGCGCGCGACTTCTGGACCGCGGTGCCCCACGACACCATCGGGCGCACGCTCACATTTCCCGGACCATTCGCGAAAATGTCCGCGACGCCGATCGGGGCAACTACGCGCGCGCCGCGAATCGGCGAGCACACCGACGAGATTTACCGCAGTCTGCTCGGCCTCACGCCCGAGCGATTGAACAAGCTCCGAGCCGCGGGCTCGATTTAGCCAGGAGACATTCGAGATGAGTCGTTTCGCGCTTGAAGGAGTTCACATTCTCGATTTCGCCTGGGTCGGGGTTGGGCCTATTACGACCAAGTATTTCGCCGACAACGGCGCCGAGGTGATTCGGGTCGAGTCCGCCGCGCGCCTCGACGTGCTGCGCATCGGCCCGCCGTGGAAAGATGCGACGCCCGGCATCAACCGCAGCCAGTTCTTCGCCAGCTTCAACAGCTCGAAAAAGGGAATCACGCTCGACTTGAGCAAGCCCAAAGCACGCGATCTCGCCAAACGCCTGGTGCCGTGGGCCGATATCATCGTCGAAAGTTTCACGCCGAAGGCGATGCGCAACTGGGGACTCGATTACGAAAATCTGCGCGAGCTGCGCCCCGACCTCATCATGCTCTCGACCTGCATGCAGGGGCAGACCGGGCCGAACGCGCTGTATCCCGGCTTCGGCCAGTTGATGGCCGCGCTGTCGGGCTTCTACTACATTTCGGGCTACGGACCCGGCTCATGCGCGCCGCCATACGGCGCCTACACCGATTTCATCGCGCCGCGCTTTTCCGCCTTCGCGCTGCTCGCGGCGCTCGACTATCGGCGCCGGACCGGCAAGGGCCAGTACATCGACATGTCGCAGTATGAAGCCGCGATGCAGAATCTCGCGCCTGCGTTGATCGACTACCACGCAACCGGACGAGTGCTTGGCCCGCAAGCCAATGCGTCCGCGCGCTACGCTCCGCACGGGGCCTACCGATGCGCCGACGAGGACGGTAACGAGCGATGGATCGCGATCGCCGTGGCGAGCGACGAGCAGTGGCGCGCGATGCTCAACGCGCTCGCCGCCAATTCCGCCGACCCACGTTTCGCGACCTCATCGGCGCGCATCGAGAACGCCGCGGCAATCGACGAGTTCGTTGAATCGCTCACGCGCGCTCACAACGCGCACGAGCTGACCGTGAAGTTGCAGGCAGGTGGAGTTGCCGCGTATCCGGTGGAGAACTGCGTCGACATTCACCAGGACGACAACCTCGAAGCGTTCGGCTTCTGGCATTGGCTCGAGCACAAGGAGATGGGGCCGTCGCCGTACGAAGGACTCGAGCATCGGATGAGCCGGACGCCCGGCACTCTGCGATCGGCCGCGCCGATACTCGGCCAGGATAACGACGAAGTTTTTCGCGGGATGCTCTCGCTCAGAGCTGACGAGATCGAGCAATTAAAGAAAGAGAACGTGATATTCTGAGTTCCGCTCGCTTGTGATCGTGCGATACGAACTCAAAATTGCGCTCCGCTATCTGCGCGCCCGCCGCAAAGACGCATTCATCTCGATCACGACGATCTTTACCGCGGTCGGCGTGATGATCGGCGTCGCCGCGCTGACGATGACGCTGTCGATAATGGGGGGCTATGAACAGAGCATCAAGGAACGCGTGCTCAACCTGAGTCCGCAAGTCCAGATACTCAATTCGCAAGGTTCGATCGACAACTACGCCGACATCGAGAAAAGAGTTGCCACGGTGCCGGGCGTCAACGGCGCGGAATCGTACATTATCGGTCAGGCGATGCTGAGTTCCGGGCGCGGAATCGGTGGCGTCGTCGTGCGCGGCGTCGAACCTGGAAATCCCGTCGTGCGCGAGCAATGGGGCCGCTACATGACGGCCGGCGGTCTCGACGATCTCGCGCGAAGCTACACTATCCCGGCAGGCGCTGCGGGCCCAGCGGTTACAACCGGCGGTCTCGCCATAGGAGTGAGCCTCGCGAAGAAACTCAAGGCCAAGACCGGTGACGCGGTTCGGATGGTCGCGCCGATTGTTTCGCCCGACGGATCGCTTGCGACGAAGAGCGCACAATTCGTGATCGGCGCGATCTTCGACTCGGGAATGAACTTCATCGATACCAACATGGTCTTCATGAATCTCACGAACGCGCAGGATTTCTTCGGCCGCGTCGCCAAAGTGGACGGGGTCGATATCCATCTTATCAACCTCGACCAGACCGACGCTGTCACCGACGGGGTGCGCAAGCTGTTCCCGAATCCGTATCGGGTGCGCAACTGGATCGAGTTCAACGAATCCGCTGCTGCAGGCTTCGCGCTGCTCAAGCGTGTCTATGCGCTGGTGCTGGTGATGTTGATCGGCGTCGCCGCGTTCAACCTCGTCGCGACTTTGATCATGGTCGTGATGGAAAAGCGCAAGGACATCGCGGTGCTGATCGCGATGGGTGCGACGCGACGCGACGTGCGGCTCATTTTCGTGATGAAGGGTCTGATCGTCGGCGCAGCGGGAACGGCCGCCGGACTGATCCTGGGCGCGGCCGGATGCTTCGCGATGGCGCGTTACCAGTTCATTCACATCCCGCGCGAAATTTACGGCATCTCGACGGTGCCGATCGCCGTCGCACCGTCGAACTTCGCCGCGGTCGCGCTAGCTTCGATGCTTCTCTGCCTGCTCGCGACCATATACCCGGCCCGGCAAGCATCGCGAGAAATGCCCGTCGAAGTCTTCCGCTCCTAACTCCTCAGCACCACCCCACATCCCCGGACGAAGAACTGACTACTGATTATCTGGTGTGCGATTTGTATTGGTGGGGGGCTTGGAGGCGAGCTTCGGTTTGCGTACGACCAAAGTCTCATGACCGCGAACCTTGATCGTGCGCGCCGGGTCTGACGAAAAGTTCTGGCTCGGTCCGTCAGAATTCCGCGGCCGCGACGACGAAGTGCGCGAGCGCCGCCAGTTGCTGAGCTCCTTCGACAGTTTCGAGGCCAGCGAATCGTTGTCCTGGCCGTTCTCGGTCGATTCTCCGCTTTCCTTGTTGAGGTCGCCCTCAAACTCCGCGGAACTCATTTGTGTTCTCTCTTCCTGTGACGTGGATTTGTCCTCCTTATCCTTAGGACTGTTTATGGAAACAGAACTTCAATCTCGAAATTGATGTACTGACAGTAATCGGCGCTCGCTTTCGCGGCTGCCTCGAATCGTTAAATCAGTGGGTAAGATTGTGTCTCGACTGCGTACCGAATCAGAAGTTTTATCGGCGCGTTTCGGCTTGAGATGATTTGTATGTGGGATTCTTTCAGGCAGATTTTCCGCCGGCCGGGTTTGTTTCGCCCGACCGGCGTTCAAGTCATTGTTGAGTTGGATTCACTGGTTAGGCAAACAGACTCTGCATCCGTAGCGCGAGCCCCATGTCGCCGGCGATTCGCAGCTTGCCGCTCATAAAAGCGACCTGCCCGTTCAGCTTGCCGGTGGTCATATCGACGTAGTCCTGGGCGGTCATCGAGATCGTGATGCTCGGGGAGGCGGCCGGTCCTTCATTGACCGTGCAGGTTTCGTTGTTGATCACGACGTTCCACTTGCCGCCGTTGTCGCCCGAGAGATCGAACTGGTAGGTCGCGTTCAGACCCTTCGCCGCATCTTTGTTGAAGCGACTGGGCATCGCGGCGAAGATTTCTTTTGGGGTAGTAGGTGCTGCATCAGCCATGGAAAATTGAGTCCTCCTGATCGGAGCCGCGAATCCCGCGCTCTTTCCGCCATATAAGCGTTCGGCTTGAAGCGTGTCAATAGTAACACGGCCCGCGGGTTTAATCACTTCAGCTACTTTTCTCTTATCCCGCGAATCAGAATCCGAACATGTTACCGGGGACCACTCTGATCAGGTTACCCGCCACGTGCACCGGCGACGCGTTCTGCGTGATCGTCACCGCCTGCTCCTTTTGCGCCTCGCTCTTGACGGTGCCGTCGAGGTAGGCATCGTGGCCAATCACCTTTACCGTCACGGTCGTCAATCCGGCGGCGTAAAGCTGCGAGGCGATCGCCGCCTGACGCGCCGTCCAATCGGCAGTATCGGTTTGCAGGGAATCGATCACGTTGCCGACACCCGGCACGTTGCGCACAACTTTTTCCGCGTACAGCCTGGCGTCGTTGTCGAACACCTTGCCGAAAATCGTCACGGTGCTGCCGCTGGTGTAACAATTGACCCGCCGCGTTCGCGGATTCGACGACAGCACCTGGATGACGCGCTGCTGCAAAGTAAGTGTCGGCGGCTTGGGCGGCGGCGGCGCGTGATGGCGTCGTGGCGGCGGCGGTGGTGGGGGCGCAGGCGCGACGGCCTCGACCGGCGGGGTCTCGGCTGACGCCGGCGTCGGGGCACTCACCGCTTCCGACGCGGCCGCCGATGGCGCCGCAGGCGCGCTGGTATATTCGGGCAGTTCGGTCGGACTCGATGCGGCCAGCTTTGTGCTTAGTTGCGACTCGAGCGCGTCCCTGCTCGCGGGATCGTTGGTAAAAATAATCGGATAGTCTATCTCGACCTCGCTGCCGTTGAAGGGCGGATAGTTCCACGACGAAACGTCCTTCGCGACTTCCGCGTCGAACGCGGGATTCGGATTGGTCGAGGTTCGCACCGAGGCGGCGTCCACGTTGCCGCTCGGAAGTACTCTCACCCGGACCACCATCGCATCGCGCAACGTGCTGTCACCAGCAAGCGCATGAGTATAGCTGTCCAGCAACGCGTCCTTGTGATCTTCGAAGAACTTGCGCGCCGTCTCCTGATTGCGCTCGGGCGCCGCCGCCGATTCTCCGGTCACCTGCACACCCATCGCATTCGCCAGCGCCACTAACGGACCGGTCGGCACCGCCGCTGCCACCGACGCGGCTGCGGCAGGCGAGGTTACCGCCACAGGCGCCTCTGCGCCCTTGCTGAGATGAAGCGCGAGCCATGCGCCGCCGCCCAGCGCTACGATAGCCGCGATCACGTACCCGAGGACGCCGAACATCCCGCGGCCTTTTTGCTCGCCGTCGTCATTTGGCATCCGGCCGGTGATACGCATCGACGGCGATGGATCGCGTCGCACAGTCGCAGTCCGCGGGGGAGTCACCGGCCTCGACGGCGACGGTTTGTATGGCTCAGATGCCGATTCCACTCCGAGTCGCGCGCCGCAGAAGTTGCAGATCAACTCGCCCGGCTGAGCTTTGCCGCCGCACACCGGGCACTCGATTTGCTGGCCCTCGTTGCCGCCCGCGCTTTCGGCGAATGCAGGACCGGCCTGGACCAGCGCAGTGCCGTCAGCTTCGCAAAAAGTTTCCGCGTCGGGGTAGGTTTTATCGCAGCGGGGGCACCTTTTCATGTTTGTCAGAAATCCTCAGGCGCAAGTTTCGATCGTATCGGCGCGAATTGCGATACACCAGTTAATTCCGCGAGATCACCTCGGCGCCAAATTTTTCCATCGCCACAAGATGCTCTCTCGTCGTCGCGGCCGGCCCGATGATTATTCGCGACACCCCCATCGACGCGAATTTTTCAATATCGCCGGGCTTTAACTGTTCGCGCAACCTGCTCACCGTAATTTCCAGCGGCGCCGTGCGTTCGGCCGCGCGCTCATGCTCCCGCAAGCGCTTGATCGTCGCTGCAATCTCGTCGTTACCTTCCGCGATTCCGTACCAGCCATCGCCGAGTTTCGCCGCCCGCTTGAGCGACGGCTCGGTGTTGCCGCCGAACACGATCGGCGGATGCGGTTTTTGCGCGGGCTTGGGCATGAACTTGAATCCTTCGACGCTAACCGTCTTGCCGTGATACTCCGGCGAGTCCTTGGTCCACAGCTCCTTCATCAGGGCGAGATATTCGCGCGTGCGAAGAGCGCGGTCCTTGAAGTTCATCCCAACTCCTTCGAACTCCTCTTCGAGCCAGCCGATCCCGACGCCGAAGATAAACCGTCCGCCCGAGAGCACGTCGAGGCTGGCGACCGCCTTGGCAGTCGTGAACGCATTGCGAATCGGCAGCACAAAGACGCCTGTCGCCAGCCGAATCTTCGTCGTGACGCCGGCGACATAAGCCAGCGCCAGCAGCGGATCGTGCAGGGGCGTCTCCGGCGGCGCGCCCATCCTTCCACTAGAAGAATACGGATAGGGCGAACGGTAGGTTACCGGCAAAATAATATGCTCGGGAATCCAAAGCGATTCGAAGCCGCTCTCCTCGGCTTTGCGAGCCACCGCCGCGATACTGTTGGGCGACGTTTGATATAAAAATGTCCCGAATTTCACTTTTCAGTCGCCTCCCGTGCGTGGAAATTTTCACAATCCTAGTCAGTTTCCAGCTTCACCGCGAAGACTGCCGGATCCTCGATCGTGCGCAAATCGAGATGGAACGAATCGTTCACGAGCCGTCCGATAATTCGCGCGCGCCGAAACATCGCGGCGATCGCGGCGGCCGATTTCTCCGGATGCGTCACGCGTAGCGCAACCGACTTCAACTCTTCGACCGGCATCGCGCCCGAGCCGACCTGCGAAGCCGCATCGACAATCTCGACGATGTAGCCGCCCGCCAGGCACTCCGCCACGATCTCCCGCGCGCGTGGCGCAATAGCCGCAATCTCACTCACATTGCGTCCCAGGATTCGAAGAGTTGGCAGCTCATCCCGCAAATCGCGCGAGCGAAGATAGAGCCGCATCGTCGCTGAGAGCGCCGCCAGCGTCAGCTTGTCGCATCGGAGGGCCCGCTTCAGCGGATTGCGCTTGATTCGATCGATTGCCGCGCGCCTACCCACTATCACGCCGGCCTGCGGACCGCCGAGCAGCTTGTCGCCGGAGAATGTGACCACAGCGGCGCCAGCCCCGATTCGCTCGCGCACTATCGGCTCCCGCGCAATACCGAACTTCGTCAGATCGACCAGTGCGCCCGCACCGAGATCTTCCATCACGTCGATTCCGCGCTCGCGCCCGATTTCGACCAGGTCTTCAAGCGTCACTTCGCTGGTGAAACCGACCACGCGGTAGTTAGACGGATGTACTTTCAGCAGCAGCGCAGTATCCGGCCCGATCGCATCCGCATAATCCCCGGGATGCGTCCGATTGGTCGTCCCGACCTCGCGCAGGATCGCGCCGCTCTTGGCCATCACGTCGGGCAATCGAAACGAGCCGCCAATCTCGATCATCTCGCCACGCGATACTATGACCTCGCGCCCCTCAGCCAGCGAGTTCATCGCAAGCACGACCGCCGCAGCGTTGTTGTTCACGACGGTCGCGGCCTCGGCCCCGGTCAGCGCGCAGATCTCGTCCTCGACGATAGTGTCGCGGTCGCCGCGCGCGCCGGTCTCCAAATCGTATTCCAGATTGACGGCAGACCGGGCCGCCATCACGACGGCCTCGACCGCAGACTCAGCCAAAATCGCGCGGCCAAGATTCGTGTGCAGCACGACTCCGGTCGCATTGACAACCGGCCTGAGCACCGGCTCATCGGCAGCAACTGCGAGCGCGGCACCGCGCGCGACGGCGTCGATCATCGCAGTGCGATCGCGCGACTTCTCGCCGCGTCCCGCAAGAATCGAGGCCCGCAACTCAGTCTGCGCCCGCTGCACCATCACCTTGATGTAGCTGCGGCTGAATCCGGCCAGAGCAGGAAGAGCCTCAGCCGCTCGGATACATTCGTCGATAGGTGGAACCGCGCGAACCAACTCCGCGCGCTCGTTGGAATCGGCGTCACGATTTTTTCGGGAGTGTTTCGGCACGGCGGCTAGATTATCAAAGACTGTCGCGCTTCAGTGCAACCGCCGGATTACCTCTCCCGAAGGGAGCGGTAAATTCTCCTGTCGCGGGTTTCAATCTCAATTAACCGGATTCTTCGATTTCCTCCTGCGCACGCGCGATCAACTTCAGCTTGGTCAACAATATGAAGCCGCACATCAATGAGAACGCCGCGCAGAACAGCACCGCCGTACGCGGACTGAAGTGCTCCCCGATATAGCCGACTGCAAGACTGCCGAGCGGCGCGGTGCCGATAAACGACAGAGTGTAGATACTCATCACGCGCCCGCGCAGTTCGTCGGTGACGAACATCTGCAACAGGGTGTTGGTCGTCACCATGTGGTTCATCAGGCCGACGCCGACGAACATCTGCGTGAGCAGCGAAAGCCACATCCATCTGGATAGGCCGAAGCCCGCGGCGGCGATCGCCATACAAAAAATTCCGAGCACCAGGTTCTGCCGCAGCACCCTGGGAGCCGTCGAGCGCATATTCATCACGATCGCGCTCGCCACCGCGCCCAACCCTTGCGCCGCCATCAGGAAGCCATAGCCGTGCGCTCCGACGTGCAGCAAGTCGCGCGCGAACAGCGGAATCAGCACCGTGTACTGCATCCCGATTCCCATGTTGATCGCGACCAGCACGAGCAGCCACAGGGTCGGGCGATGACGCCAGACGTAGGCCAGGCCGAGCCGCACCTGTCGCATCATGGTGGCGCCGAATTCGCGCCGCTCGCGTCGCGGCAGTTCCATTTCGAACAGGCTCCAGATAACGGCGAGATAGCTGACGCCGTTGAGCATGAAGCAGCCGGTGACGCCGATCACCGCGATCGACAGACCGGCGATCGCTGGCCCGATCATCCGCGCGCCGTTGAAGATCATCGAGTTCATCGCGATCGCATTGGGCAGGTCTTCGCGCCCGACCATCTCGACCACGAACGCCTGCCGCCCCGGCATGTCGAACGAGCTGACAAAGCCATTGAGCGCCGCGAGGGCGATTACATATTCGACTTTGACGACGCCGCCCCAGGTCAGCGCTCCAAGCACGAACGCGCTGAGCATCAACAAGGTCTGCGCGCCGATTATCAAGCGTCGCCGATCGACGTGATCGACCACTACACCGGCGAACAACGCGACCAGCACTATCGGCATGTAGCTCGCGAACGCGACGACGCCGAGCATCAGCGACGAGTTGGTGAGCTTCAGCACCAGCCACGCCTGCGCAACCGATTGCATCCAGGTACCGATCAGCGAGATCAGCTGACCGACGAAGAAGAGCCTGAAATTACGATGCCGCAGCGCGCGGAACGCAGACAGCCTGCCACCCCAGCTATCCTGCGCAGGAACGTCCCCGCCCGCCTCATCAACCTCAGCCGCCTCAATTTCAGGAACAGTATCGATGAGTCTCTCTCTCCACCAACTGGTGATTCCGAATCGGAAAAATAACTGCTCCTTGTCCGAGGAGAGGTCGGCGCGACAACGTCGCGCCGGGAGAGGTGCAACGCTCGCTCACTCGAATTTCTGAACTCCCTCACTTTGCCAGAGGCAATTCGATCAATCGAGTGCCTTGCCGCGATGCGATCTCTTTGCAACCCTTCACCACGTGACCAGCGCACTTCTCTCGCGAATCGAACTCCGCTTCCTCGACGCCGCCGGCAATCCATCTGCGCTCGCGCTCGATGCACCTTCCGACACGCGCGAATCGACCGCCAGCCGAGACCGCCTCACGCTTTCCGCGCATCTCGAACAAGCGCTCGGCGGCACGATCGTCCGCGCGAGCGTCGTCAATCGCGGCACCGACACGGTTCGACTCAGGTCCGCGATCTTCGAAGTCGGGACGGGCTTTGATCCAGCGGCGCCAGCACGATTTCTCAAACACGGCTATCAGTCGTGGAGCGCGTCGAGCGGCTACGATGTAACCGCGTCGCAAACTCATCCGCGCGACACCGCTAACTTCATCACGCGCCTCAATCATCAAAGCGAAACGACTCGTCCGCCGGAATTCGCGGAGGCGCAGACTTCTGAACTTTTTACGATCGTCGAGAGTCAGGCCGCGGAGCGGATACTGGCCGGATTCATCGGCGCCGCCACCTCACTTTCGACCCTCACCATCTCGAGTCCGGAAAGAGTAGTCGCCCGCGCAATCCTCGACGATGTAACCTTGGCTCCGGGCGGACATCGTGAACTGGATCCACTCTTTATCGCCGCCGCAGATGAGTCGGCCGCGCGGATGGCCGCGCGATGGGCTGACGCGGCCGGGCGGTGGATGAACGCGCGCGTGAATGCGCCGTTCCAGCGCGGATGGTGCTCCTGGTACCACTACTTTCACGCGATCACCGAGGACGCGCTTCGCGCCAACCTCAAGTCGCTCGAGGCGATGCGCTCGGAGTTTCCGCTCGACGTAATTCAGCTCGACGACGGTTTTCAGTCCGCGCTAGGTGATTGGGACACCACCAACGCGAAATTTCCCGGTGGTCTCAAAAAAATCGCCGGTGAGATTCGCGCCGCCGGCTTCAGAGCCGGCATCTGGACCGCGCCGTTTTTGGCCGCTCGCGACTCGCGCCTCATGATCGATCATCCGGACTGGTTCATCATGCACTCCGAGACCGGCCAGCCCGTTCGCGCCGGCCACAACCCCAACTGGACCACGAGCGACGACAAGTTCGCGTACGCGCTCGACGCAAGCAATCCGGCATACCGCGCGCATCTGCGTCATCTGTTCGCGAAGCTCACCCACGACTTCGGTTACTCTTATTTGAAACTCGATTTTCTCTATGCCGCCGCCGCGCCCGGCCGCCGGCACGATCAAAATCTGACGCGCGGCGAAACGCTGCGGCACGGCTTGGAGAGGATTCGCGCCGGCGCCGGCGACGACGCGTTCATCCTCGGATGCGGCTGCCCGCTTGGCCAGGCGATCGGCGTCGTGGACGGGATGCGCATCGGACCCGACGTTTCGCCGTTCTGGGGCTCGACCGCTTCCGGAGCGGGGGACCCGTCCACCATCTATGCGCTCGACGCGATCATCGCGCGCAGCTTCATGCACCGCCGTTTGTGGCTGAACGATCCGGACTGCCTGATGCTGCGCGCGCGCAAAACCCGCCTCACCGCCGACGAACGCGCGGCGCTGGCCGCAACGATAGTCGCCAGCGGCGGGATGCTCCTGATTTCTGATGATATGAGCTTGCTCGACGCCGAGGCGGGAAAATTGTTTCGCACGCTCGCCGAGATCAGCACGAAAATCGATTCCAACGCAGCGAGCGAACCGGTCCTCGCGCTCGATCTGATGACCACCGGCGACATCCGCGGCCTGATCACTGAGACCGCCGTGGGCGCGATCGCGATGATCCTGAACCGCGGCGACTCACCCGCGCGGGTACAAACCTCCGACCTGAAGCTGGACGCCCGAGAAATCGCGGCACTCGATCTCGCATTCGACGAAAAAATCGAAATCTTCGATACGATCGATCTGCCGCCGCACTCCGCGCGCATCCTCCGCTTCAAGCGTTAGCGGATATATCGATGACGCTTGCGCCCGCGCCTGCGTGCAACACCGCTCGCCAACTTTTCGGCGCCGCGCCCGGATATTGCTTCGCGTAGTATCCGCGATCGATCGATTCAATCACCGAGTCGGCGCTCGCCGCGTCGCACAGCGCGACAATCGAACCGCCGAAGCCTGCCCCCGTCAACCGCGCGCCCAGTGCGCCGCCGCGCCGCGCACATTCCACGAGCGCATCGAGCCGCTCGGTGCTGCATTCGAAGTCATCCGCGAGACTCTGATGCGATGCGTTCATCAACGTTCCCATTTCGTCGAGGCGCCCCGCTTCGAGTGCGTCCGCCGCGCGAATCACCCGCTCGGTTTCTCCCAGGACGTGTCGCGCGCGTTTCAGAACCTCCAGCGGCCGGTTTGAATCTAGCGCGCTCCTGATCGATCCCTGACCAAGCAACTCGGCGTCGAATTCTGACTGGGTAACGTCCAGGATGTTCGCCGCCTCTTTCAGATCCGCGCCGAGGCACGCCGGCGACGATGCCGCCAACTGCCCGACGAGGTCCGCCGCATTCCATTCCGGCAGTGCGCGAATGACGTCACCAAGGATTTTCACGCCGTCGAGCTTGAGCGCGCGGCCGAGAATTCGCGCCGCCAACGCGCATTCGACGACGCGCCGATTGTATTCCGCGCGCACCGCTCCCGACTTGTCCGCGACTTGCCGGCTATCTGCCACGATGAGAGCCGCTTTCGCCGGCATCTTTATTGCGCGGACGCGTAGAGGGTCGAACTCGATGAACAACGCGTGGTCGCGGCGGCCGAGAATCGAAACTGCCTGATCCATCCCACCCCCGCGCGTCCCGACGTACCATTCGCTGCGCGCGACCATCGTCGCGGCTGCGAGCGGATCCAGTTCGAGTTGGTTGACCGCCATGAATGCGATCGCGGTCGAGACGGTCAGCGCGCTGGATGACGAAAGTCCCGAAGCAGGCGGCACGCGGCCATCGACGATCATCGACGCGCCGCGCAGGTTGGCGCGCGCGGAAAAGCGATCGATCACACCCTGGATTGCGGCCTTCACGTAGTTCGCCCAATCGCCGGTTGCGTAGGGCGGAATCTGTCGTTCGATTGCGAAACGGCGCGACGGCCACGCGGGGTCGGCGTTCGACACTTCCATCTCGCCGGTTGTGTTGGCGGCGGCGACGACAATTGTGGAACGATCGATCGCGACTGGCAGGACGGGCAGTCCACTGTAATCGGTATGCTCACCGATCAGATTGACGCGGCCGGGCGCGCGACACGCGACGATTCGCGCGTCGGCGCCCGCATACATTCGATCGACCAGCAGTTCGGCGCGCGCTAACTCTTCTGAATCCCATCCGTCCGGCAGAGTCATCGCCGCTTCCTTTTCGGCTTGAACCACGCGCGTGCCGCCTCGAGATCTTGTGGGGTACCGACGTCGCTCCAGAATCCGCGCATGTCAACCGCGCGCACGACGCGGCCGTCGGCGATCATTTGCGAGATTGCTCCCGGTAGTTCGAGCTCGCCGCGCGACGACGGCGTAAGCCGCGCGAGGTAGTCGAAAATTATCTGGCCGGTGGCGAACAGTCCCGCGTTGTTCCATTCGGTCTTGGCGGTTCCCGCCGCCGGTTTTTCGTCGAGTCGTTCGACCATCATGTGCGGTGTCACGTAAACGGCGGCGCCACGAAACGGATCCTTGACGCGATTCACCGCCAGCATCAAATCGTACTCGTCATTGCGCGCGTGGTGGATGAAGCGCGGATAGTTCGCGCGGTCCATCAGGATGTCGCCCCATCCGAAGACGAAGCGCGGCTGGCCGGCGAGATGTTCCCTCGCCGCGAGCATCGCGCCACCAGTCCCATTCAGTTCCGGCTGCCTGACAGTGGCGATTTTGATTTCCGGATTTGAGCGCTGGTAGGTTTTCGCCCATCCTTCGATTTGCTGGTACAGGTAGCCGGTCACGACGATGAAATTCGTCAACCCCGCCGCCATAAGTACGTCAACTATGTGCGAAATAAGCGGTGAACCGGCGATATCGAGGATTGGCTTCGGCGTATCCGCGGTAAGCACGCCCAGGCGTTTGCCGCGGCCCGCCGCCAGCAAAACTGCCGTAGAGATTTCGGTCGCCACGCGCCCCAAGATAGCATCTGGCGGGCGTTCGAGGGTGCTTGGCTGGCGGTATATAGTTGAGTAAGAGATTAGCGAGAGCCGTAAAATGTTTGGTGAGATAAGCCCCCGCAAGAAAGCGCGCGCGCCGTTCATTTCGATCGAGGAAGCGCTCGAGGAAACGCGCCGCGGCCATATGATCATCCTGATGGATGACGAGCAGCGCGAGAACGAAGGCGACTTGTGCATGGCGGCCGAAAAGGCCACCCCCGAGGCGGTCAACTTCATGGCCAGGTTCGGGCGCGGGCTGATTTGCCTGCCGATGTCGGCGGAGCGAATCGATCGGCTCGGGCTCAGCATGATGATTGGCGACAATCAGGCGCCGCTGGGGACGGCGTTCACGACAGCGATCACTGCGCGGCGCGCGGCGGGGTCGGGAATCTCGGCGCAGGATCGCTCGACTACGATTCTGCAAGCGGTGCGCGAAGACGCCAGCGGCGCCGAGTTCATCACACCCGGCTACGTCTATCCGCTGCGCGCACGCGACGGCGGCGTACTGGTGCGGACCGGGCAAACCGAGGGCGCCGTCGATCTCGCGCGGCTGGCGGGGCTGAAGCCGGCCGGCGTCATCTGCGAGATTCTGAAGGAAGACGGCACGATGGCGCGACGCGACGACCTGGTCGAGTTCGCGAAAGTGCACGGACTCAAGATTGTCACGGTCGCGGACATCATCGAGTACCGGCTGCGCAACGAGACGATGGTCCAGCGGATCGCGGAGGCGAAGCTGCCGACCGCATTCGGCGAGTTCAGCGCGATCGTCTATCGCAACCTGGTCGATTACACGGAGCACCTGGTGCTGGTGATGGGCAAGGTCGATCCGAAGAAGCCGATACTCGTGCGGGCGCATCGCGAGTACCTGCCGGGCGACGTGTTCGGCTACTCGGTGCGCAACACGCGTAACCTGCTGCGTTCCGCGATGGAACGAATCTCGGCGGCGGGCGAAGGCGTGCTGCTGTACCTGAAGCGCGAATCGAACGCGCTGGCGTCGGATTTCGATGGCGGTCATCCGGCGCGCCGCGCGACTACGCGGGCCAATACGCCGGAGGCTGATTTCCGCGATTACGGAATCGGCGCGCAGATTCTGCGCGACGTCGGCGTGCGCAAAATGATCATCATGTCGGACGCGACGCCGCGGCTGGCGAATCTGCCGGGATATGGATTGGAAATCGTGGGCTCGGTCCCGCTTTCGACCAACGGCAAGCAGACCGGCGCCGCGAAATAGATGCACGCTGCTCAGGAACCGAGGCACGGGTCGCGTGGTTTAGTTTTCGGTAAATCATGACGCGCAATTTCCGATCGATTTTACACGGCGCAATACTAGCTGGAGTTTTTCTTGCCGTATCGTTGCTCGCGGTGCCGGCGGCGCATGCCGTAAAAGCGAATGAACTCGTAAAAATCAATTCGGCTACAATCGATCCTCCGCTGAGGGCCGGCGGATCGAGCACGCTCAAGATCGCCGCCACGGTGATTCCGGATTGGCACATAAATTCGGACAAGCCGTTCAGCGAAGATTACATTCCAACCAAGCTCGAGATAGGCGCCCCGGTCAGCGTAACGCCGGGCGCAATCAAGTATCCGGCTGCGGAGACGATGAAGCTTGACGTCGCAGCCGGCGGCGACAAGATTTCGGTGTTCGGCGGCGATATCAACTTCGAGGTGCCGCTCAAGGCGGATGCGACCTTCGCGCCGAAGCCAGGCGACGCCCTGACGGTGACGATTGATTACCAGGGCTGCAATAACAACGAATGCCTGCGACCGGCGTCAGTCAGTACAACGGTCGCGCTGGCGGCTCCAGGAGCGGCAGCGGGCGCAATCCAGGGGACCTCTACAAGCGGAGAAAAGAGCGGCGGCGGCGATGATCCCGGCGGCGCGATCGCGCGCATCTTTAACAACCATGGATGGTTCTTGGGCTTCCTCGCAGTATTTCTTGGCGGACTCGCACTCAATCTGACGCCGTGCGTCTATCCGCTGATCGGCGTAACGATCGCGTACTTTGGAAACCAGGGCGGTGGCCATCGACGGGTGATGTACCTGGCGATGGTTTTCGTGCTCGGAATCGCGCTGATGTTCTCGTCGGTGGGAGTAGCGGTCGCGATGTCGGGCGGACTGTTCGGCGCCGCGATGCAGAATTCGTTCGTCCTGGTCGCGCTCTCGATAGTACTGCTGACGCTGGCCGCGTCGAGCTTCGGCTTGTTCGTTTTGCAGCCGCCGAACTGGATGCTGCAGCGCGCGGGCGCCGCACACCCGGGATATGCGGGCGCACTGCTGATGGGCCTCGGGATGGGCGTCGTCGCGGCGCCATGCATCGGGCCGATCGTGCTCGGCTTGCTGCTGATGGTCGAGCGAAGTGGGAGCGCGCTGTTCGGCTTCGCGCTATTCTTCACACTGGCGCTCGGACTTGGCTTGCCGTACATCGGGCTCGCGATGGCGGCCGGGCATATCCGCCGCCTGCCGCGGTCAGGCGAATGGCTTGCGTGGGTCGAGCATCTTTTCGGCTTCGTACTGGTGGGACTCGCGCTCTACTTTCTCGATCCCGTCGTGCCGAACAACCTGATGACGAGAATCCTTCCGTACTACGCGGTTGGCGTGGGGATTTATCTCGGCTTCATTTCTCGCGAGGGCCGAGGCTGGCGTCCTTTCCTGGTTATGAGATCGCTGATCGGAGTCATCGCGATGGCGGCACTCGTATTCATGCTCTATCCACGACAAGCGCCGGAAAAACTTCGCTTCGTGCCTTTCAACCCCGAACTGCTCGCATCGGCCACCGAAGCGCGCAAGCCCGTTCTGATCGATTTCAGCGCCGACTGGTGTATCCCATGCCGCGAGATGGAGCATTCGACCTTTATCGATCCGTCCGTAGTCACCGAGGCGAAGCGCTTCGTACGGATGAGGGCGAACCTGACGGCGCAGAACAAGAAGACTGCGGAGCTGACTAGCAAATACGACATCCAGGGGGTGCCGACGACGATGCTGATCGATTCGGCCGGCAAAGTGGCGCAGCGCAAAGTCGGTTACATCGGGCCGCAGGAGATGCTGACCGATCTGCGCCAGGTCGATTAAGAGGCGGGGCTGCGCGCCCCGCTACAATTCCCACGACGCGCTTCGCTTCACATTACGTGCGCGCTTTCGTACATTCGCGGGTATGAGGTTTAGCCATGGCTGCGAATGACGGCTTCGTGCGCGAGATTTTCGCGATGGTCAAAGAGCGGCGCTCTTTCGGTCGGCATCCGATCTGGCATCGAATCGCCGAGGGAAAAGTCTCGCAGACCGGCTTGTGCAACTTCGCAGTTCAGTTCTTTCTACAGGTGCGTGAATTCCCGCGGGCGCTGAGCGCGCTGCATTCGCGATGCGTCAATGCCGAGGAGCGCGTGAAACTGGCTGAGAGCCTGTACGAAGAGGAGACCGGCAAGATTTCCGGCAGCGCGCCGCATCCCGAATTGTTCATTCGGCTTGGACTCGGGCTTGGTCTGAGCCGCGACGACATGATCCACGGCAAGGCGCTGCCCTCGACTGCGGCGCTGATCGACTGGTTCGAGCTCTCGACCAAGGACCGTTCGTTCGCGGAGGGAATCGGTGCAATCAATCTCGCGGCAGAGGGCCAGGTGCCGGGTAACTTCGCGCCGTTCGCGCGTGCGCTCGAAAAGCATTACGGGCTCTCGCGCGAGCAGGTCTCGTTTTTCGACGTGCATGAGATCGCCGACCGCGATCACAGCGACGTCGGCGACAACATTCTAAGTCACACGCCGATGAGCGAAGTGGAGCGCGCGAAAGTATGGGCCGCGGTCGAGCGCTCGCTTGACATGTGGTGGCAATTCTTCGACGGAATTCAGCGCGCCTGCGAATAGGATTTCCGATTCGGTTGCGACCTCTTTCAGAGTTAATCTGTGAGTATTTGATTTCGCAAAATGACGTTCTGTTATCAGCACAGTAACGATTTGAAAAAAGGCGGATAAAGTCGAGAACGTTGATGCTGGAAACTGCCCACTGATTGGCCGCTTTTCTATCCACAGGCCAGCTTCTCAAATAGTGTTTGATAAGTTGGCCCAACCACACTTTGTTCCTTTACTTTATTGCCTTGGACGAATACAATTCTGACAGGCGGTGGTGTGGCGGAAAGGTAAGTTCATCGCTCGTTCTCTTCTATGGCAAACAAAGAATCGTCTGACGGCTATGGCGCCGAGTCCATCAAGGTTCTCGAGGGACTCGAAGCGGTTCGCAAACGACCCGGGATGTACATCGGCGACACCGCCGAGCGGGGATTGCATCATCTCGTTACCGAGATCGTGGACAACTCGGTTGACGAGGCGCTAGCCGGCCACTGCACCGAAATCAACATCGTAGTTTTGAGCGACGATCGGATTTCGGTCGAGGACAATGGCCGCGGAATCCCGGTCGACATGCATCCGACGGAAAAGCGATCGGCGCTCGAAGTCGTGCATACTGTGTTGCACGCCGGCGGCAAGTTCGAAAAGAGCGCGTACAAAGTTTCAGGCGGATTGCACGGCGTGGGCGCGTCGGTGGTCAACGCCCTGAGCGACGAGTTCGAAGTCGAAGTTCATAAGAACAGCAAGATTTATTTTCAGCGCTACGAGCGGGGGATTCCGAAGACCAAAGTCGAGGAGCGGGGCAAGACCAACAGCAAGGGCACCAAGACCACGTTTACGCCCGACTCGAAGATTTTTCCCGAGGTGAAGTTCAAATACGAAATAATTGCGCAGTACCTTCGCGAGATGGCCTACCTCAACGCGGGGCTGCGAATCAGGCTGCGCGACGAGCGAATCAACAAGGCCGAAGAGTTTCACTTCGAGGGCGGAATTGCAGAGTACGTCGCGACGCTGAGCAAGAGCAGCGAAGCGCTTCACGACGTGATTTTCTTCAAGGGCGTGCGCGAGGGCGTCGACGTCGAGGTTGCGCTGCAATGGACCGACGCGATCCATGAGGTGATTTTCACCTACGCCAACAACATTCATACCGCCGAGGGCGGAACCCATCTGTCGGGACTCAAGGGCGCGCTGACCCGAACGATCAACAACTACGCGACGAAGAACAATCTTTTCAAAAATAAAGACATGCGGCTCGAAGGCGAGGACACCCGCGAGGGCCTCGCCGCGATCGTCAGCATAAAAATTCCGGAACCACAGTTCGAAGGGCAGACCAAGACCAAGCTCGGCAACTCCGAGGTCGAAGGAATCGTCTCGGGGCTGGTCAACGAGAAGCTCGGCGAGTTCCTCGAGAAGACGCCGCCGGTGGCGAAAAAGATCGTCGCGCGGGCGGTCGAAGCGGCCACCGCGCGCGAGGCCGCGCGCAAAGCCAAGGAGCTCGTGCGGCGCAAAGGCGTGCTCGATTCCGGGTCACTGCCCGGCAATCTGGCGGATTGCTCCGAGCGCGATCCCTCGCTGACCGAATTGTTTATCGTCGAAGGACCGTCAGCGGGCGGCTCGGCAAAGGAGGGCCGCGACCGCAAAACGCAGGCAATCCTCCCGCTGCGCGGAAAAATATTGAATGTCGAGCGCGCGCGTATCGACAAGATGCTCTCGTCCGAGACGCTGCGCATCCTGATAACGGCGCTTGGGATGGGTGTTGAAAAAGACAAGGATGTCGCCAAACTCCGCTATCACAAGATAATAATTATGACCGACGCGGATGTTGACGGATCGCACATTCGCACGCTGCTGCTGACCTTCTTCTTCCGCCAGTTCCTCGAGATCATCGAGAACGGCTACCTGTACGTTGCCCAGCCGCCACTCTTCCGGGTCAAGAAAGGCAGAAGTGAACGATACGTAAAGGACGAGAACATTCTCGAGGACTACCTGACGGACCTCGGTTGCGAAGCGCTCGCCCTGGAGACCGGTAAGGGCAAAGACGGGCGCGAATACAAGGGCGCAACGCTAAAGACGCTGGTCCGGAAAGCACTGCATCTCGAGCGAATGTACGAGTCGCTCGAGCGCCGCTCCAAAGAGCGCGCAATCGCCGCCGCGCTCGCCGAGCTCACCTCCAATAAAACCATCGCTGACGATAGTTTCGGGTCCGAGAAAACGGCGAAGCAGATGGCCGAGGCAATTCGCAAACACGTCAACCGGAACAATCTGACAGTGCAGGTGCAACCCGACGGCGCGAACTGGCGGGCCGTTTTCTCGCACACTCAGAATGGCACTACGCCGCCGACGGTAGTCGATCTGGCGTTTTTGCACTCCGGCGAGCTTCGCGAGATTCGTCGGCTGGGGCCGGAGCTCGAGGCGATCAAGGCGCCGTTCAAGCTTAAGGTTGGCGAAGGCGAATCCACCGTCGACACGCTCAAGGCGATGGCGGAGGCCGTGCTGGCCGCGGGACAAAAAGGAGTCGAAATCCAACGCTACAAGGGGCTCGGAGAGATGAACGCCGAGCAGCTCTGGGACACCACCATGAATCCCGAAGTTCGTTCACTGCTGCGGGTGCAGATTGGATCGCTGGAAGCGGCCGAGGAGATTTTCACCAAGCTGATGGGCGACCAGGTCGAGCCGCGCCGAGCCTTCATCGAAGAGAACGCGCTCAACGTGCGCAACCTCGACATCTGAAGAGCCGCAACTCTGATGCGCGAGCAGGACACGTCACATGGCATCGAGCGAACTTTGCACGAAGAGATCCGCATCATGGTGACGAATTGCGCCGTGTGCGAGCGTGACGCGCGCGATGCGGAACAAAACCTCTGCGTGTCGCTGGCACTCGAAGGAATCGCGCACCCCGAGGACTCGTTCGCATACGACCTGTTGCCGCATCGACGCGAATTCCATCGCGATAAACTTTTGCAGAAGATCCAGCAGTGGGCGGCGCTTCGCCAGCAGCGTGGCTAGTCAAATTTCCAATGCACGATTGTTCTGAATTCGCGGGAGCCTCAAGTTAAATGGCTGAAACCAACGGCAACGAACCGCAGCGCAACGAACCCGCGTTGATGAATATCGAAGACGACATGCGGCAGTCCTACGTGGACTACGCAATGTCGGTAAATATCGGGCGAGCGCTGCCGCAGATTCGCGACGGGTTGAAACCCGTTCATCGTCGAATTCTGTACGCGATGTTCCAGGCCGGGTTGCTCGCGAATCGCAAGCACGTGAAATCCGCTCGCGTGGTTGGCGACGTTCTCGGCAAATACCATCCCCACGGCGATACCGCAGTCTATGACGCGCTCGTCCGCATGGCTCAACCGTTCGCGCTGCGCTACCCGCTGATCGATGGTCAGGGCAATTTCGGGTCGATCGATCCCGACGAACCGGCCGCGATGCGATACACAGAGGTCCGCTTGACCCGGCTGGCCGAGCGTCTGCTCGCCGATATCGACAAAGACACCGTCGACTTTCTGCCAAATTTTGATGGCTCCGAGCAGGAGCCCGAGATTTTTCCCGGCCAGGTGCCAAATCTGCTCATCAATGGCTCCGACGGCATCGCTGTCGGGATGGCGACCAACATTCCGCCGCACAATCTCGGCGAGGTTTGCACCGCGCTGTTGGCGTTGATCGAAGATCCCGAGCTTAGTCTCGAAAAAATCCTCGATATTATTCCGGGTCCGGATTTTCCGACAGGAGGGCAGTTGCTTGGACGTCAGGCGATTCGCCAGGCTTATCTGTCCGGCCGCGGGACTCTCGTCATGCGCGCGCTCGCGGCGATTGAGACAGACAAACGGTCGAGCCGCGCGTCGATCATCGTCCGCGAGATTCCGTACCAGGTGTACAAGGGCCGTCTTATCACCCGCATCGGCGAGCTGGTCAACGACAAGCGCATCGAGGGTATCAGCGACATCCGCGACGAGTCCGATCGCGACGGCATGCGGATCGTGATCGAGCTCAAGCGCGACGCCGAACCCCGCGTGGTGCTCAATCAGCTATACAAGCTCACTCAGATGCAGCAGGGATTCGGCCTCATCATGCTGGGCATCCACGAAGGGCGCCCGCGCGAAATGAATCTGCGTGAGGCGCTGGTCGCATTCATTGAGCATCGCCGGGTCGTGCTCACACGCCGTACACGATACGAGCTCAGGCAGGCTGAGGCGCGCCTGCACGTCCTCGAAGGACTGATGATCGCGCTCAAGAATCTCGACGCGGTCATCAAGTTGATTCGCGGATCGAAGGACGCCGAGACGGCGCGCACCGGACTGATGCGCCAGTTCTCGCTGACTCAAATACAGGCCCAGGCCATCCTCGATATGACCTTGCGGCGACTGACTTCATTGGAGCGCGACAAGATCGAAGCGGAACACAAGGAGACTACGGACACTATCAAGGGGTTGAAGAAAATCCTCGCCGACGAAAAGGAGTTGCTGCGACTCATTCGCGTCGAACTCACGGAAATCAAAGAGGAGTTTGGTGACGCGCGCCGCACGCAGATCATCGAGGCAGAGGGCGACTTCTCGATTGAGGATCTGATCGTCGAAGAAGATGTCCTCGTCTCGGTCACGCACGGCGGCTACCTCAAGCGCACCCCGCTTTCGCTCTATCGGACGCAAAAGCGCGGCGGGCGGGGCAAAATTGGCGCGACTACCACCGAAGAGGATTTCGTCGAGCATCTCGAGCGCGTCTCGACGCACGACCGTCTGCTGTTCTTCACCAGCGCCGGCAAGGTGTACGAGCTCAAGGCCTACGAACTGCCCGAGGGCGGCCGCGCCGCCAAGGGACGCTCGATCGCCAACTTGCTGAGCCTCGCCAATGACGAAACGCTATCAGCATTTATTCCGGTGCCGCGCGATACGGGCGGCAAGTTCGTTTTTTTCTCGACTCGCCGCGGCCGCGTGAAGAAGACCTCGCTCGACGAATACGAAAATATTCGCTCGACCGGAATTATCGCGATCAATCTCGAAGACGGCGACACGCTCGTCGACGTGCGAATCACCGACGGCAATCAGCAAATCGTGCTCTCGACGCGCGAAGGACAGGCGATTCGCTTCAAGGAAGAGGAAGCGCGCCCGATGGGCCGCGCCACCGGCGGTGTCGTCGGCATGGAACTCGAATCGCAGACCGTCAAGGAAGGCAAGACCGTCATCCTGATCGAGGACGAAGTCGTATCGATGTCTACCGTGCGCGACGACGAAACCCTCCTCACCGTTTCGGAACTCGGCTACGGCAAGCGCACGCCTGCGTCGGACTATAGGCTTACGCACCGAGGCGGCAAGGGCGTCATCACGATGAACGTGACTGAGAAGACTGGCAAGGTG
>NZ_DATDGQ010000331.1:0-6633 GCF_036522015.1 Binatus sp. (SeqCode)
GGCGGCTACGGCTACTCGATGGAGTTCGAGGCGCAGCGTTTCTGGCGCGACGCGCGAGTGCTGTCGATCTTCGAAGGCACCAGCGAAATTCAGTACGAGGTCATCGGCCGGCGTATCATGGAGCAGAACTGAACGTGAGCATCACCAGCGACGGCAGCTACTTCGAGGACTTCACGGTCGGCGACACGCTCGTCCATCAGCGCGGCCGCACGATCACCGAGGCTGACAATCACAACTTCACTTCGCTGGTGATGAACACGGCGGAGCTGCACTTCAACCAGGATTTGATCGACAAAAATCCCGGCGCGTTTGTCGGTGGCAAGTTGCTGGTCTATGGCGGCGTCGTCCTGGCGTTCACGGTCGGCCTCGCGTCGGAAGATACCAGCGAGAACGCAATCGCCGAAGTCGAGATGGACAACGGCAAGCATACCAATCCGGTCTTTCACGGCGATACGATTTACGCCGAGTCCACGGTGCTCGAAAAGCGCGACGCCGGCCGGCCCGACGCGGGACTCGTAAAGTTCAAACTGATTGGCAAGAAGCCCGACGGTACTGTCGTAGTTGAAATCGAGCGCACCGTTTTGATCAAGCGCAAGACACATTACCTGCCGGCCTGACGCGCTAACAAAGAATCAGCGGGAGAAATCCATCAATGTACGTACTCGACAAAGGCACACGCTTCGTAATTCCGCGCACCGAGATGACCTACCCCGGTCACAACATGAAGCTGCATACGACGGCCGCCGATCCGGTCAAGGCGCCGGTCGATCATGTGATGGCGGACTTCGAGGACGCGTGCCCGTATGAGTTCAAGGGCGAGAAGAGCCGCAAGGTGATGGTCGAGGCGCTCAACACGCTCGATTTCGGCAAGAAGGTCGTGACGGTGCGGCCGAACAATATTCATTCGAAGTTTTTCAAGGGCGACATGGAGGCGATCGTGCTCGGCGCGCCGAATCGCTTCCACGGTATCATGCTGCCGAAGACGCGCGGCCCCGAGGAAATTCGCGAGGTGTCGAAGCTGCTCGACGATCTCGAAAAGCGCGCGGGCTGGAAGTACCGCGTCCAGATCGAGTCGCTGATCGAGACGCCGCACGCGCTGATCCACGCTTACGAAATCGCGACCGCGTCGGACAGGATGTGCGGGCTGGTGTTCGGTATCGCCGACTACGCCGCAAATCTCGGCATCCGCGAGATCGTCGAAAATCAGAACCAGAATTTTCACTACTCGAAGCAGGCGGTGGTGGTCGCTGCGAAGGCCGCGGGCCTCCATGCGATCGACAACGTCTATCTACGACTGTGGCGCAACACGGATTCGCCCGAGCGGGTCAAGGAACTGCAGGCGGGACTGCGCGAGAAGAACGTCGGCGCCGCGAACCTCGGGATGGACGGCACCTGGGTGATCCATCCGCAGCAGGCGGAGATCGCGAATGCGTGCTACACGCCGAGCGTCGATCAGGTCGAGGAAGCGCGGCGCGTAATCAAGCTCTACCACGAGAAAGGGGGTGGCTCGATGGCGGATCCGAAGTCGGGCGAGATGATCGACGAGGCAACGATCAAGATTGGGCTGATGGATCTGGCCAAAGGCGCGCAAGCCGGCCTGGTCTCTGACGCTGAGCTGCGCGACTGGTCCGCAAAGAGCCGCGAGATCACGGGCTACGACATCCTGGAATTGATGCGCCGCGTCGCGTAGCGCGCGTCCGATATAGCCTCTCTCTATCAGGGAGAGGCCGCGCTTCTAGCGCGGGTGAGGGTCCAAATTCCAAGTTCTGCGGCTTGGTCCTGAGAGATTCACGGGCGACCAGAAAACAATCGTGGCCGACGACAACCTCCGCCGAGATCGAGCGCGCGACCTTCGACGCGCGCAGACAGACGCCGAAAAAGAAAATTTGGGATCGCCTTAAAGGACGACGATTGCACGGCGTCAAATTTCGAAGGCAATTTCCGATCGGGCCATTCTTTGCGGATTTCTGCGCGGCGAAAGAATTGCTGGTAGTCGAGCTCGATGGCTCGCAGCATATGGATATGATGGTTCGCGACGAGCAGAGGACGAAGTATCTTGAAGGGCTCGGATACCGCGTTGCTCGCTTTTGGGACAATGACGCGCTTGCATCGACCGACGAGGTTATCGAGAAGATCAGTAGCTTGCTTAAAGAGCCTACTGTCTCGCCGCGCCCGCGTGGAGGTGGATCGTCGCAGCCTGGGAGAGGATCTTTTCGTGGTTCGCGTTGAGGTCTTGCTCGAGTTGCGAAGATTCGGAACCAGGAATTTGGACCCTCACCCGCCGCGCGAGGACGCGCGTCGGCCTCTCCCTGATAGAGAGAGGCTATTTGGAAACTCCAGTTGCGACATGCGTTGTTGCTACGCGTGCTGGAAAATGTAACAACAGATGGTTCGGGCGGGGTCGTAGTTCAGCCCGGTTAGAACGCCGGCCTGTCACGTCGGAAGTCGTGGGTTCAAATCCCATCGGCCCCGCCAAAATTTGATTTTTCAGAGGAACTAAGTTGAAGCTGACCGAACAAACCCGCAGTATCTCGCGCGAGAGTGGACTGCGTGACCGCCAATGGGTCGTGATCGATGCGAGCGAGCGAGCACTCGGACGCGTCGCGTCGCGCGCCGCCAGTCTGCTGACCGGTAAGACGCGTCCCGACTACACCCCCAACCAGGATACCGGCGATTTCGTCGTGATTATCAACGCCGCCAAGGTTCGACTGACGGGATCGAAGACGCTCAGCAAGGTGTACTATCGGCATACCGGATGGCCGGGCGGAATTCGCACGACTGCGGCGGGCAAGATGCTCGACGCGAAGCCCGAGCGGCTGCTCGAGATCGCGGTGAAGGGGATGCTGCCGAAGAATCGCCTCGGCCATCAGATTTTTAACAAACTAAAAGTTTATCGCGGCGCCGAGCATCCGCACGCCGCGCAGAAGCCCAAGAGCGTAAGCGTATAGTCAGGACGGTGAGCGTCTAACCAAGGTACGAACTTTACATGGCAGAGAAGAAAAATATCATCTGGACGACAGGACGCCGCAAGACCGCAGTCGCGCGCGTCAGAATGCTGCCCGGCAGCGGCACGATCACCGTTAACGAGCGCACGCTCGAGGACTACTTCCCGCGGCCGACGTCGCGCATGCGCATCCTCGAGCCGTTCGAGGCGACTGAGACCGTAGGGCAGTATGATGTGCTGGTGAGCGTCGAGGGCGGCGGAATCGCGGCGCAGGCCGACGCGGTGCGTCATGGGATTTCGCGCGCGCTGGTCAGCGCGACCGAGACGCTGCGGCCGACGCTGCGCAAGGGTGGGATGCTGACGCGCGATCCGCGAGAGGTCGAGCGCAAGAAATACGGGCGTCACAAGGCGCGCAAACGGCCGCAATACTCCAAGCGGTAGGCGGCAATCGAATCCGCGCATACACGGCGCGCCGGATTTATTTTTTTGAGCGGACAGGGGCGCGGGCGATGCTCGCGCCCTTTTCATTTATGCTGCGATTACAGATGTTTAGCGCGGCCATTTGACAAATGATGACGCGGACAAATACAAGGTAGGCGCAGTATTAAAGGAGCGCCATTAGATGCGTCGAGACCGAATACACCATAGCGCCGGAGTTGCTGCGGGGTGGTTGCTCATTAGTGCGCTGTTGGTCGTATCTGGAAAAGCGCTGGCACAGACTGCGGCTGGATCGTTCCAATCGGTCAGCGGCCAGGTGCAGATTCAGCGCGCCGGTGGCGCAACGATCGGAGCGGCCTCCGGCGTCGGCGTAAATGTCGGCGACCGAATCGTCACCGGCTCCAGCGGTCACGCCGTCATCGTGCTCAACGATCAAAGCCGCCTCGAGCTTGGCCCCGGCAGCAGCATCGCGCTCGATCAGTTCACGCTTGGCGCCGGAGCTGCGACCACGCGAGTGAGTTTGTTTTCGGGTGTTATGCGATCGCTCGTCAATGCTGCTTCGGGCGGCGCTGCCGCCAACTACCAGGTGCATACCCCCAACGCCGTCGCAGCAGTTCGAGGCACCAAGTTCGACACTGCCTACAGCGAGAATGTAATCAGGCCCGGCTACCAGGGATGCGAAAAGTATACTGACGTCTCCGTTTACCAGGGGACAGTCAACCTCGCGAACCTTGGTAGTTCCGCCGCGGGTGAGGATGTCCACGCCGGATACGAGGCCACCGTGCCATGCGACAAACCTCCGACTGATTCCGGACCTTTGTCGATGACCGGCGCAGTGTCGCTCGACAGCGCAAACGCCGGAGGCGCCAGTTTCGCCGGAGCCGCGCCGGGATCGAGCGCAGCGCCGGTGCCGGCATGCCCGGTATGCGTGGACATGACTACAACGACGCCGATTGGTGGGGGGAGGTGAGACGTGGTGAAGAATCGAAAATCCCGGGTCAATGCGACGGTCGCCCTGTTAGTTGTGTTGAGCGCGCTGGCGATTGCGCCGTCTGCACATGCGCAATGGTTTGAAGACACCTATCCCGGATTCTTCTCACTGCAAACGCCGGGACTTCTTCAAGCGACGGTTTTCGGCGGCGGCTTCGTCAGCGACAAATACGGCGTCCTGCAGGAGGGCGTGCAGGTCGAGCAAAGCGTCACACCGTACATCGGGTTTTTCGGTCGCGCGACTGGCTACCAATTGTGGATCGGCAACGGCTTCGAGAGTCCGCTGGCGCCGGGCAGCGGTAGTTTCCCGCGCTTGAACTTTGGGCGCTTCCAGGGCGGCGCCGATTTTACGCTGTGCCAGGGTACGCATCTCTACGTCTCGGCCGGCCACGATGTGGCGGACAGCGATGCCACCATAGTCGAGGGCGATTTCTCGAGTTGGCTATGGCTGCACAGTCAGCATCCGATCAACACCTCCTTCAGCACGATTTACGATTGGCAAAATGGCGTCGAAAGCAGCGAGATCGATGTCGAGGCGATCCTGCTCTCGACCGAAAAGTACATGGTCCTCGGCGGCATCGGCGGCGCGATGTATTTCGGCGGGTTCCTGACCAACGCGCAAGGGCAGGGCGGACCCGACCTCGGCTTCTACTACCGGCCGTGGCAGATGGGCGTCAGTGCGCAGGCCGGCTACGGCAACGCGCATCAGTACGGCCAGATCAGCATGTACAAGCAGCTCAGCTGGTTCGAGTAGGCGCGACGTTTCACGCGCATTTACCTTGAATAGCGGCGGGCGCGCCGGCGAGCTAAGCTCGAATCGCTAACGATGGCGAGCGCGAAATCGTCACACCCCAGATTCTCGTCGCGCACGTTCCTGTTGGGAATCGTGCTGCTGGGGTTCATGTTCGCCTTTCATGACCACTTTCTCGGAGCATTCGAGCGCATGGATCTCGATGCTTACGATCTTCGTATCAACACCATCGCTCCGCATCCGTCCTCGGGCGCAATCGCGATCGCTGCGGTCGACGACAAAAGTATTTCAGAACTGGGGCAATGGCCGTGGCCGCGGCAGGTGCTGGGCAAGCTGGTCGATGCGCTCAAGGACTACAACGTCAAGGTCATCGGATTCGATGCGATCTTCAGCGAGCCTGACAAGGGCGACGTAGCACGCTCAAAAATAAGTGAACAGCTCGCGCGACTCGGCGTGACCGAACAGTCGATTCGCGACGTGCTGGGACCGAGCAACGACGAGGCCTTTGCCAGGGCGATGAAAGCGCAGGGCAGGACAATACTCGGGTACGAATTTCAGAGCCACCTGTTCCAGAGGCATGCGGCTGAAAGGACGCTTGGGTTCCTGGACCACATTCGCCCGCCCGGCCCGTTGAGTTATGGAATCGTGCGGAAAGCCCCGGGCAAGGCGATGGATTTGATCAAGGCGGAGGCGTATCAGCCGCCGTACGTGCTGCTCGAGGACGCGGCGCACTCGACCGCATACTTCGACGTCGACGCGGACGCCGACGGCGTCATCCGGACCGACATGACGGTGATCCGCTTCGACGGACGCTACTGTGCGCCACTGTTCCTGGCCATCGCCGACGCGTTTGCGGACAATCAGCCGATAATGTTGGGACTTGGTCCCAATGGGGTGACCGGGGTATCGATCGCAGGGATCCAGATACCGGTCGATGACGACGGCCGTATGCTGGTGAACTTCCGCCGCGGCGCAAATCCATTTCCGCACTACTCCATCTCGGACATTATCAACCGCAAAATTGCGCCGGAAAAGTTGGCGGGAAAAATTGTGCTGGTCGGCGCTACCGCCCACGGACTCGGCGATCGCGGCGTAACTCCGGTCGACGGCGACATGCCGCGCGTCGAGATCCACGCCAACGCAATCGACAACGTCCTGCAGGGAGACTTCGTCCGGCGGTCGTTCGAGGCCACGGAGATCGCGTTTTTCGCCACCCTGCTGATCGGTATCGCAATGGCGCTTGGCGTCGCGTGGCTGTCCGCGATGGCGTCGGCGGTGTTGGGCGTGCTCCTGCTGGTCGGCTATTACGCCTACGCTCAATACCGCCTCCTTCATGAGGGTCTTGTGATCGGGATCGTCTTCCCGATGTTCGCCGCGATCCTCGTCTATATGTTTTTGGCCGGTTATCGATACATCACTGAGGGTCGCGAGAAGCGCTACTTGCGCCTTGCCTTCGAGCATTACCTGAATCCCGACGTCATCACCTCTCTGCTCGATTCGCCGGAGGGTC
>NZ_DATDGQ010000332.1:0-1575 GCF_036522015.1 Binatus sp. (SeqCode)
CATCCAATCAGAGGAGCGCAGAGCCCTGCGGAAATCGGTAGCGCGAAGCCCTGGAGCGTCGAGAGTTGTGTGCGCGACCATCCGAAATGTTTCAGCAGATGGGGAAAGAACAGGCCGCCGGTGTTGTAGCCGGATCCGAAAACGAACACCAGCGTAACGAAGAGGCTCGCGACGATGATCCAACCCTGTCGTTCACGCTGCGTCATCAGATGCACCCTCGCTGAGACTTATAGCGGCACGACCGGGGATCGTCGAGTGCTCAATTATTCGAGCGCGGTCGTCGGGATGTAGCCTTCGAGGCCGTTCTTCATACGGATCTGCATGTAGTTCAGCGCGACGCCAACGACGTGAACGTTGTGGCCCTGGTGAACCTCGGCGAGCTTCTTGCCCCATCGATTCGGTTTTTCAAGCACGGCGGCGTCGTGCGTCAGCACGAAGACCTTGTCGGCCGGCTTGCCGAGCTCGACCGCGGACGGATCGATATAGCCGGTCTGCCCGGACTTCAGCCTCACTTGCAGATAGTAGTGAGTAGAGCCAGTCACCTCGATGAATTTGTCGCGGGTCAACTGCTCGATGTGCTTGCTGCTTTTCGCGGGTGCGGAATACACCGGCGAATCCTGGAGCACCTTTAGCCGCGCTTGTGCCGGTTCGATCTCCGGTTCGCGAATGCTGCTTTTACTCGACGCATGGTGCGACGGCGCGCGCTTCGGCGGAGGCATCAACACCTTGCTGGATGGCGCAGAACCCGACGGACTCGTGACCGATGACGGAGAATTGACAGGCGCACCAGCGCTCGGTCCTTCAGCCGGAACGATCGAAGTCGAGGGTACGTCTTCCTCGCCGATTCCAGCCGCGAAAGCCGGCGCCGAGAGCGCGAGCGTTGCCGCAACCGCGGCTATCAGAGCTCCTGAACGAAAACTGCGATGAACCATCATCCTCGTCCTCTCCTCCTCGACTTGCCCATCTATTCTAGCAGGCGCCGCACACGGTGCATCGCTCGACGTCGCACGGCGGGCTCTGATGCTCATGATGCGCCTTTTTTCGTTCGGCGAGCAAAAACCATTTGTGAATGTGATGATCGATAAAGTCCCATGGCAGCAACTCGTCGTGGACGTAGTGACGGGTGACGAAAAAATCGGGATCGGGCAGCGACGAATTTTCACCCGCCTCGACCTCGCGATGAATCTTCGACAACTCGTGCCAGATGGGTCCGGCGCTTTCGCATCCCGCGGCTTCGAGCCGTTGGAGGATGCCGCTGACGCGGCGATCGCCGCGCGAGACCATCGTCTGGAAATACGCCTCGCGCGGCGATTCCGCGTCGAGTTCGACTTGTCCCAGGCGCGTGAGCCGTTGGCGCAGCATCGCGACCTTGCGCTTGATCGAGCGTGCGTCCTGCATCGGATCCCATTGAAACGGCGTCCACGGCTTGGGCACGAATGGGTTGAGCGAGACGGTGACCGAGCCGATACGCGTGCGGCGGGCGCGGGCGCGTTCGAGCACCTTGGCGACGAGGTCGGCAATCGCGAGCACGTCTTCGTCGCGCTCCTCGGGCAGGCCGATCATGAAATAGAATTT
>NZ_DATDGQ010000333.1:0-2615 GCF_036522015.1 Binatus sp. (SeqCode)
GGCGCCGACCGGGCGGCCCGCTTCGACCAGGCCATGCTCGCCGAGCAGGGCACCAAG
Source organism: Binatus sp. (SeqCode) (assembly GCF_036522015.1). Lineage (GTDB taxonomy): Bacteria > Desulfobacterota > Binatia > Binatales > Binataceae > Binatus. Next base: position 58 of record NZ_DATDGQ010000333.1, read on the forward strand.
CCAGTAGGCGAGACCGCTCAGCAGGATCGCGCCGATCCAGATGAGGAAAAGCTGCAAGGTGGAGCGTTGCTGGACAAGATCGAGAACGGATTTGTCGAGCCGGCGCATCCGGGAGACGCGCGCGGGTCCGCGGCCGATGGTGCCGTCCTGCGAAGTCGACAGCGGAGGACCGGCCAGGGCATCGGCGGGATCCGGCTCCACGACGATATCGGCGACGCTTTCGGTAGGTTCTCCAGCCTCGACCCAGTCCTCGAGGCCGGCGCGATATTCGCGAACTTTCGAGTAGCCGAGTTCACGCAGAGAGGCGACCGCCTCTGCAGCGCGAGGTCAGGTGAACTTGGCGCAGTAGACGACGATGTCGGCGGCGAGGTCGGGCAGCAGCTCGCGCGCGCGAGTGGGAATCTGCTCGAGCGGAAGGTTGAGCGCGCGCGGGATGTGCGCCTCGACGAACGAGGCTTCCGGTAAGACGTCGACGATCGTGAGCGAAGTATCCTCGAGGCGGCGGCGGAGCTCGTCGCGGGAGATCTCGCGGGCGTCGGACGAGGTGGCGGCTGTAAGTGCTGAAGCCATGCTCTCAGAAAAAACTTTACCGTCTCGCAGAATGGCACGCCAACTGCTCAGACCTCTCCCTGTTGGTCAGGGAGAGGCCCGGCATGAGGTATTTTCAGGAGAAGCGAGTAGTCGACTTATTCGAGGCGCCAGAGCGAGCGGGCGGCGTTGGCGGAGCGCTCGACGAACTTTTTGCCGTACTCGATTTGCGCGTCGAAAATCGGAGCGAGCGGCGTTTCCTTGGCCCACTTGGTGGCCGAGGCCTGGAACTCGATTGCCTGCTTGGCGACTTTCTCGCTGGTGTCGATGTACCAGGCGGCGAACTTCTTCGCGCCTTCGACGTTCAGGTTGCTGGTAAGACCCTCGAACACGGAACCATTCTCTTTGTGTGCTGACATTCCTTTTTCTCCTGATTCTCGGCGCGACTCGGACCCGCCGGTTGGTTTACTGACATTAGCCATCGAAATTGTTTTTGCCGCAGCGCCGACGGCATCGGCGATCTTCTGTGACGCTACACTTCCTACGGGCCCTTTTTCGGCCCGTTTCTTTGGTCGCCTGCGCGACGCAGCCGGTGGTTTTGTTTCTTCAGTCATCGCGTGCACTCAGCCAGTTGGTGATTTGCGGCCACAGGCGCTTAAGTGAGTCGGCGCTGATCGCCGCACCCATGTGACCGGTTGGAAAGTGCAGATTTTGTTTGTCGTCGCTCGACACCAGCTCTGGCAGCGGCTCGCTCGACGCGGGATTTACGATGTCGTCGCGGTCGCCGATCACGTTGAGCAGCGGCATTGCGATCCGCGTTAGGTCCGCAATCGATTCGCCGATTTTCATCGTGCCCTTCATCAGCGAGTTCTCGCGCCACATCTCGGAGGTCTCGAGAAAGATTCGTCCCGCCATCGGCACGTCGCTATGCAGCCATCGCTCGAACAGCTTGAACGTGTCGAGGTAGCCCGGGCGCGCCGAGCTGCGATACGCGCCGACGAACTTGTCGAGCATGTGATGGGTCGGCGCGAGCGTGTTGAAGAACGAGTAGATCATCCAGGCCGGCGCGTTGCCGTACATCTCGACGATCGTTTTGGCGCTGCGCGAGGTCATCGCGGCGGTCAAGTGCTCGATCGGCAACTGGCGCACGCTGGTGTCGAGCGGAATCGTCAAAGTGATGAGATTTTTCACGTTGCCGCTGTGCAGCGCGCTGTACATCAATCCGAGCAGCGCGCCGAAGCAGTAGCCGAGGACCGAGATCTGCTGCACGCCGCTGTAAATCTGGATCGCGCGGACGGCGTTGGCGATGTCGGTGTTCACGTACTCGTCGAAGCCGTGTGCCTTGTCTTCGGAGCGGGGCGGAATCCAGTCGATCAGGTAAACGTCGAAGCCTTGTTTGACCAGATACTCGACGACGCTGCGGCCGGGCTGCAGATCGAGGATGAAGGGGCGCTTGATCAGCGAGTAGATGAGGAGCAGGGGCACTGCTTTTTTGTTTTCGCCGCGCGCTTCGTAGTGACGCAGGCGGACCAGGCCCGACTCGTAGATGACGCGCGAACGGGTGGCGGGCGGCGGATCGTCCATGGTGGCGCCGAAGCCGGTGCGGAACGCGTCGAGCGTGCGCATCGTGCCTTCCATCCAGAGCGAAGCGATTTCGTTAATTGCCGACATCTTCACTCAGCTCCATCGGATCCGCGCCGGGCCATCCCGACCAGACCGAGAATTGGTAAACGCTGGACTTCTTCGCGGGCGTCGCTGCGTGCGCGCCGACATTGGATTCGCGGAGGGCGGATTTTTCGTCGGCTTGCTGGTTGACGATCGATTCGCGAACGGCGATGTGAAGTTCGCTGGCGAAGTCGTCTTTCGAGTCCCGCTCAGCGACCGCGTCGCGAAGTTCCTCGCGCATCGCGCGAACCTCGCCACGCATCGACTCGACCTCGCTGGCCGACGGCAGGCCGACCGCAGGCCACAGCGCCGAGAAAAACGCACCGGCGATGGCGGCGTTCAAGCGCTGGTAGCGCAGCATGAGG
>NZ_DATDGQ010000334.1:0-3540 GCF_036522015.1 Binatus sp. (SeqCode)
GGTGATGACGGCCTTCTGCACCAGCTCCTCGAGCGAATGGACTTTGTACTTGACCTTTGCGAGCCACATCGCCGTGTGCAGATCGCGCAGCCCGCCTTCACCCTCCTTGATCTGCGGCTCGAGCAGGTAGATCGAATCGCCATACTGGGCGTGGCGTTTGCGGCTTTCCTCGAGCTTGGTGGCGAAGAACTTGTCCTGGTTGCGATTGAGGACGTCAGCGATAAGCAGCTTGTCGAGATCGGCGTAAAGCTTTTCGTCGCCGCACAAAAAGCGCGCGTCGAGGATCGCGGTTTTTTCCTTCAGGTCCTCGTTGGCGAGCCGCACGCATTCCTTGGCCGTGCGAACCCCGTGCCCGACTATCAAGCCCGCGTCCCACAGCGCGTGCAATATTATTTCGGTGACAATTTCCGCGTACGGGCCGCGTTTGTAATCGTGCAGAAACAGCAGATCGACATCGGATTGCGGATTCAGCTCGCCGCGTCCGTAACCGCCGCGCGCAACCACCGCAATCTTTTGGTTGAGCTTGGGCGAGCGCCGCCCGTGTTCCGCGTCCGCGTAATGGAAGAGGGCACGCAACAGATCGTCCATCGCCGACGTCAGCGCGGCGACTATTTCGCTGCCGCTCGCACCGGCGAAGTGTCGCTCGGCCAGCTCGGCGCGGACCGATTCGAGATAGGCGCGCGCATTGATGCCGGGAGTTTTGCTCGCGACGAATTGCGCGAGCAACGCGTCCTGGCCGCGCGGCGAAGATCCAGTAGATGCGACGGGGTCGGCGCGATTCGCGCCCGTCACGACGCTCACAAATTTCCCGCCGCCACGTCGGCGTCGAAGTAGTCCGCGACTGCGGTCGCGGTCGCGCGTGCGAGCACGTCCTGATATTGGGGCGATTGCAGCCGTGTGGCTTCGGCGGCGTTCGACATGAAACCGCACTCGACCAGCACGGCCGGCATATGCGCGCCGACCAGCACGTAAAATGGTCCCATCTTCGCTCCCAGCGCGTTCACGTTCAGTCCAAGTCCGGCATCGAGATCGGCGACCGTCTGCGCGTCGATCAGCCTGGCCAGAGAAGCCGCCTCCGACGCCTTATAGTTCTGACGCAGGTCGGTCAGGATGTAGTTTAAGTTGGAGGCATCCTGCGCGCCATAGCCGTCGACGCCGCTGTTCTCCATTCGCGCCAGCCGGATCGTCGCGCGGTCGGTGGTGTTGTTCAGGTAATAGACTTCGATTCCCGTGGTGTCGGTGTTCGGACTCGAATTGAGATGCACCGAGACGAACAAGTCCGCGCCTGCGCTGTTCGCAATTCGGGTGCGCTCGGCGAGGCTGATAAAGACATCGGTCGATCGCGTCAGCTCGGCGCGAATGCCGCGGGCTTCCAGAGCCGTCTTCAGGCGCATCGCAATTTGCAGCGCGAGGTCCTTCTCCGTGACGCCGGCAGACGACTCCGTGCCAGGATCGTAGCCGCCGTGACCGGGATCGATCATCACGAGAAAACGACCCGGTTGACGATTGTCTTCATTCGAGGCGACGGGCACGGGCGCGATCGGCGGCGCGAGAGAAACGGGATGCGGATTCTCCGCCGGTGCGAATGCAACGGGACGCGCGATCGGTGGAGCAGGGCGGCGCGGAGCGTCGTTGTGAACGATAATCGGAGCAGCGATGTTCGGATTGGCGCCGGTTGCTGCGACCCGCAATACGATTTCGTTTCTGTCGCGGAGCCGCGCGATCGCGTAGTCCGATTTACCGGTCACCTCGACGACGATTCGCGACCCGCTGTCCGACTGGATCGCTCGGACGCTCACGATCGGCGCTGTCTCATAGCCAAACAACGGTCGCGGCGGAACCGCAACGCGTGTGCGCGGCAGCGTAATCCACAGTTCACTGCCATGCGTGGTGAGATCGAATCGTGGGACGGGCGCGCTAAATCCAAAATGGAGTTCGAGAGTAGCCCCGCGATGCTCAATCCGCGCAGAGGTCAAAACTGAGGTGGGAACACTCGCGCGTGCGAAAGCAGGCGTCGCACAAATCGCCGCCGTCGCGACCGCCACCGCCATCAATTTCCGCATCACCCCAGCCTATCCACAGCATCCAAGGATAGCCCCCGCTAGAAGCGATCGCCACAACCCTGGCTGCCGGAGCAGGTGATGCCAGCCGGTTCTATCGCTCCTGCTCGTTTGCGATCAGCCGATCAACCGCGCGCCGGGCGTGAATCCGTGCGGCATCGCCGTGAATTTCGACCAGCGGCCCGTCGGGAAGCTCGAGCAGGCGCTCTTGCTGTGCTTCGAGAACCGCCTTGTCCTGTTCGAAAGTCCTGGCGATTTCGTCAAATAGCTGGCGTGTCGCGCTGGGGTCATCCCGGCTGTAGCCATTTGCGGATGACCAGAAATAATAGCTGCTGTTCTCGGTTTCAGGCGTGATGCCGTGGAATAGCCTGAACGAGAAACAGTTTTCGCGGGGCCTATCGTATTTCCAATCGCGCAACACACCTGTCCCCGCATCGATCGCGCCGTTCCATTGGAGCACCGCGTTGGCGCGACGAATTCGATCTCCTGCCATCGATCCACCTTGCCTTTGAAACCGACCGCTTTGACGTAAGTCGGTGGTGGCACCGAGTCGAGCATCCAGCGCTCGAATCTCACTCCGTTGCGCGTGCGCACGGTGCGCATTTTTGCTTCCACGTGAGTAGTTGCGTCACCGCCGACTGTGCCCTTATGCACGTAGCCCAGATGCGAAAGATCCATCAGGTTGTCCAACACCAGCAAGGAGCCGCTGCGTAAATGCATCACTGTGTGCTGATGCGGCCAATTTCGGGAATCGTTGTGGTAAGGGAAGTCGATCAACAGCGAGCGATCCGCCTGTTCGGGCTTCCCCATCCATATCCAAATGAAGGCGTCGCGCTCGACGACCGGATAAGTGCGGACCTGCGCGCCCGGCGGCACCTTATGATCTCCCGGCACCAGCACGCATTGTCCCGCGGAATCGAAGACCAGACCGTGATACCCGCATTGGATTCCGCGCGGAACGACCTCGCCCAACGACAGCGGCGCGCCGCGATGGCAGCAGCGGTCCTGGAGCGCGGCGATTGCTCCCGAGGAATCCCTGCACAGCACGACCGGCTCGCCAAGAATCCGCCGGCCAAGCGGCGACTGTGCGACCTCGTCAGACCACGCAGCTATGTACCAGGCATTACGGACAAACATCGGCGCCCCCATGGTCTCCTACTCATCGTTTCGACTCGCACTTTTTATAGTACATGTACCTTAAAATTTACACGCGCCTCAGGAGCCGGGATTCTTCGCTTCGCTCTGAATGACACAGGAAAAGGTACCCTTGCTACTTCTCCTGCTTGAGGCGGGCGGCGAGGCGGGCGAGGGCGTTTAGCGCGTCCATCGGGGTCATTCGCTCGATGTCTAGCGAGCGTAGTTCATCGACGACGCGTTCCTCTTTCGGTGAGAACAGGCCGAGCTGTGGCGCGGGAGCCTTGGCGCGCCGATCGCGAGCGATTCGCGGCATCCCGGCTTCGTCCAGTTCGCCTTGCTCGAG
>NZ_DATDGQ010000335.1:0-5821 GCF_036522015.1 Binatus sp. (SeqCode)
CACCCACAGGCTCGGGCCGAGCCATTTGGGCGGTGGCGACGACCATCGCGCCACAACCATCCCGCACGCGGCGTCGAGATCGCGCTGGCGCATGTCGTCGAGCAGTTCGGCGGCCCAATCGCGCTCAGCAATGGCGTCGTCGTCGATAAAGAAAATGTAGTCGGACGCGTTTTCATCCACCGCTCGATTTCGTGCGAAGCTCGAGCCCGGATGCGGCTCGAACACACGGCGCATCGGAAGCGCTGCGCCGCGCGCGAAGTCATCTACAACGGTGGCGGTGTCGTCAGTGGACGCGTTGTCGATGACGACGCAGTCGGCATCGACGTCCACGGGGATCGCGAGCGACGCGACGCTCTCCAGAGTGTCGCGCACAAGCGCAGCGCGATTGTGCGTGGGAATCGCAATTGTGAGCTTGACAGTCACGTGGTCGTGGGCGCGGCGAAGCCGCGCGCACAGTCATAATAGCCGTCAGTGGTTCGGCGCGCCCGCCGGCGCGGGCGCCGCTGCCGCGGATCCAGCCGCTGCGGGCGAAGCCCCCGGCGACGGCGACGGCGCCGCCGGCTTCGGCAGCGGCGCTCCTGATTGCGTGAACACGATCGACGTGACCGTCAGATCCGGCGTTGCCTTTTGCTGAATTTCAGGCGCGGCCGTCAGACGGAAACCGAAACTGCGCGTCTCCCCCGGCACGAACGGCAGCAACGGCCGCCCGAAGTTGGTGAACTCGAGCGGCGTCGCGACCGGCGTGTGCACCTCGGTGAACACGTCCTTCTTGCTTTTTCCTTTGCCTTCGTAATACGTGACCGTGAACTGAACTTCGTCGATAGCCTTGTCGCCGCTGTTCGTCATCTTGCCGAAAATCCCCGGCACTCGCGATGCTGACATCTTCATGTCTACGTCGCTCAGCACGATTTTCGGGATGTACGCCTGCGCGTCAGGCAGCTGCTTCTGCGCGTTCTGGATATCCGCCAACTCCCGGCCGTACTGGAACTTGAGGCCCGCGTTGCCGGTCGCCTGCTCCTTGTCCAGCTCGTCGAGAATTTTCTGATAGGCCGGGATCGCCTTGTCGTAGTCGTGCTTGTGGTACAGATCGACGGCGTCCTTGTGTTCCTTGATGATATTTTCCTTGAACGGGAAATCGACCAGCAGCCGCCATTCGCCGCCCTGCTGCACCATCACCATGTTGTCGTCGTAGGTGACCTTGGGATACGTATTTTCCTGCAGGTTTTTTTGCGCGATCGAATCGGGAGTCTGATCGCCACTGAGCCCAGCATCGATTGTCCGCTCCCAGAGCGCTAGATCGGGTCGCGTCACGCTGACCGTGACTATCGACTTGTCGCCGTCGGTCTTCGCATCACCAACCTTGTAGTCATAGGTGCGCAGTATGCCCTTGAACCAGTCCTTGCTCACATCCGGCGCCATCGGAATTTCGCTGAGGAACTGATCCATCGTGCGATCTACCTGGTCCTGATGCGACAGCGCCTGGTAGGTGGCCGGATAATTGTAGAGTTTGAGATTGTTCAGATAGTTATCGGCCGCGGCCTGCGGCGTATGACCCTGGCATCCCGCCAACATAAACGCGCAAAGTGCCACAGCCGCCAGCATCGCGCCTTTGGCTTGAATCCTGATTGTCGTCATCGTCGAAATTCCTCTTCATGCGAGCCGCAAACGGATCGATTCTAGTGTCGCTTCCACCAAAAACAAGTCAGCTAGATGCCGCCGGTCGGCTGCCGTACCGGCGACGACAGTCCTGCTTATCAGAAAAAAGGCGCGCTATGCGACCAGCACCGGACTCGCCATTTACGCCGCGGCCGGCATCTGCTTGAGCTCGATCACGTTGCCCTCGGGATCCCGCACATAAATCGAAAGCCCCGCCCCGTGCGCCCCGTAACGCATCGCGGGCTCACCCAACACCTCCACCGATTGTCCGCGAAGATAGCTCACGACCTCGTTCAAGTCGCGCGCCTCGACCCCGATGCACACGTGATCGACGTTGAGTCCCGCCTCGACGCGTGGACCGCCGGCGGGAACCAGATCGATCATGCTGCGACCCGCGCGCAACTGGATCAGTCCGATCTGCGCGATACGCCGCTCCTCGTTGAGACCCAGGATGCGCGTGTAGAAGTCGTACGCGCGATCCTGATCGCGGCATCGCAGCACGACGTGATCGAGTTCCGCGACCTTGAGTGGAATTTCCATATTGATTCTCTGCGGCTATGCCTGCGTTGCTGACGCTCGGGCCGTAGTGGCTCTTGTGGCTCGCGGCGGGAACCAGAACCGCTCGACTTCGGTGGCGCGCACCGCGTCGTCGATCATCCGCGGAATATCGAAGCGCGATTCCGCCGCCTCGACTTCCTCGATTCGCGCCCGCGTCTCCGGATGTGCCGGCACGAACAGCGTGCAGCAATCCTCGTCCGGCAATATCGACGTCTCGAACGTACGCAACCGGCGCGCCTGATCGATAATCTCGTTCTTGTCCATCCCGACCAGAGGGCGCATGACCGGAAACGCCGCCGCCTTTTCGATCACCGCCATGTTCTCGAGCGTCTGCGAGGCGACCTGCCCCAGGCTCTCACCCGTCACCAGCACCGTAGCCTGCGAACGCTCCGCGAGCGCGCTGGCAATCCGCAGCATGAAGCGCCGGTAAAGCACCACGCGCAGCGGACGCAGAGTGTTCGCTACGATCTCGCGCTGCAGATTTCCAAACGGCACCAGCATCAGCGTCGATCGCACCTGCCATCGCGTCAGATGCGCCGCGAGTTCGGCCGCCTTCTCGCGGCTCGCCGCAGACACCAGCGGATGCGCATGAAAGTGCACGAAGTCCAGCCGCAGCCCGCGACGCATCATGCGATACGCCGCGACCGGCGAGTCGATCCCGCCCGACAACAGCGCCATCCCGCGGCCCGTAACACCCACCGGCAGCCCACCCGCGCCCGGCAACTTACCGGCCGACACGTATGCGGCGTCATTCATTATCTCGATCGAAATCGTAAGCTCGGGCGCGCTTAGATCCACTTCGAAGCCGAGCGCCTCCTGCACTTCGCCGCCGACCGCGCGATCGATATCGACCGAGTTCATCGCGAAGCGCTTTTCCTCGCGCCTGGTCCGCACCGCAAACGTCCGCGCCTTGCTGCCCGTCGCGCGCTTGATCGCTTCACGTGAGATCGACTCGATATCGCGCGGCGTCGAATAGCTGAGCGAAAAATTCTGCAAGCCGAAAATCAGGGCCGCGCGCTCGGCCGCCGTCTCGTCGCCAAGTTCGTCGGGCAGCGGCACCAGCAGGCGCGGCCCGACGCTACGCATATTGCCCAGCCGGTAGTCGCCGAATATGTCGCGCAGATTCTGCTTGACCTGGTCGACGAATCGCCACTGATTGCGCCCTTTGAGCGCGATCTCGTGGTACCTGCCAATCAAATATCTCATGTTGTGAACTCGCCGCGACTTGAGGTTAGCCCACGCGCAGGCCGCATTGAAATCCGGCCACGAGCTTGCAAGCAGGGCGATGTGCGCGATTATCTGTAGCGATGAGTGACGACGCTACGTTCAACCTCCAGGTCGAGACCATCCGGCGCAAGCTTTCTACCGTCACTCCGCCGCCGCGCGAGGCGCTCGCGAACAAATCCAACGCGGCCGCAGTGCTGATACCGCTGTTCGAGCGCGGCGGCGAGCTTCACATCGTTTATATTCGCCGATCCGATCATGTCGCGAGTCATCGCGGGCAGGTCGCGTTTCCCGGCGGCCGCGTCGATCCGATCGACGCAACACTGCTCGATGCCGCCCTGCGCGAGGCGCACGAAGAAGTCGGCATCCATCCTTCGACCGTCGAGGTAATCGGCGCTCTCGCGACGATGCAAACGACGACCAGCGGAATTGTCGTCGCGCCCTTCGTCGGCGTCATCCCGCAAGACGCGCCGCTGAGACCGCAACTCTCGGAGGTCGCACAAATCTTCGACGTGCCGTTGACCGCGCTGCGCGATCCAAAGTTTCGCGGCGATTACGAATGGAAGAGCGAAGGTCCCGCCGCCCGCTCGTCGAAGTTCCCGGCGATTCTGTACGGCGGCCAAACAATCTGGGGCCTCACGCTGCGCATCACACTGAACCTGCTCGAACTGCTCGATCCAACCAAGGCGTGAGCGAGCATCGCGATTGCGTCATACACTCCCACCTGCAAAAGATTCGAAGGGAGCCGAAGATGGGACGCAACATTCTTTTTATCACTACCGATCAGCAGCGCTACGACGCGCTCGGATGCAACGGCGGCAAGATTGCGCAGACGCCGGTGGCGGACAGGCTCGCCGGTGGCGGAATCAACTATCGGCGCGCGCACAATCAAAATGTCGTGTGTATGCCAGCCCGCTCGACGATGATCACCGGCCAGTACGTGCGCACGCATGGCGTGGTCGCCAACGGCGTCGCGCTGCCGCCCGACTCACCGAGCGTCGCCGCATATCTGCACGAGAAGGCCGGCTACCATACCGCGCTGCTGGGGAAAGCGCACTTCGAGCCCGCTTTCGATTTGCAGGGGCGATGGTTCGAGAACCAGATGGCGCGTAAAGATTCGACCGGGCCGTATCGCGGCTTTGATCGGATGGAACTCGCGATGCATACGCCGGTCGGGGGCTGGCATTATTCGCTGTGGTTGCAGAAAAACCATCCCGACGAAATCGCCGGCTTCGCGCCGATTCTGAGCGCTCTGCCCGGCGGCGACACCGGCGCGCCCGAAGTGAAGTACAATCCCGTTCCGCGCGAGCATTACCACACCGACTGGGTCGCGGCGCGCACGATTGCCTACCTCGACTCGCTCGATTCCGACGACAACTGGTTCGTGTGGATGAGCTTCCCCGACCCGCACCATCCGTGGGATCCGCCGCAGGACGAGGCGCGCCGAATCAATTGGCGCGATCTCGATTTGCCCGCCGGTTATCCAGGCTCGCGCGAAAAGATCGAAAAAATTCTGGCCGGCAAGCCGCGTCATTGGCTGGATTGGTACGAAGGCCGCTTCCGCAACTTCGAGGGCGGGCCTGGCAGCTTCGTTCCGTGCCAACTCACCGAAGATCAGATTCGCGAAGTCAACGCGCTGACGCACGTCGAGAACGAATTGATCGACCAGGCATGCGGCCGCGTGCTCGCGCGAATCGCCGAGCGCGGATGGGAATCGCGCACCGACGTAATTTACACGACCGATCACGGCGAGCTGCAAGGCGACTTCGGCCTGCTCTACAAAGGCCCGTACCACGTGGACGCATTGATGCGACTGCCGATGATCTGGCGCCCGGCACCGTCGGCCAACCTCGCGCCGATCGAAATCGGCGAACCGGTCGGCCAACTCGATCTCGCGCCGACGTTTTGCCAAATCGCCGGCGTCCCGATCCCGGACTGGATGCAGGGCAAGCCGCTGCCGACCGTACCGGGCTCCGGCCGCGAGCGCGTCATCACAGAATGGGACAGTCAGTTTGCCGCGATCGGGATGCATCTGCGGAGTATCTACCGCGACGGTTACACGCTCACCGCTTACGAAAAATCGACGCGCGACGTCGGCTTCGACATTGCGAATATTCCACCGATGCTCGCGCCGCGCGGCGCGATTTACGACATCCGCTACGAGGGCAGCGAAGGCGAGTTGTACAACCTGCGCGAGGATCCGATGCAATGGCGCAATCTGTGGGACGATCCCGCGTACGCGAAGCTGAAGTCCGACCTGCGCGCGGATTTATATGACAATCTGCCGCCTGAGCGGGACCCCAAGCTTCCGGTCGAGGCGCCGGCTTGAGGAGAGGGGAAGGGGAAATCACTTGATTGAAGGCGGAACCCACCGTGGGTTCCG
>NZ_DATDGQ010000336.1:0-17421 GCF_036522015.1 Binatus sp. (SeqCode)
GTGATCGCGTCCATCTCCAGCATCATCACGGCGATCGTCGGCGCGCTGGTGCTGGTCGAGGTGATTGGCCTGCTTCATCTCGCGGGCGACAGGCGAGTGCGCGTGACCGTCGCGGGATGCTTCGCGGTCGGCATGGGCGCGTCGCTGACGCCGCTCGGCGAGCCGCTCTCGACGCTTGCGGCGCGGGCGCTCGATCTGGAATTCATGGGGCTGTTTCATTTGCTGGCGCCGTGGGTGTTTCCGGGTGTGATCGTGAGTTCGATCGTGGCGGGCGCGTTTGCGCGCGGCGAATACGACGAGGCATCCGCAGATGCGCACGTGAGTCAGACCTACGGCGCGATTTTTTTCCAGGCGGGCAAAGTCTTCGCATTTATTGCGGGGCTGGTGATGATCAGCAGCGCCTATGGCCCGATTGCGAACGAATACGTCAGCAAGATGAGCAACGATCTTTTGTTTTGGGTCAATACGGTGTCGGCCGCGCTCGACAATGCGACGCTGGTCGCGCTCGAGGTCCACAGCATGACGCTGCCGCGCGCGCGCGAAGCGATTCTGTCGCTGCTGGTTTCGGGCGGGATGCTGATACCGGGCAACATCCCGAACATCGTGAGCGCGGGCGCGCTCAGAATCGGAAGCGCGGCGTGGGCGAAGATCGGCGTGCCGATGGGACTGATCATGCTCGGCATTTATTTTGCTGTAATCAAGTTGGTGGGTTAACTGGGGAGAAATAGTTGCACAATGCACTTGATCCTTTTCGGAGGCGCGGGTCGTCTGGCCGGCGATGCTGCTTGAATTTGCGTCAGATGCCCATTGAATGAGCGTTGCGTTATCGGAGCGTTCGTGACAGAAAAAATGATTCAGAAATCGATCAACCAACAGGTACAAATATGCCGCCCCGTTAAGCGGCCAGGAGGGTTACGGGTTCGATGACGCCAAAACAAGTATTGGCAATGATCAAGGAAAAGGGCGTGGTCATGGTCGATGTGAAATTCATCGATCTGCTCGGGACGTGGCAGCATTTCACTGCCCCGATTTCCGAGTTCAAGGATGAAGCTCCCTTCGATGAAGGGCTGGGCTTCGACGGCTCCTCGATTCGCGGATGGCAGGCGATCGACAACAGCGACATGCTGGTGATTCCCGACCCCGATACCGCGGTGATGGATCCTTTCACCAAGGATCCAACGCTGAGCATCATCGCGAACATCTCCGATCCGATCACCCGCGCCGACTACACCCGCGACCCGCGCAACATCTCGCGCAAGGCCGAGGCGTACCTGAAAACCACCGGCATCGGCGACTCGGCGTACTTCGGGCCCGAGCCGGAGTTTTTTATCTTCGACTCGCTGCGCTACGACACCACGCAGAATTCGAGCTACTACTACATCGATTCCAACGAAGGTAACTGGAACAGCGGGCGTGAGGGCGCGGTCAAGGACGGCGCGAACCTCGGCTTCAAGGTCAAGAACAAAGCCGGCTACTTCCCGGTGCCGCCGGTGGACACCCTGCAGGACATCCGCACCGAGATGGTGCTCGAGATGGAGCGGGTCGGCATCCGCGTCGAGAAACAGCATCACGAAGTCGCGACCGCGGGCCAGGCTGAAATCGACATGCGCTTTCAGACGCTGACCAAGATGGCCGATTGGCTGACCTGGTACAAGTACATCGTCAAGAACGTCGCGGTGCGCCATGGGATGACGGCGACCTTCATGCCCAAGCCGATTTTCGGCGACAACGGCACCGGCATGCACACCCATCAGAGCATCTGGAAGGGCGACACGCCGCTGTTCGCGGGCAACGGCTACGCCGGGATGTCGGAGACTGCGATGCACTACATCGCGGGCATCCTGCATCACGCGCCGACTATTGCGGCGTTCACCAATCCGGGGACGAACTCCTACCGCCGGCTGGTGCCGGGGTTCGAGGCGCCGATTAACCTCGCGTACTCGTCGCGTAACCGCTCGGCGTCGGTGCGAATCCCGATGTACTCGCCGTCGCCCAAGGCCAAGCGAATCGAAGTGCGCTTCCCCGACCCGACCTGCAATCCGTACCTCGCATTCTCCGCGATGCTGATGGCGGGAATCGACGGAATCCAGCGCCGGCTCGACCCGGGCCAGCCGCTCGACAAGGACATCTATGCGCTGACGCCGGCCGAGCTGGCCGAAGTGCCGAGCATGCCCGCGTCGCTCGAGGAGTCACTGGGCAACCTCAAGAAGGATCACGAGTTCCTGCTGAAGGGCGACGTGTTCACCGAGGACCTGATCGAGACGTGGATTGAATACAAGATGGCGAACGAAGTCAGCGCGATTCGGTTGCGGCCCCATCCGTACGAATTCGCGCTCTATTACGACGCGTAAGCACACCATTGCGCGCCGACCAAAACAAAAGCGGCGGGCCTGACGGCCCGCCGCTTTTCATTTCGAGATTCGCGTGACTACCGGGTCAGCTCTATTTCCCAGTCCCGCTTAGCGGGATTGTCTGGTCCGCGTTTCCTGCATCGTCGAAGACTGTTACCGTGCCGGACTCAGGCGTCCCCCGATGCTTCGGGATAAACTCCAGCGTGAGATTGCACTGTCCTTTCGGCGGTAGCGTCTGATGGCAGGTGGTGGCGCCCTTCTTGGGGAACTTGAAAATCGGGGAATTGGTTACAATTGCCAGCGGCTTGCTGAACGTGATGGTCTGACTACTGTCCTCATTGGTGAGAACAAACGTTTGCTTTTGTAGCTTAAGTACTTTCACGGTGCCGAAATCCTTCATCGTCGGCGTGATATTCAGGTTCGGGCCAGCACCCATAACCGAGGGCGTAACGATGCAGTCGTTGGCGACGTTCGAAAATAGCTTCTGCACAGTGTACGTCTGATTGTCCGCACCAACGATGCTCCCCTGCTGTGCGTTACAGATATCGCCGATCTCGCCGTTGACGTCGTCGTACCAGCCGAGCGGCGGCCCGTTGAGTGGAGCTATCGAGACTTCGCAGTCCGTGATTGTCTCGGCCATTTCGTGCGAGGCGACCGACGTGTAGTTGTTGAAGGGCGTCGGATCATCGCCGCATCCGTTTTGGCATCCCGACCCGGCCTGCATGTCGGGATGCACGCCGTAGTAGATTTCGCCGACTGGAGCGCCGGCGACGATTGTGCCGTGGTAGGCGCAGAAGCCGCCCGGCATGCATGAAGTCGTTCCGCCCTGGCTGATGCGTATCCCGTGCGGGAAAAAGATCGCGTAGTAAGTGTTGTTGTTGCCGGCCCCGTCCGCCGTGGGAAGCGGTAGATGGCCGGCTTTAATCTGCTTCACCAGCTCTGTTTTGATGTCGGCGTCGGTGAGCGAGGTCGAGGTGTTCGCGGGCGTAATGGCGACCTGTTCTACGAATGTGCCGCGGCCGATGGTTTGATTCGTACCGGGGTTGCCGCCGAAGTCCAGGATGTCGGTGTTGTATTCTGTCAGCCAGTCAACATAGGCGCTGTTCAACACCTGTTGGTAAAAGGTCGCCATACTTGGCGTGGAAGTGTTGACGACCCCTGCCAGGAATTCGCCGTCGCCAGTGCCTGCACCGCCGGTCCCCCACAGTACCTGGACGACCTTCATGTTCGAGACGACGCGGCCGCCGTAGTAAGTGAGATGCGCGCCGGGCGGCGACGTAGCGAAGTCCGCGGGCCCCTCCGGCCGGCTCGGCAGGTCGTTGGGACCTCCGACAAGGAGTGGATTGTTGTTGGCGCTCCATGCCACAGACGGCAGCGATAGCAGCGCTATAAAGGCCAGCGTCCCCCTATATCTCGACCTCAACCTTGTCCCCCCAAAGCAGCCACGTTTGATTAATCATTGTTCCTTCCGGATCTCACCAATCCTCGAAGCAGACGCCCTCGAACAGTGAATCACCGGTCATGTATCATACGGGCGCCGACCAATAAAAAGCAGCGGGCCTAACGGCCCGCCACTTTTTTGGAGATTCGCGCATCACTACCGGGACAGCCCTATTGCCCGGTCCCGCTTAGCGGGATCATTTGGTCAGCGTTTCCCGCATTGTCGAAGACTGTTACCGAGCCGGTCTGCAGTCCTTTCGACTTCGGGGCAAACTGGAGCGTGAGCGTGCAATGCCCCATCGGCGGAAGAGTCTGATGGCAGGTCGTGCCCTTCTTTTTCGGGAACGCGAAGGTCGGGAAATTGCTCACCGTCGCCAACGGATTCTGAAAGGTAATGGACGGTCCACTAGTAGCCTCGTTGGTGAGAGTAAACGTTTGCTTTTTTGGCTTGCTATGCACTTTCACAGTGCCGAAATCGTGGTTTGGCGGCGTGATGTTGAGGATCGGGCCACTCGGCGTCGGCGTCGCTGTCGGAGTCGCAGTTGAAGTGGCCGTTGCCGTCGCGGTGCGAGTTGCGGTCGCAGTCGGGGTCGCGGTTGCAGTTGCTCCAGTCGCGGTCGCAGTTGCCGTTGGCGTCGCGGTCCTGGTCGCGGTCGCCGAAACTGTAGGAGTACCACTGGCAGTCGCGGTCGCGGTCGCACTCTTCGTCGGAGTCGCTGTTACGGTCGCGGTTGCGGTCGCAGTTGCAGTGGGAGTCGCACCGCTCGGGGCGTTCAACGAAACCGTATCGATCGCAAAGTCGCTGCAGTCGCCGGTGCAACTTGTGATACTGAAAGTCACCTTGCTGATATTGGCGGCAGTGCTGTCGAGGACGCCGATGAAAGTGGCGTCACCGCCGGGATCACTCGCCAGAGGGAACGATCCGAGCGAGGTGACGCCGTTAAACGCCTCGATATTCGCCGTGAACTGAGTGGGACCGTCGGCCTGGATGAACGCGCCCGCACCAGCCACGTTCTTCGATGTGAAGTTCACCGTTAGCGGACCGTTGCCGCTGTTGCCCGTATCCGCCGTCCAGATCAGGCTATTGCCTGCAGCGAATCCCGTAGTGCCCTCCACGTTCCAACTGCACAACGTCTCGGGGCATACCACTGCGACGAGGCTGTTCGGGCCATTCAACGTAACGGATCCTGTGAGTCCGTGGGTGGAAGTGAAAGCCGGATTGGCGGTCAGGGTGGCCGCGTCAGCGCCCAACTGCGACCACGCGATCGTGTCGTTGGCGCTCAAGCCGCCAAGGCTGGTAACGAGCGACACGATGTCCGTCGCGCGTGCGGCGGCGGTCGTGAGCAATATCAGGATTATCGCAAAGCTAATGCTCCGCAAGCTGCGTTTATGCATTGATGACTCCATCCAGCGAGCTACCCGTCGGACAGCTTGAAGTCCTAAAAACATATCGAGCCTGCATCTGACGTGAACGTGTCGTTATTGGAAAAATCGCTGGTGCCGGTGCCGATCGAAGGATGCCCATAGAACCAGGAGAAGAATGCGAGTTCCTGCATGTGGTAGGTGAAGCTGCTGAGCGTCACGGCTGGGAAAAGCGTCCCGCTCAACGGGTCGCCAACTTCGAAGTTGTTCTGGCAACCAGTCACCTGGCCGATATTTCCCCAGGCGGGAGTCGGATTGTTGCCGAGCGGATCGTTCACCCATTCGTTGATCTCATGGCTCGACGGGGAAATGTCTGAAGTGCCGTTGAACGTGCCCTCAGTGCTGTCGAAATCCATCACTCCGTAGGTCTGGACCGGGTTTGAAAACACGTTGTGATAGCCGAGGATGCAGCAGTTTTGGGTAGGGTCCGCAGATTCGAACGGACTGGCCATAACCACGTTATAGAGAAGGATGATGGGGAAGCTGGTGGGACCTCCGCCGTTCGAGCTAACCAACGGGACGATGGTGCCTTGAACGAAGCTATCAAATGTCGAGAAGTCCATGATGCCGAGATGGCCTGAACACCCGGTCGCAAAATCGTCGCCCTGACCAGACGTCAAGGTTAGAGTTTGCTCAGCCAGTGTCGTGGGCGGACTGCTAAGCTTCGTATGGAACCGATTCCCGGTGACGGAGACGTTCTGCCAAAATTCCGCGCGCTCGAAAGCGTCAGCGTATTGGGTTGTCCCGACACCCACGCCATTCATCGTGAAGGCGACCGGTTGAAACAACGGCGAATTTTGAAACACCGTCAGCGGTTCCTTGCCGCTCAGGCAGGTGGAGTCGGTCACCGATGGATCGAACACGTGTCCATCGGAGGTTTTTATTTTCACCGGAACAATGAAGGTAGGGATAGTTGTCGTCCTGGCCCCGTGGAAGAACGGGCTACGGCCCACCACCACGCCTTGATACGTGTTGCTGTCGCGGCTCGCAGTAACTGAGTAGATCCCCATCGGAATCGTCGTCGCGGCCACGGCCCCGCGAATCGCCTCTTCGGTTGTGAGGCCCTGCAGTTGTCCGTAGGTGTAGTAGCCTTGAAGGGGCTGGCTTAGCGGCGTGCCTTCTTCGGCAAGGACTGGCGACGCCAAAGTGACCAGGCTTGCCGCCACAAAAAGCACCAGCGAAATTACGATGCGCTTCATCTCAGACCTCCCCAATCCTCGAAGCAAACGCTCGGACAGTGTATTCACCGGTCAAGTATCATATGGGGTCGCTTGTTACAACACACTTAAGCGGTAAGAATAGCGAGTAATTACTACAATGGTGACAACAGGAAGCTAAGACGACCATCAGCTACAATAACTGGTCGTATGATTACATTTCATCTAGGATGCACCCGTTTACGCCGGCTTGTCGCGGGCGAGTGCCTCGACCTTTTCGAGCCGCTCCTGCAGCTTTTTGTTGTCGTCGCGCAGTTTGTCCAGATCTTCGCGCAGCCGCTGGCCTTCTTCGACGCGGGTACGGCCCTCGCTGATCGACGTGATCGCGTCGTTGGCATGGCGCTGGATGCGGCCGTCGAGGTCGCGATCGGCCAGCCGGTGCAGCGCGGGTAGCGCGCGCGGATCGCCGACCTCGGCCAGCGCTGACGGTAGCCGCATCCGCATCATGAACTCGTGATCGTCGACCAGCGGCGCGATGTAATCGAGAATCTCGATGCGCCGGTTATCCTTGAGCGCGGCAAATCGCGCCAGCGCTCCGACCGCGGCCACGCGTGCACGCGGCGGCCTGCCGTATGCCGCGTATTCGCGGGCAACGTCGATCGCGCGCTCGTCGCGCAGCTCGGCCATCCCGGCAATCGCGTGCGTTCGTATCACGTCGAGATACGAATCGCGCTTGAGCGCCTCGGTTAGATGCGCGAACGCGCGCTCGTCGCGCGTTTTGCCGAGCGATAAAACCGCTTCGGCCTCGACGAAGTAACTTTCGTCGCCGGCCGCGACCACGCCGGCCAGCGCGGACGCCGCGCGCGCGTCGCCGCGGAAATTTCCGAGCGCGCGCGCGACCGAGCGCCGCGTCTTCGGATGCGGCAGCTTCAGTCCTTCGAGCAGCGCGTCGAGCGCGGCGGTCGTGCGAATCGCACCGAGCGCGGTCGCTGCGTCGGCTTGCACGCCCCAGAATTTGTCGGTGAGCATCGCGTCGCGCAGTGAGGCGGTGGCCTGCGGGCTGCCTTCGTTGCCGAGCTCGCGCGCCGCATTGGCGCGGCCGATCGCTTCGGGAGCGTGCCGCAGCGCGGCTTCGAGTGCCTCGCGTCCGCGTTTGTGCTTGAGCGTTTTCAGGATGTCGTGTTCGGGATCGAAGCGCACCGCCTTGGGCGCCTTCTCGACGGCAAAGGTGAAGCCCTGTTCGCGCTCATTTATTTCCACGCGATGACGCGTCTCATGACCGTCGGCGTCCATCAGCGCGATAGTCACGGGAAAAGTGAACGCCGAGGCGATCGCATCGCCGGTCTTGTGGGTCTGCTTGACGGTGACGCTGAGCAGTTTTTTCTTGTCGTCGAAGGAACTGGAAACTTCGATTTCGGGATGCCCTTCCTTGTACACCCACTGGTCGAAGAAAAAATCAAGATTGCGGCCGGTAGTATCCTCAAACGCGCGCTGCAGGTCCTGCGTGATCACGTTGGCGCCGCGATGCCGCGTGCAATAAAGGTTCAGCGATTTGTAAAACAGATCGTCGCCGGTCACCCGCCGCAGCATGTGCAGGACCAGGCTGCCTTTCTCGTAGAGATGGCGATCGAACAAATCGATCGGATTGCGGTACCGGTTGCACACGATCGGCCTGCGGTAATGATTGGCGTCCTCGTCGAGATAGGCCTCGCGATCCTGCCGCACATTCCACGCGAACTCGTCGGCCCCGAGATTTTCCTCGCACCAGAGCGCCTCGAAGTAGGTCGCGAAGCCCTCGTTCAGCCACGCGTGCGCCCAATCGCGGCAGGTCAGCAAGTCGCCCCACCATTGATGCGCGAGCTCGTGCGCCACCAGCGGATCGCTCTTGAAATCGAGATGCGCGCGCGCGTCGTGCAGCGTGCTGTCGGTCTGCGTCGTCGCCGAGGTGTTTTCCATCCCGCCGAAAATAAAATCGCTGACCGCCACCTGTGCGTACTTCGCGTAAGGATAAGGCACGCCGATCACGCGCTCGAAGAACTGGATCATCTTCGGCGTGTTGCCAAACGCGCGGCGCGCGTCGTCTTCGCGCCCCGGCGCAACGTAGTAGGTGACCGGAGTGTTGCCCGCGCGCTCGCCGATCAGCGCGAACTCACCGGCCGCCAGCGTGATCAGATAGGTCGAGTGCGGCACCTCATGACGCCAATGAAAGGTGCGGGTCTTATCCGCGGTATTGGTCGAGGTTCCTATCAGCGCGCCGTTGGAAACCGCGGTGAACTTCTCCGGCACGGTCGCGATTATTTCGCTGGTGGGCCGGCTGTTCGGATAGTCGTAGCATGGAAACCAGTAACGCGAATCCTCGTCCTCGCCTTGCGTCCAGGCCTGACGCGGCTTGTTCGGATAGCCGGCGTCGGGGCCGACAAAATAGAGTCCACGGCGCGGCTGACTCGCGTAGTCGATCGCGACTTCGATTTCTTCGCCGGCGCCGAGCGCGCGCGGCAGCGCGATCCTCAGCTTGTCGTCGGAGGTCTCGAAGGTCGCGGGTTCGCCGCCGACCCGGACCGCCTTGATCTCGAGTTCGGTGGCGTCGAATTCAAGGCGATCGAGCGGGCCGGTGATCGCGGACAGTCGATGCGTCGCGGTGCCGGAGATTCTCTTCTGCTCGAAGTCGAGCGCGACTTCGAGCTTGACGTGACTGATGTTGGCGGCGCGGTCGCGCGCCCATTTTGCCTCGACATGTTGAGGTTGAAACGCGCGGCGTCCACGGGCGAAGGCGACAGTAAAGGCCTCGGCGTCGCCAAGTTCGATTGCCAATTGATCGAGAAATCGCGGCTTATGCATGGCCGCATGTTATGAACCGCGCTGCCCGCGCGCAAACGGGGCAGGGGTGACCCCTGCACCCAGTGAAGCGCAATATGCTGAGGACAGCTTTTTGGGTGGAGTCTCAGTTTGATATGCGGTCTGGTATCGTGGACCAATGGGAAGCGGCAATCTCAAACCCAACTTGATCGCCGATGTAACCCTTTACCCAACTAACCAAGGTGGCCTGAGAGGCCCTACTCCGACGGAATGGTTTGGTTGCCCGTGCATGGTCGATAAAGACAGTTCCAGAGGTTGGGACTGTCGGTTACTTCTTGAGGGCCGATCGATGTCGCCTGGTGAGACGCGACGGGTCGCGATCTCTTTTATCTGCGGCGAAAAAGCCGCCCAACTGTTCCGGACAGCGAGAAAGTTTTACTTGTGGCACATGAGAATCATTGGCGAGGCAGTCGTGAGTTTGGACTGAGACACTACCGCCTTTTGCGCGAGTTTATATCGATGCAAAGGCGGTGATCTTCGCCTCCCCCTTCGTGGGGGGAGGCCGCCGCTCTTCTCAGAGCGGCGGGTGGAGGACCTTAATTGCTGAAATGTCCCCACCTGTCACGCATCGAGTATCATGATGACCGCTTCATTCGGCGCGAGCGTCAGCGGCGATTTCGTTAAATTCGCGCTGCGGGAAACTGTGCTCAGCAGGATTTTCCCTTCGGGCAAGGCGATCTCGCGCGGCTCGGCGGTGAAATTCAGCGCGACCACAATGTGCTGCGCGGGCGTGTCGCGGTGGAACACGAGACAATCTTCGGGCGCGCGATCGAATTCGCGATAGCTGCCCTCGACCAGCGCCGGCGTCGATTTGCGGAGTTGGATGAGCCGCCGATGCAGCGCGAGCATCGAATGCGGATCGTTCAACTGGCGCGCGACGTTTACGGTCTTGAAGTCTCCGCATGGCAGCCAGGTTTTGTCGCTCGTCGAGAAACCGCCGTTACGCGCGTCGGACCATTGCATCGGCGAGCGGCAGCCGTCGCGTCCAACCGGATCGCGTTTGCTACCGGCCGGGATTGCCGCATCGCGCATCCCGATCTCTTCGCCGTAGTAAATGAAGGGCGAGCCGCGCAGCGTCAGCAACATCACGGCCGCGACGCGAGCACGCGCGTCTCCGTCGCCATCGCGGGAATAGCGCGAGATGTGACGCGAGAAATCGTGATTCGACAGCGTCCAGGTTGGCCACGCGCCGGCGCCGAAAGATTTCTCAGTCAGCTCGATCGCGGCGCGAAACCGGCTCGCTTCATAGCGCGCGAGCAGAAAACGGAAGTTGAATGCGAGCTGTAGTTCGTCGGGCCGCAGATAGTCGGCCAGCCGTTCCTGCTCGCGCGGCCACGTCTCGCCGACGAGGATCCGATTCTCGTAGCTGTCAGAGACGCGGCGAAATCCGCGGATGATGTCGTGAACCTCGGGCTGATCCGTGCTGTAGAGAGGATTCAGCTCGCCCGGCCTGCGCGATGGAATGTCGGGATTGGGCTCCGTGCGAAGCGGATTGTCACGCAGTTGCGCGTCCTTGATCATGTTCGCGACCACGTCGATGCGATAACCGTCCGCGCCGCGCTCGAGCCAGAAGCGGATGACGCCGTGCATCGCCTCGACCACTTCGGGGTTTCGAAAATTCAAATCGGGCTGCTGCACGAGGAACGTATGCAGGTACCACGCCTGCGTGTCCGCATCGTACTGCCACGCCGGACCGCCGAAATTGCTGACCCAGTTGTTGGGTGCGCGCTCGGGCGAACCGGGAACCCAGATGTACCAGTCGCGCTTGGGATTGGTGCGCGACGCGCGCGACTCGATGAACCACGGATGCTGATTCGAGGTGTGATTCGGGACGAGATCGACGATCACGCGGATCTCGCGGCGATGCGCCTCCGCCAGGAGACGATCGAACGCCGCGAGATCGCCGAGATCCGGATGAATCCCGCAGTAGTCGCTGACGTCGTAACCCCAATCGTCGAGCTGCGACGGGTTGATCGGGTTCAGCCAGATGGCGTCGATGCCGAGCGACTCCACGTAGTCGAGATGCGCGGTGACGCCGTCGAGATCGCCGATGCCGTCGCCGTTAGAATCGGCAAACGAGCGCGGATAGATCTGGTAGAAGACGGCGCGCTGCCACCACTGCAGAGCCATCGCGTCGATCAGGCGGCGCGCGAGCCCATCATGTCCGCATAGTTCGTGGCGTAAAATCTCTCGCGCGCGACCTCCGACAGATTCGGCGTTGACAACTCGAAGCGCTTGAGCGGATTGCGCCCGCCCTCGATGTGCGGGTAGTCCGACGAGAACATGCACAGCTCGGGGCCGGCCTGCTCGACGATCCATCCGACGGGCTCGTGCGGATACGGCGTGAAGCGCAGGTTGCGCCGCACGTAATCGGACGCCTTCAACGGCAGGCTCAGATATTTCTCCGATTTCACGAACGTCGCCTGCGAGATGTCGAGGCGACGCAGCCACGGCACGATCCACATCGCGCCCTGCTCGATACATCCGCCG
This sequence comes from Binatus sp. (SeqCode), assembly GCF_036522015.1. Taxonomy (GTDB): domain Bacteria; phylum Desulfobacterota; class Binatia; order Binatales; family Binataceae; genus Binatus. The sequence continues at coordinate 11,717 of NZ_DATDGQ010000336.1, forward strand.
CGCAGCCGCGGGAACTGCTCGAAGATGCCGTCGAGGACCATCGTCGAGAGAAAAATTTCCGGCATCATATGGATCGCCATGAAATCCTTCGAGCGGATATTCTCGCCGCCGCCGAGGAAGTCGGTCACCGGGCGATCGTTGTTGTGAAATGCGCGGGGGATCGCGCGGCCGCCGCCGCCAACGTGCAGCAGGAACGGCACGTCGGCGTCCTGCAGGCGGGCCCACACGCCGTTGAAGTCTGGATGAGTCGGAGATTTTTTCGCCGGTGGCAGCGACGGGATGTGAATCGCGGCGCATCCCAGCCGAACCGCCTCGTCGATTTCCTTTTCAGCGAGCTCGGGTATGTCGAGCGGCACGAAGCCAACCGCGAGCAGCCGCTTGTCACCTCGGCAAAAGTCGGCGATGGCGCGATTGTGCGCGCGCGCGCCGCCATACAGGACCTCCGGCGTCGAGCGGACCTGGTCGAATTCGCCCCAAAAATGCGTGATCGCGAAAGTCGTAAAGACCAACTGCGAGCTGAAGCCGAGCAGATCGAGCGCGCGCCTGCGCTCATTGGGATCGAAAGCGCCGAGCGCTTCCCATCCCTTGCGCAGCATCAAGTTCTTCTCCGCGTCGGCGACGGCAGCCGGATCGCTAACACGATCGTTCGCATGCGCAATCGCCTTATCGACCATCCTGCCGCCCGATCCGATCGCAAGCGGACGCAGCTTCTCGCGGATGTCAGCGTCGGCGTGGGAAATCAGCCAGTCGCGGGTCTCCATGATGTGGCTGTCGGCGTCGTTGAAGATTCGACCTTCTGCGTATGGCATCGCAATAACCTCGGCGCGTAGAATTCGCGCGGACCGTGCCTGCGCGTTTCGGCTTCAAGATAGTTGAGGAAACGTGTGGCGTACAGAGGTGATGCTGTGGGGGCTGCTGGCGATCGCGATGATTCCGCAATATGGTTCTGTCTCATGAAAAATCGGGGGATGCTCGCTAAGTTGACCGCTTGTCTAGTCGCGGTTGTGGCCATCCCTGTATGCCCGTCTTTCGCCGATGCCCGCCCGGCTCGGAGCATATGCGTTAATCCGAGTGGCGGCAGGAACTGCTTCAAGACCATCGCCGCAGCGTTGAAGCACGCACACTCGGGCGACTCGATCGACATCGTTGCCGGAACCTATGTCGAGAACATTCGCATCGGAAAGAATTCGAAGAAAGGCGAGAAAATCTCGGTCTCGATCAATGGCGCCGGACCCGGTTCAACAATCATCGACGGCGGCGCCAAGGGGACGGTCGTCTCCATCTCACAAGCCGCCGTGTTGTTAACCGGTGTGACTATTCAGAACGGCTCCGCCAGCGGAATCGCAGTTCACGACGGAACCCTCGCCGTCTCGAACTGTATCGTGACAAATAACAAGGCGACTGGTTCGGGTGGAGGAATCGATTTCGAGGTGAGCAACCATCCGCCCAAGGGAACTCCGCAACTCCACATCGATAACACCACCATCAGCGATAACATCACGAATGCGTTCGGCGGCGGGTTAGCAATCAACGGCGGTTCCAGCAACATCATCACCAGTACGATCAGCGGAAATTCTTCGATTGGCGGAAACGGTGGTGGAGTAGAGATCTTCAGCGGCGAGATCGCTATCGCCAACAGCACTATCATCGGAAATCAGGCTACCGGTGGTGAGCCGATGGGCGGCGGAATAAATTGCATCGGCACCCTGGTTCTCAACAACGTGACGATCGCCAACAATTCCGCAAGTACCGGCATCGGGAAAGGCGGAGGCCTCTTCAGTTTGGGTTGTAGTGCGGCGATCGCCAACACGATTATCGCGGGCAACTCTGCATTCTATGGGGACCAGAATGACTGCGGCGGCAACTTGAATTCACAAGGGCACAATCTGATCGATTACAATGGATGCGTCACCAGCGGCGATACTGCGACCAATATTATCGGCGAAGATGCGATGCTTGGCCCGCTCGAACTCAACTCGCCCGGCGCTACCGGGACGCAAGCTTTGCTGATGGGTAGTCCCGCGATAGGAGCCGGTGCCCCCGGCGCCAACGACAGCACCGGCGCGGGACCGCAATGCCTGCCTACCGATCAGCGTGGAGTGACTCGCCCGACCGATGCCTGCGACATCGGCGCGTATCAATTTTCGATGTAGCCGCGCGCCTCAGAAGCAGCTGCCAATTCAGATCGGCTGGCCGACGTCGATGCGGTTGCCGTCGGGATCCTCGAACACAAACGCTCTCAGACCGTAGTCCTTATTCTGAAGGCTCTTGATGATACGCAGCCCGTGCCTCTCGCAGATTGCGTGGAGCGCGTCCACGTCGTCCACCATCATGTGCGCGACGTTGAAAGGTGCGGCATTGTGATTCGGCTGTAGTGTCAGGTGCAACTCAGCCTGATCCTTTTTCAGGATCATAAAGCCGACGGGGTCGCCGTTCTCGAAAACCTTGGTGAAGCCGAGAATCTTCGTATAGAAATCGCAGGCCCGCGCGATGTCCTTAACTGGCAGCATGGCGGCGATTCGTCCAAAGCGGATGCCGTGATTGGCGCCGTCAGTCATCGAATGATCTCCTCGACTACTTGTCCGTGAAGCCCAGATCGTTCAGGCGATCGCGCGCGTCCTTGACGGCGTCGCGATGAACCATCAGGCGCACGGGAACGCCGGCCGTCGTGCCGAGCATTCGCGACGACGCAGCATCGAAGACGAACGACACAATGCCCGCTTCGTTCAGGTAGTCATGCGCCATCCGAACCGGCGTCGGATCGATGCTGGCGAAAATTTCCTCGAGCTCGGACGGGTCAGGCATTTCTTTGGTCGTCATCGCTTCTCGCTTCGCGCTGCCAATGCTTTAGTCTTGTTCCCCTTCCCGCTCGGGAAGGGGTTAGGGGTTAGGTTCCACCGAGCTCGATGCGGACGTCATTCCCTTCACCCGATTATAGATAAGGCCGGCGCCGCCGACTATCAACAGTATGGCGATCAATGCGTCGAAGCGATGAAAGTACGGCGCGAGGTCCTTCCAGTGCTGTCCGAGTTTCATCCCGCCGTACGCGAGCGCGAGACACCATACATATGATCCGAGCAGCGTGTAGATGGTGAACGGCAGGAGCTTCATCCGCGATACGCCCGCGGGAAATGCGATGAAGGTGCGGACCACCGGCAGCATGCGGCTCCAGAAGACGGTGTGCGAACCCCAGCGCGCGAAAAAGCGGTCGGCGGTTTCGAGTTCGTGCTCCGCGATCAGGACGTAGCGGCCATAGCGCTCGATAAACGGCCGCCCGCCCCACGATCCCACGAAATACGCAACATACGACCCAAGCAGGCACCCAACGGCTCCGGCAATCGCAACCATCTGCAGCCCGAAGCGCCCCGTCGCAACCAGGTACCCCGAGAACGGCATGATGATTTCCGACGGCAGCGGGATGCACGCGCTTTCGATCGCCATCATCAGCACAACCCCGCCATACCCAAGCGCAGAAATCGTCGCGACGATGAAGGCAGACAGCCCGCTGATTAGTTTATCGAGCATTATTTCGACACGCGCTTATCATCGAGCGCAAGCGCACAGAGTGGCACGGCGCGACGCCGGTTGCGAGACGACAACCGGTTGAAAAAAGTATGGGACCGGCTTGGACATGAAATGGCAAATGACGCATACTGCATATATGTTGAACGCGAACGTCATGTACAAGTCGAGGGAACCTCATGGCAAATAATACGTTGAGCGTTACTGACAATCGGACCGGGAAGAAATATGAGCTGCCGATCGAGGAAGGGGAGGTGATTCGGGCGGCGGATTTGCGGCAGATCAAAGTTGGCAAAGACGATTTTGGGCTGATGTCGTACGATCCGGCGTTCACTAACACGGCGTCGTGTCGCAGCCGGATTACCTACATCGATGGAGACAAGGGAATCCTGCGGTATCGCGGGTATCCGATCGAGGAGCTGGCTGAAAAGAGTAACTACCTCGAGGTTGCGTACCTGATCGTCAAGGGGGAGTTGCCTGATCGCGCGCATTACGAGCGCTGGGAGAACAACATCAAGATTCACACGATGGTGCACGAGAATATCAAGAAGTTCATGGAGGGCTACCGCTACGACGCGCATCCGATGGGAATGCTGCTCGGGACGGTTGGTGCGCTCTCGACGTTCTATCCCGACGCGAACGATATTCACGACCTCGAATCGCGCCGGCTGCAGACGCGCCGGCTGATCGGCAAGATGCCGACGCTGGCGGCTTTCGCCTACCGGCATACCAAGGGACTGCCCTACGTCTATCCCGACAACGAGCTCAGCTACACCGGCAACGTGCTCTCGATGCTGTTCAAAATGACCGAGCTCAAGTACAAGCCGAACCCAATTCTCGAGCGCGCGCTTGACGTGCTGTTCATCCTGCACGCCGATCACGAGCAGAACTGCTCGGCCAATGCGATGCGCGCGGTGGGCAGCTCGCAGCCTGATCCGTACGCGTGCGCGGCGGCGGCGATCGCGGCGCTCTACGGACCGCTGCACGGCGGCGCGAACGAAGCTGCAATCCGGATGCTGATGGAAGTCGGATCGGTGGCGAATATTCCGGCGATGATCAGGAAGGTGAAAGAGGGCGAGCGGCGGCTGATGGGTTTCGGGCATCGGGTCTACAAGAACTACGATCCGCGCGCGAAAATTCTCAAGGAGATGGCGACGCAGGTGTTCGAGGTGACGGGCCGCAACCCGCTGATCGATATCGCGCTGGAGCTCGAGCGAATCGCGCTGCAGGACGACTACTTCATCTCGCACAAACTGTATCCCAACGTGGATTTTTATTCGGGGATTATCTACCAGGCGATGGGCTTCCCGATGACGATGTTCCCGGTGCTGTTCGCGATACCGCGGACCTCAGGATGGATGGCGCAATGGGCCGAGATGGTGCGCGACTCGGAACAGAAGATCGCGCGGCCGCGCCAGATCTACATCGGCGAAACGCTGCGCCACTACACCGCGCTGTCGGCGCGGCCGAAGCCGACGCAGCGCGAAGACGCGGTGAGCGAAGCTATCTAACGATAGTTAGACAATTTCAACAGAGCCTGACCGCTCCTGTTAGCAATGGTGCGATCCATGGTTGGCCTAGACGCAATTCCCTGCTATCTGTAATCAGGGCGCTTCGATTAACTTCGGAAGGGTCTAATTAACACGGAGGCGGTGCTGCGATGGGCAAGAATGGAGGCGCCAAGCCAACCGACACCATCTTGACGCTGGAAGAAGCGCTCATGCGTTTCAAGCGCAAGAGAAGTGAGGCTGGCGCGAAAACCAGGGGCGAGACCGTAACGGGGTCCAACGTTCAAGAGGTCGAGGTTTCGGCCGCGGTCGAGCATGAGGGTCAGGGAAAGGCGACCGGGTATCTCGGCACGGCAGGCGAGAGCGGGGCGACCGGCGAACTCAGCATGGCAGACTTGGGTGCGAGTGTTTCCGCTCAGCGCGACGAAGCGAACGCCGAGATGTCGGCGAACGAAGATATCGTCGCGGTGATCGATGGCATTCCACGCACGCTCGCAGAGCTCGAGAGAATCGCGGCCGCCGAGAAAGCCTACGACCAGGATTTTCCCGAGACCGCGCTGGAGACGGCAGAGGCCGAGCAAGACGACGCGGAGATTGGCGACATGGATTTCGTGCCGCCCGCGAGCCGCCGTTCCCTCATCCGGGACTACGCGTTCACGGCGATGGGCACCGCAT
>NZ_DATDGQ010000337.1:0-4661 GCF_036522015.1 Binatus sp. (SeqCode)
CGGCCGCAAGCCTCAGCAGCGGGGGCGCATCGTCACCGACCGCCGCGAGCGCGTCGGCAACAGAAGACGGCACTTGCGCGCCCTGGATCTCGGCACGGAGCGCGGCGATTTCCTCGGCGACGGGGCGCTCGCCGCTCCATAGCAGCAGGCAGACTTCTTCGAAGGAAGCATGCGCGACGATTTCCTCGATCGGATAGCCGCGATACGCAAGCTTGCCCTCGTTGATCGAGCTGACAGCTGATTCAGCGACGATAACGCCGGGCCCGCCGTCGTCGATGCTCTTCGGTTGCGCGACCGTAACCCACGTCGATGCTGCCGGCAGGCTGCGTCCCCGTCGGCCGCGCTCGTTGGAAACGACCCCACGCAGCGCTTCGATATCGGCGCGGCGATAAAGCGCCTGGCGGCCGACTTTGCGGCGGTAACTTTTCAACCAGCCGCGGCTGACGTAAGCGTAGAGGGTGCCGAGCTTGACGCCGAGCTGGGCGGCCGCCTCGCTCGCGGTCATCATGCCGGCGCGTTCGGAATCGGCACGTTCGAGATTGCGCGTCGCCACCATGGGAATCACGCCATGCGCGCAGGGGCCTCGTCAAGTGGCATCGAGTCAACTTGCATCCAGATAGGACCAGTTATATACAGTCAAGTTCAACGGAGGACCGGCGTATGAGCTCGGCGGAAGTGCGATTCAAGGATTTGCGCGCAGACTTCGGGAAGACCGCGAGCGACTTCGGGCGGCATCGCGCGGGCTTCCCCGACGAATTTTTCGAGCGGATGGCGGTGGCGGGAATTTTGCGCGCGGGAATGCATGCGCTGGACCTTGGAACCGGCACCGGGACGATTGCGCGAGGGCTGGCGTTGCGCGGATGCGACGTGACCGGCCTCGATCGATCGGCGCCGCTGATGGAACAAGCCGCCGAGTTGGATCGAGTCGCAGGCGTCGTCGTGAAGTATGTCAATGCTGCGGCGGAAGCGACGGGACTGCCGGCGGCCGAGTTCGATCTCGTGACGGCGGGTCAATGCTGGCATTGGTTCGATCGTCCTCGCGCGGCAGTGGAGGCGCGCCGCGTGTTGAAGCCGGGCGGCAAGCTCGTGATTGCGCATTTCGACTGGATTCCGCTGCCGGGCAACATGGTCGAGGCGACGGAAAAGCTGATCGAGAAGCACAATCCGAAATGGAAGTTCGGTGGCGGACTGGGGATCCATCCGAATTGGCCGCGCGACATGGCGATCGCGGGCTTCAAAAATCTCGAAACGTTTTCGTTCGACCTCGACGCCATCTACACGCATGAAGTGTGGCGCGGGCGGATTCGCGCGAGCGCGGGAGTGGGCGCGAGCCTTGCTCCCGAGGCAGTTGCGGCGTTCGACGACGAGCTGCGCGCGATGCTGGCGGAGCGATGGCCTGAAGATCCGATGCCCGTGCTGCATCGCGTGTTCGCGGCGGTCGGCGTCGCACCGTAGCTCCCTTTTGACGAGCTGCGGTGAAGGTCGGCTATAGTCGAGTTCCACGAGAGGAGCCGGACTATGGATTTTGGAACATTGATTTTCACCAAGCCGGAGCGCGCGATCACGGACGTCAAATACGCTGAGGAGCGCGGCTTCACGCACGCGTGGATTCCTGACTCGCACATGATTTGGGGCGACACCTACGCGTGCATGGCGCTGGCGGCAGTGAACACCAGGAAGATCAAGCTCGGCACCGGCGTGGCGATAGCGTCAAACAGGATCGCGCCGGTGACGGTGCATTCGATCGCGACGATTAACCAACTCGCGCCGGGACGCGTGATTCTGGGATTTGGCACGGGGCACACGGGGCGGCGCGTGATGGGTCTGCCGCCGGTCAAGCAGGCCGAGTTCCGCGAGCAGGTGCGTGTGATTCACGATCTGCTTCACGACGGCGAAGCGATTTACAACGCCGAAGGGCTGAGCCGGAAAATCCGCTACCTGCATCGCGACCGGCGCTTTATCAACCTCGACGACCGGATTCCACTGTATGTGGCGGCCAACGGGCCCAAGACTTTGGCGCTGGCGGGCGAGTTTGGCGACGGCGCGATTACGACGGGAATAACCGATGCCGATCGAATCGGCGTGGTGCGGAAAAGTATCGCGGTGGGTGCGGCGAAGGTGGGTCGCAACGCGGACAAAATGCCGATCGTGTCGCTGACGCATATTTGCGTGTTGCGGCCGGGCGAGAAACTTGATTCGCCGCGCGTGAAGGCGATGACCGGGCACTGGGTGATGGCGAGTTTTCACGCGATCGCCGCAGGATACGCGCGGGCAGGCTATCTGCCGGAGGCGGTCGCCGAGGTGTACAAGGCGTACGAGGAGTACGTCGCGAAGATGAAGACGCCGGCGGCCGAGCGCTACCTCGAGTTGCACATCGGCCACTGCACGTACGTTGCGCCGCTCGAGCAGAAGTACGTGACGCCCGAGACGATCGCGGCGACGACGATAATCGGGACGAAAGAAGAGGTCGTCGAGCGGCTGCGCTCGCTGGAACGCGCGGGCCTGTCGCAAGTCTTCATCAATCCTCCGATGGACGGCTACAACGATTGCATCGACGAAATTTCGCGCGACGTGATCGCGCGGATGTGACGCAGCATCGCGACTAACTGGTGGCAGCGACTTCGGCGAAAGCGATCGAGTCGGCGGCGATCGCGGGAACGTAGTAGGCCTCGGGCGAGCCCCACACCGTCGCCGGTCGCGGGCGCGACCCAACCGCAAATGGACGCTCGAAAACCTGCGCGATGTTCGCATTGATGCGCAAACAGTTGGGCGCCAGCGGCTCGGCGATTTCACCGTCGCGAATCAGGTACGAGTCGCCGGTGACGGTGCAGGTGAAATCTCCCGCGCGCTGGCCGTTGATTGGATAGGTGTACCAGATGCGGCCGACGTAGATTCCGTCGCCAACGGCGCGCACCAGTTCGCGGTCGCTGACCCCGCCGCGCGCGCGCATCACGACGTTGGTGCCCGCCGTACCGGGACTCGCGTCGAAGCGCCTGCCGCCACCTTCGCCGAGCCGGTAACCGCTGAGCGGAGGGAAGTCGAGTTTGGCGGGGGCATTCTTGCCAAGCTTTTCGGCGCGATGCTCGTCGGTGAGCAAGCGGTGGGTATCGTAGAAATCCGAGAGCAAGCCGGCCAGCTTGCCGTCGCGGATCAATTCAACGCGGCGCGTGCGGATTCCTTCGCAAGTGATTCGACGGCGAATCGCGCCCGCACTAAAGGCCGGGTCATCGACGAGGCTCAGGCGCGAATCCATCACGGACGCGCCGAATCTTGCGTGGAAAGCGGAACTGGCGGCGTGAAACGCGCCGGTCGTGAGCGAGCCCATCACCATGTAGTTCAGAATCTCGGCGACCGGCTGCGGTCCGAGCACCACGCGAAATTTCCCCGCCGCAGGCCGGGCGCCGTGGGAGAGCGCGAGCGCGCGGCGGACGGCGTCACCGCCGATGACGTGCGCGTCGCGGCGCATCGCAGCGGTGGAATCGCCAAGCGCGGTCGCAGTGCCCTTGGCATCGAGCGATTCGATTATCGATGTGACGGAAGCGCTGAAGTGCGCGCTCTCATCGGTACGAACTTCCGCGAAATTCGAGTTGAAGATCGCGACTCGATCGCGAATCACGGATACGTCGCCACCTATGATCAGGCCGGGATGTGCAGTTCGGGCGTCGGCCGGGCGTTTCGCGAATGTGTCGAGCGCACCGTCGAGCACGTCCCACGCGGCCGCTGCGATCGCGCTGTCACCTACTCTTGCCAGATCGCTCCTTTCGGACGGCACCAGCTTGCGGCCGAGTGCAGCCGTCGGAAACCCGGAGAAGTGCGGATCGACGACGGCGGCGCTGCGTGCCTGGCGGATTGCGTCGCGCACGGAGTCGGAGGTGAAATCTCCCGCTTCGAATGCGGCGCCGACTTCGTGCGAATCGCGGCGCATCGCGATCCGCAACTGGAATCCGTCGGCATGAAGCGACTTGAACTCTTCGAGGCCGCGGCCTGGAATGTCGGAAGTGTAGGCCAGGCGGGCGATTCGATGCTCCGCGGTGGCGCAATAAACTTCGTAGCTCCCCAGATCCTTCTCGCGCGCGAGAATCCGCGACGCTTCGCGAGTGAACGACTTGAGTTCGGCGAGCGGACGCATCCGCTGCCCGCCAGGCGCGCGCGCGCGCGTAGAGTCGGACCGCCGTTGGACATCCGCTTGACCTGCATCGGCTGGCCCTTGCCGCAGGTGGGGATCGCGATGAGCCGCAGGTCGTTACCGACCGCGTCCACGTTGGTGAAGAAACTTTTCGAATCCGCAATCACGCTGCCCGAGCGATACAGCCGCCCGATTCGACCGTGTTCGATTTCATAAACGCGCCGTGCCGAGATTCTGAAGTTCTCACGCGATTCGGAGATCGACGGGATCTGATGGCCGCAGACGTAGTAGCCGCGCTCGACGCCGGCGATGATTTTTTCGGGCGGCGTCTCACCTGGCAGGAAAAAGGTGTTGGACATTCTGATCAGCGGCACGTGCCAGCCTTCGCTCGCACGCGCCGATCTGTTGGGCTCCGCGCCAAGCACGGCGGCGGTCGCGCGCGAATTGAGAAAGCCGCCGAAGATCCCGCGCTCGATATGCATCACGCGGCGGCCGCGCGTGCCCTCGTGGTCGTAGCGGTAGTGGCCATAGCCGT
>NZ_DATDGQ010000338.1:0-2478 GCF_036522015.1 Binatus sp. (SeqCode)
GTTATAAACGCGAACACCGAGATCAGAAAATAACGCTTGCGGCCGAAGCGGGACGAAATCCATGCGGTCATCGGCAGCATGATCCCGTTGGCGACCAGGTAGCTCGTCAAGACCCAGGCAATCTCGTCGACGCTCGCCGAAAAGCTGCCCTGCATGTGCGGCAGCGCGACGTTGACGATCGACGTGTCGAGCACCTCGAGCGTCGTGCCGAGCATCACGGCCAGCGCGATCAGCCACTTGTGGCTGGCGGACCCGTACTCGGGAAAGTCGGTTCCAATCGGGGTTGAAGCTGCGGCTGCCAAGCAAATCGTCCGTGCTGCGTGCTCATTTCAGACTAGGCTCGATGGATTTCCGATGATACTGCGAAAAACAAATTCGACACTCTGCGTTCATCGCAGTGTAATGCGCGTCGCTTCTAATCGGCGCAGGTGGAGTGCGCGATTTCTTCCGCGCCGGTGCGGATGTGGGGTCATATGGATGACATCGAGCGCTTGGGACGGTACCTTCTAACCATGCGGCTGGGAGCGATCGATGTGGGATCCAACTCGGTCCACATGATCGTGGCCGACGTGAGCCGCGAGGGCCATCTCGAGGTTGTCGACCGCGTCAAGGAAATGGTGCGCCTCGGAAGGCGCTCGTTCACGACGGGCCGGCTTACCACTGAATCGATGGACCTCGCGGTGCGCGCGATGGTGAACTTCAAGCGCCTGCTGCGAGTGCGCCGCGTGGACCGTCTGCGCGCCGTCGCGACCAGCGCCGTGCGCGAGGCGCGCAATCGCACCGAATTTATCCGCCGCATCAAGCGTGAGACCGGCTTGACGGTTGAGGTGATCTCCGGCCTCGACGAGGCTCGCCTGATCTTCCAGGCCGCGCGCCACGCCCTCGGTCTCGACGGCGGACCTCATCTGCTCGTCGATGTCGGCGGCGGCAGCGTCGAACTGGTGTTGGTGCGCGACGGTAAGCCACTCTGGATGCGCAGCGTAAAGCTCGGCGCGGCGCGACTCGCCGAGCGCTTCCTGCTCGACGACCCGCCGACGCGCGCGCAGTTGACCAGGCTCGAGGCGCATCTCGAACGCGCGATCGGCCCGCTGATGCGCAAGGCGAAGCGCGCAGGTGTGGTGCGCGCGATCGGAACGTCGGGCACGATCAACACGCTCGTCGCGATGGCGCGATCGTCGCGCGGCGAGGAGCTGGGCCGCCTGCATGGAGCGAGCGCGTCGGCCGGCGAGATTTCAGATCTGTCGCGCGACCTGGTCGAGGCCAACGCGGCACTCCGCGTCGATCTTCCCGGGATGGACGCCAAGCGGGTCGACCTGATGCCCGCCGCGGCTACGCTCGTGAACTTTATTTTGAAAAAATCCGGAGCGCCGGAGCTCGTCGCGTGCACCTGGGCGCTGCGCGAGGGCGTGCTGCTGGGACTCGCGCATAAGATCGATTCGCGCTCCGCTGCCGACGCCCGCCGCCGCTCGGTCGGCGCGCTTGCTACCCGGTTCGCCGGCGCCAACGAGCATGGCAAACAGGTCGCGAAGCTTGCCCTGAAGCTCTTCGACGCGACCGCGCCGGTTTTGGGCCTGCCCAAGTCCTCGCGAGAACTCCTTGAATTCGGGGCTTTACTCCACGACATAGGCCACGCGATTGATCATGACCGGCACAATCGCCATTCTTACTACCTGATTAACAATGCGGAGCTGTTCGGCTTCGACACTGACGAAATCGAGGTCATCGCACAGGCGGCTCGCGGACACCGCAAACAGGCTCCGAAGCTCGATTCGCCGGATTTGAAATCGCTCAGCCCCGCCAAGCGCCGTGTGATCAGGGGCCTCGCCGCGATTTTGCGTGTCGCTGACGCGCTGGATCGAAGCCACTTCGGTGTGGTTAAAAATATCGAGGTCAGATATTCACCGGGTCGTGTGATCGTCGGAGTCGATTCGAAGCGCGAGAAGGCTGACCTCGAACTATGGACATGCGAGAGAAGGACCGACCTCCTGTCGAGGCTACTGGATCGCCAGGTGGTCCTGCAGCGTTAGAGCTGCCCGCGGTCGTTCCTTCCTCTAACGGCCACGTCTCTCCGTCTTCGACCAGCTCCAGGCCCAGGACCCGCACTGCGCCCAAAACTCTGCTCGAAACTCCGCATCCCTACAAGGGACGTTTGATCTGCGTCGAGGGAATCGACGGCTCCGGCAAATCGACCCAACTGCTGCTGCTCGAGCGATGGCTCCGCGCGCGCGGCTACCCGGTTCACTTCACCGAGTGGAATTCCTCGCGCTTGGTGCGGCGCTCGATGCAACGTGGCAAGAAAAAAAATCTACTGACGCCAACGACGTTCTCGCTGCTGCACGCGGTGGACTTCGCCGACCGCCTGACCTACCAGATCCTGCCGCCGCTCAAAGCTGGCATGATCGTGCTCGCCGATCGCTACGTATACACCGCGTTTGCGCGCGACGTCGCGCGCGGCGTGCATCCCGATTGGGTCCGCTC
>NZ_DATDGQ010000339.1:0-4241 GCF_036522015.1 Binatus sp. (SeqCode)
GTCCGCCGCGGACATTCCCGTGAAATTCATCGTTCCTAGTGATGCGCTCAATACCCAAATCCTCCCGTCAGCCGCAAGCACAGGCGGCCAATTGGCTAATAGTAGCAGATAAGACGGTTGCGCGTAACTTATGCGATTCATTCCGCAGGGTCAATAAAACGGACCCGCCGCATCAGCGCAAATTGGCCCTCTTTAGGTACGCCGCACCGACAGCAAAGGTTGCGACTCGTCTCTTCCCCTCTCCCAGAATGGGAGAGGATCAAAGGTGAGCAACTGTATTGAAGGACGACAAGGTTGCGAATCCTCGCCGTTGAGAACAACTTATTGTTTGTATGCCTTCACCAGACGTTTACTGGCTCGCATTGAGACGGGTTCATGGAGTAGGTCCGCGAACCTGCAAGCTGCTGATCGAAAAGTTCGGCACGCCGGAAAAAATATTTCAGCTCAGTCCCGACGCGATCGCCGCGGCCGGGGTCCCGCGCAACACCGCATCCAGTATCGCCGAGTTCCGCGACTTCGAGCCGCTCGAGAAGGAGTTGTGCGAGCTGCCGAACATCGGCGCGCGCCTGGTCAAGTGGAGCGACGCCGACTATCCGCCCAACTTGCGCCAGATTGCCGACCCGCCGCCGTTCCTGTTCGTGCGCGGCACAGCGTCGTTGACTGACAGCAATTGCATCGCGATCGTCGGCGCGCGCGCGGCCAGCGATATCGGGCGGCGGATGGCGCAGAGGCTCGGGCTCGAGCTCGCGGCCAAGGGTTTCACCGTCGTGAGCGGCTTGGCGCGCGGAATCGACGGCGAGGCCCATCAGGGAGCGCTCGACGCGCATGGCAAGACGCTCGCGGTACTCGGATGCGGCGTCGACGTTATCTACCCCGGTGAGCATCGCAAGCTGGCTGAGGCGATTATCAAGGGCGGCGGCGCGCTCATCAGTGAACTGCCGATCGGAATGCAGCCGCTGGCCGAGAATTTCCCGACTCGCAATAGAATCCTGTCGGGACTCTGCCTCGGCGTCGTGATCGTCGAGGCGGCCGAGAAGAGTGGATCGCTGATCACAGCGCGGATGGCGCTCGAGCAGGATCGCCAGGTGTTCGCCGTTCCCGGCAGTCCGCTCAGCGGCAAGACTCGCGGCAGCAATCGCCTGCTGAAAGAGGGCGCGAAGCTGGTCGAATGCGTCGAGGACGTAATCGAGGAGCTCGCACCTCAGATGGTCGGCAGACCGCAAGCGATGGAAAAGGCCGCCCGGATTGAACAAGTTCCTGCGCCGCCAACGTCTAGTTCAAGTGCAGTGGCAGAAGTAGCGCACTTGCCCCAAGCGTCCATAGATGCCAAGACTCCTGAAGGACCCGTTGACAGTACTATAACTATCTTAAATAATCTAAAAGATTCTGAAAGACTCCATGTTGACTCGATCATCGAGTCCTCCGGGCTAAATGCCCAAACCGTGCTTAGGTTACTTTTGGAACTGGAACTCGAAGGTCGCGTCACCCAGCATCCCGGCAAGCTTTTCTCGCTTGCATAAGTCTGGCAGGGTGTAAGCCCTGTAGCATCGGGGATTTTGGCTGGCGCGAAACCTGCGTTGGGGAACGGGGGCCTTGGAGGCGCCTAAATCGGTGGCAAAAAATCTCGTAATCGTCGAATCGCCCGCAAAGGCGAAAACCATCAAGCGCTATCTCGGTAGCGACTACCAGGTCATGCCCTCGGTCGGCCATGTCGTGGACCTGCCCAAGAGCAAGCTCGGGGTCGATATCGAGCACAATTTCGCGCCCGATTTCGTCACCATCAAGGGCAAAGAGAAGGTCCTCAGCGAGATCAAGGCCGCGGCGAAGGGCAAGGATAACGTCTATCTCGCCAGCGACCCCGACCGCGAAGGCGAGGCTATCGCGTGGCATATCTCCGAGCATCTCGGTAAGACCAGGTCCAAGGTCAGCCGCGTCCTGTTGCATGAAATCACGTCCGCCGCGGTCAAAGAGGCGGTCGCCAATCCCTCGAAGCTCGATCACAACCTGTTTGACGCTTACCAGGCGCGCCGAGTGCTCGATCGGCTGGTGGGATACAAGCTCAGCCCGCTGCTCTGGGACAAGGTCAAGCGCGGCATCAGCGCCGGACGGGTGCAATCCGTCGCACTCAGGATAATCGTCGATCGCGAACGCGAGCGCGAGGCATTCCGCGCCGAAGAATACTGGACCCTCGACG
This sequence comes from Binatus sp. (SeqCode), assembly GCF_036522015.1. Lineage (GTDB taxonomy): Bacteria > Desulfobacterota > Binatia > Binatales > Binataceae > Binatus. Next base: position 2,195 of record NZ_DATDGQ010000339.1, read on the forward strand.
CGCGCCTCACTGGAAAAAATCCACCGCCGTTCAAGGCGCGGCTTTACAGCTACAAAGACGACCGTATCGACAACAAGGCGTACAAGCTGCCCGAGGCGCAGGCCCGGGAGATCATCGCGGCCGTTGAGGCGGCGCCCTTCAAGGTCAAAAGCGTCGAGCGCAAGGAAGTCCGCCGCAGTCCTGCGCCGCCGTTCATCACGTCGCGCCTTCAGCAGGAGGCGTCGCGCAAGCTTTACTATCAGCCGCGCCGCACGATGCAGATTGCGCAGAAGCTGTATGAGGGCGTCGAGTTGGGCGAGGAGGGCGCGGTCGGCCTTATCACTTACATGCGTACCGATTCGCCGCGCGTGTCGGACCAGGCGCTCGAGTCCGTCCGCAACCACATCGGTGCACGCTACGGAAAAGAGTACATTCCCGACCAGCCGAACTTTTACAAATCCGGCAAGCAGTCGCAGGGCGCGCACGAAGCGATTCGCCCGACTGCCGTCGAGCGCGACCCCGAGTCGATCGCGCGCTTCCTCGACAAGGACATGCTCGCGCTCTACACGCTTATCTACAATCGCTTCGTCTCGAGCCAGATGATGCCCGCCGTGTACGACCGAACCACCGTGGACATCGAATCGGCTGACGCGATTTTTCGCGCGACCGGCCAGGTGATGAAGTTCGACGGTTTCATGCGCGTGTATATCGAGGGCCAGGACGAGCCCGAGGACGAAGAGGGCACGCTGCCGATGCTTGACGAAGGCGATACGCTGAAACTGCTCGGGCTGGATCCAGAGCAACACTTCACGCAGCCGCCTCCACGCTACACGCAGGCCACACTCATCAAGGTGCTCGAAGAGCAGGGCGTCGGCCGTCCCTCCACCTATGTCTCGATCATGAACAGCCTCAACCGCGAGTACGTCGAAGAGGACGAGAGCAAGCGGATGCGTCCGACATCGCTCGGGCGGGTCGTCAACGACATGCTGGTCAAGGCGTTCCCCGACATTCTCGAATCCAGCTTCACCGCGCAGTTCGAAGAGGACCTCGACAAAGTTGAAGAGGGCGCCGAGAACTGGGTTAAGACGATGAAGCGCTTCTACGGCCCGTTCGCGAAGGACCTGGCCGATGCGAAAAAGAAAATGCCCGAGGTCAAGCACAAGGGGCTGGCCACCGACCTCAAATGCGAGCTCGACGGCGGCGACATGGTGATCAAATGGGGGCGCAACGGCGAGTTCCTCGCCTGCTCGAACTACCCCAAATGCACCAACACCGGCGAGATCGCGCGCGACGACCAGGGCACCGTCACGATGAAGGCGCCGTCCGCGCCGGTGCCCTCGGACGAAGTTTGCGAAAAATGCGGCAAGCCGATGGTTAAGCGCCGCTCACGCTTCGGCGAATTCCTCGGATGCTCAGGATATCCGGACTGCGACGGAATCAAGCGCCTGCAATCCGACCCGGTGAAGACCGGCGTCGCGTGCCCGGAATGCAAAGAAGGCGAAATCCTCGAGCGGCGCAGCCGCCGCGGCAAAATTTTCTTCGGATGCGGCCGTTATCCGAAATGTAAGTTCGCAGCCTGGAACAAAGTCGTCCTGCAGCCGTGCCCGTCATGCGGCGCGAACTACATGGTCGAGAAAGACCTGAAGCGCACCGGCATCACCTGGCAATGCGCCAACAAGGAATGCGGCTACAAAGCTCCCGCGCCGGTCGTCGCGCAAATCGAGCCGGCGCCAGCCTCGACGCCGCCCGCGTAGCGCCTCGCCTTCTGCTGTTTTCACCGTGCCGGATCTCTGCAAATCCGCCGCATCAGTGGGGCGGGCCGCCTTGCCCGCCATCTTGATTTTGACGTTGACCGCAGGATTCGCCGCGACCGCCCGCGCCGAGCCTCCCGTCGTGACCCCTCATCAAGAGGAAACCATGCAGCCCTACGTCGCTCGCGTCTACTTCGATGCGAAGGCAAAAGACGGCAGCGACGCCTATTTCGAGATCCTGAAAAACGACAAACGCGTCTTCATGCAAAAAGCAAAAGGCAAGGGCGAGAAATTTTTCATCGGCACGATGTACAAGG